>CAZAUF010000003.1:55864-89599 GCA_964488555.1 uncultured Candidatus Saccharibacteria bacterium | reverse complement strand
CCCCAAATCGGCGGTCCTTGTTTTATAATATTAACTGTTGCCAGGGCCTTCACTCATTTGTAACACTGGAAAAACTTGCCAAAAATCTGTATAATAGTTTGGTTATGCCAGAGGTTATACGAGTAACGGGTGCGCGTGAGCACAATCTGAAAGATATTACGGTTGAAATTCCACGCGATAAGCTTGTTGTGATTACGGGTCTTTCCGGCTCCGGGAAGTCCTCGCTTGCCTTTGATACGATTTATGCCGAGGGTCAGCGTCGCTACGTGGAGAGCCTTTCAAGCTATGCTCGGCAATTCCTCGGTACTATGGATAAGCCGGACGTCGACCAGATCGAAGGTTTGAGTCCGGCGATCAGTATCGACCAGAAATCGACCAGTCGCAATCCACGCTCAACCGTCGCGACCGTGACCGAAATCTATGATTACATGCGTCTGCTGTTTGCTCGCATCGGCGTGCCGCATTGCCCGATCGATGGCGAGCCGGTGCAGCGTCGCACGCCACAGGATATTATCGATACCATCCTGCAGTACGACGAGGGCAAGCGTCTCATGATTTTGGCTCCGATCGTCAAAGACAAAAAGGGCGAGTTTGCTCACGTGCCCGAACAGTATCGACGGCTTGGTTTTGCCCGTGCTCGGGTGGACGGTGTCGTGTACGCGCTCGATGAGTTTCCGGAGTTACAAAAAAACTACAAGCATGATATCGAGATCGTCGTCGATCGTATAGCAATCAACGATGACATGAAGAGCCGTGTCTCCCAATCCGTTGAGCAAGCACTCGACATAGGCGGTGGCGTAGTGGAGATTCTGCGCGTCGACGATGACGAGACTGACGTGTATTCACAACGATATGCCTGCGTGAATCATCCGAACGAGGAAATTCCTGAGCTGGAGCCGAGATTGTTCAGCTTCAACGCGCCGCAGGGAGCTTGTCCGGTATGTACCGGGCTTGGCAGCCGTCTGGAAGTCGATCCTGATCTGGTGTTCAATCCGAATCTGACGATTGCCGAGGGCGCGATCCGACCCTACAACCGCGTCAATAGCGATGCATGGTATATGAAACGGCTGGCAGCCGTGGGCGAAAGACACGGTTTTGATATGAGAGTGCCGGTCCGCGAACTGTCGGCGGAAGCACAGCAAAAAATTCTCTACGGTACCGGCGACGAGACTTACACCGTCAGTATCGGCATGGGGCGTTCGTATACCTCGACGTATGAAGGCGTTATCCCGAATCTCGAGCGTCGACACAAAGAAACCGACAGTGACTTCATGCGAAAGGACATAGAACGCTTCATGCGTGAGCGCGAATGCCACGCCTGTAAGGGCGCGCGTCTGAAGCCTGTCGTGCTGGCGGTAACTGTGCATGGCAAAAACATCATGGACATCTGCCGCATGGGCGTTGATGAAGCGTTGGATTTCTTTGCGAATCACTTCAAACTTACTGCGACCGAACAAGTCATCGCGACACAGATACTCAAAGAAATCGTGGCGCGTCTGAGTTTTATGAGCAACGTCGGTCTGACGTACCTGGAATTGTCGCGCGCGGCCAACACGCTTAGTGGCGGCGAGGCGCAGCGTATTCGTCTGGCGACCCAAATCGGCAGCGGTCTGCAGGGCGTGTTGTACGTACTCGACGAGCCATCGATCGGCTTGCACCAGCGTGACAATGACAGACTCATCGCGACACTCAAACGTCTGCGCGATTTGGGCAACACGGTATTGGTCGTCGAGCACGATGAAGATACTATACGTGAGGCAGACTACCTGCTAGACATCGGTCCGGGTGCGGGCGTAGCTGGCGGTCAGGTCGTAGCACACGGCACGCCTGACGAAGTTGCCAAGAACGACGACAGTATCACCGGACGTTACCTTGCTGGCAAAGAAAAAATCGATATTCCGAAAAAACGCCGACCAGTCGAAAAGGACCGGGTGTTAGTGGTCCGCGGTGCCCGTGAGAATAACCTCAAAAACATCGACGTTACGTTTCCGCTTGGTCTCATGACGGTGGTCAGCGGTGTGAGTGGTAGCGGCAAGTCAACGCTTGTCAACGATATCCTGGCAAAAGAACTTTCCGCTAGGCTGCATCGCAGCCAGGAAGTGCCCGGCACTCATGACAGCATAGACGGCATCAAGCAGCTCGACAAGGCGATCGTCATCGACCAGTCAGCAATCGGCCGTACGCCACGCTCCAACCCGGCGACATATACCGGAGTATTTACGCCAATTCGTGAATTGTTTGCCAGCACGCCAGAAGCCAATATCCGTGGCTACAAAGCCGGTCGGTTCAGTTTCAATGTCAAGGGTGGGCGGTGCGAGAATTGTCAGGGTGATGGCGTAATCAAAATCGAAATGCATTTCCTACCGGACGTGTATGTGACGTGTGACGTGTGTAAAGGCAAACGCTACAACCGCGAGGCGTTGGAGATCAAATACAATGGCAAGACCATCAGCGACGTGCTGGAAATGACGGTCGAGCAGGCCGCTGAGTTTTTCGCGAACATCCCGGCGATTGCCCGCAAACTCGACACGCTGGTCGAGGTCGGTCTGGGCTATATTCGTCTGGGTCAGCCAGCCACGACGTTCAGCGGCGGCGAGGCGCAGCGTATCAAACTTGCGAGCGAACTGTCACGTCGTAGCACCGGCCGCACCATGTATATTTTGGACGAGCCCACGACGGGACTGCACAGTGCCGACGTCAAGCGTCTCATGACTATCCTGCAAAAACTTGTTGAGGGTGGCAACAGCATGGTGATTATCGAACACAACCTGGATGTTATCAAAACTGCAGACTACATTATTGATATGGGACCAGAAGGCGGCAACGGCGGCGGACAGGTAATCGCCACTGGCTCTCCAGAAGAAATCGCAAAATCACCCAAATCATTTACAGGCAACTATCTCAAAGCATTGCTATAAGAAGCATAGCCGCTATTTTTATTTGTCGCGTCGTCGTTTTTTGTAGTGTAAGAGCAGTTCAAATTGCTTTTTGGATAGAGCGAGAAGCATATCGCGCTGTTTTTTGTTGCGAAGTAAATGTACGATGCCTGGCGCGAGGGAGATGAGCAGAATCAGGGCGACAAGCGGCAAGAGTACTTGGTCAACTTCGATACCGATACTATGGAACCATGTACCTGCGAAGTAACCCAGGTACGTGACACCCACTGCCCAAAGGAGTGCGCCGATGATATTGTATGTCAAAAACGTAGGGTAGCGCATACGAGCTGTGCCAGCGACGATCGGCGCGAAGGTGCGGACGATGGGTACGAACCGGGCGATGATAATAGTTTTACCACCGTGTTTCTCATAAAATGCCGCAGCTCGTTGGATATTTTCTTGCTTGAAAAGCCGTGAGTTTGGTCGTCTGAAAATTCTTGGTCCGAGACGACGACCAAAGGTGTATCCGACACTGTCACCTGCGACAGCGGCTAAGAAGAGGATACACACGATCAAGTGGATATTTGCGTTTGGGCCCAGCAGACCGGAACTTACCAGAAAGCCGGTTGTAAACAGCAGTGTATCCCCAGGCAGGAAAAAGCCGATGAGTAGGCCGGACTCCGCGAACACGACGAGTGCGACGGCGAGGACGCCGCCCCAGACGATAAAATCGGTTAATTCAACGCCAGGAATCATTTCTTCACTATTGTAGCACTGCAATCCATACTGAAGTGTGTTTTTGCTGTAAATCCACCGTGATGCATCGCATTTATGCTATAATAAAGAGGTACGGAATAGTCAGTATTGCAGGAGGATTCATGGATATATCATTGACACTTACAGAGAGAACCGCCCAAGGCAAACAGGTCAAAAAGCTTCGAGCCGAGGGTCAGGTACCAAGCGTGGTCTACGGCGGCAAGGCAGACCCGATCAACACGCAGTCCGGTGCTGTCGAGACGACAAAAGTTGCACGTCATGCCGGTAAACATACGCCGATTAATCTAGTGATTGACGGCAAGAAGAAGCTTGCTATTATCAAGAATATCGACGTCGACCCAGTGAAGCACAACGTGCGTCATGTCGCATTCCATACCATTAAGCAAAACGAAGCAATCGTGACAGAAGTTCCAATTCGTCTGCTCGGTATGGGTGAAAGTGCTGCGGAAAAGGCTGGGCTGGTCGTTCTACAGGCACTGGAGCACGTAGAAATCAAGGCAAAACCTGCTGACTTGCCGGAGGCACTTGAGATTTCCATTGCCGATCTTACGACCACTGAAGACAAGTTGACACTGGGTGACATAAAGCTGCCCGAAGGTGTGGCGTATGCTGATATCGAACAAGATCTCGAACTGGTCATCGCAAACGTATACGAACCAAGTGCCCTGCAGGCACAGAATGAAGCAGCCGCTGGTGACGCCGAAGAGGCAACTGCGGAAGCTGTCGATGCCGATAATGGTGGAGATACGCCGCAAGATACTCAGGAAGAAGAGACGAAACCTGGTGGGAAGGCTCAGGATGAGCCGAAGCAGTCGAACGTCGACGCCAACAAATAGAACCGACACACCGTACCGGCCTGGTTGCTGGCAGAGCCAGCAACTCTGCCGGTACTCTTGGCGTATCACTGCGTTACTGATTTCAGTACTCATTCGCCGTATTTTTATACGGCTCGTTCCGTGCTTCATCGGTGCCTTGTGCTACATCCAAGTGTGTCGGTTCTATGTACTGCATCCAACAGCACAAATCCTAGGGGTCTCAAGAAATAGAAAATCCGCCGAATTTCGGCGGATTTTAGTAATCGGCTTAACCCGATGTGACCCGCCGGGTAGGCTGGTCACATCGGGGGTTAAGTCAGGCAGCGGCAAATTGTGGCAGCCGTCGGCGATCCCGTCCGGGACGGCCATGGTATGGTCGCTGGTCGTTCTTCACGTTTCGCTTTGAGCGACGTCCGGCCTTTCGATGGTCGTCGGTCGTCGATACCTTGAGCGTCCAGATACCGCAGAGATAAAAGATTTCTCCATCGGCATGAAGGTCTTGGACGATCAACGTGATGGTACGGCGTCGGTGGGCGGCCTCCTGTGCGTACCTAAATGAACGTTGCCCCTTCTTTTCCAGCTGTTGGTACTTCTTGTCCTTGAAAAGGACATACTGGATGAGGTCATCCAGGTTGGGTCCGACATCTCGAATGTCGTGATTGAGACCTCGACCGAGACCCTGGTTAAGGTACAGGATTCGGTTGATGATCTCTCGTCTGACCAGTTCGCTCTCGAAATGGGTGGAATCAGATGCTGATGAGGCGTTGGACAACGTTGTCACTCTCCTGACTTGGTTGTGATGTGCTCGCAGAGGTATTCTACGATAAAGCCATCATATACTAAAGTTATGCTATTTGCAAATTCCAAAAACGATAACGGACCCGGTATCGCGGACGACAAGTTGTCGTGTATCCGCGAGACCGGGTCCTTGGCTGTGAGGGTTAGGCGGCGTAAGTATCGATGCACGTACGCGTGGATGTGTCTGTGCCTACGGCTTCCTGACGACGCAACCTCTTTTTACTCACCGCGATGTCAACGGCGAACCTGATGTCCTCCGTGGTAACCGTTGGCTCCTGCTCCAGGATGTATGGAGCGGCAGCGATTTCTTCGTAGAGATCCTCGAGCGAATCTCCCCAGATGAAACCGTTGCGCTCCCTGGAGATGTAGCGGGCGACCGTACGTGAGAGTTTGATATACCACTGAGTTGCGTTCTGCAGCTCGCTGGCTAGCTTCATGTCGGCTTTCGATGGCGAACGCTTTCGGTGCTTCCAGTCGAGTGCTTCGATGAATGCCTTCCGTGTGAACATCTCCTCAGTGAATTCGATGCCTTGTTCCTGCAGATGGCTACGCACCATCTTGAGGCGGGTTTTGTCGCGTTTCGCCGCGACGTCAATCGTCTCCTTCATCCGCGCGTTGCGGCGTCGATCCTGCCTGGTGACCACTTCTTTGCTTCCGTAAACAGTCACGTCAGACCTTCCCTCGTAATCGTAATGTACCACTCCCTGACTGTTGACCAGCCAGTCGCGTCATGGGACGCACTATATCAGTATGCCCGCATTATACCACAAACTGGTTATGAATGCAACATTTAGTATTCAGAGTCGTCGTATTCATAGGTCCCTGAATAGTAAGTGGTGCCGTTGTCAACCAACTCAACGAATCGTCGCGCGCTTTCGAAAGTTTTTTCTTTGGCGACAAATTCTTCCTGTGTAAGCCACTCGTTGTGGCCTCCTTCGAAATCGACGATCAGTTCGCCTGTAGCGTTGTCGCTGTACATGACGACAAAGACTTTGTCTTCGAGCAGGTCATCGGTGCCCTTTTTGTAGTCTCGTTTGCGGAACATCATCTTGTACGTAAATGTCGCCGTGAGACCCGTTTCTTCCACGAGCTCACGTTCGGCGGCCTCTTCGAAGCTTTCTCCCCAGCGCACTTTACCGCCGAGTCGTCCCCAGAATCCATAGTATGGTTGCTTGAGTCGCTGCTGACACAGAAATTCTCGACGACCTTCGTGTTGACGTTCGACGAGTAGCACCACAGAAACTTTGGGTTGACGTTCTATCTCGTTTTCATCAGTATCCAGTCGGTTGGCGTATTCTTTGCCTCGTGGTGTCAGCGTGTATTGGCTTTTGCTTTTTTCCACGTATCCACGTTCCAATAATTTTTTGATATGGAAATTGAAGTGGTCGCTTGTAAGACCAGTGTCCTTCTGTAGTCGAGCAAATCCGGCACTCGGCGAAAACAATAAGTGGCGCAAAATCGCTGTCTGGGTTTCATGAATGGTTGGCTCGTAGCTCATATCTGTACTTTCCTCCTTATGCTATGAGCCCAGCCTAGCAAAGGCAACCATAGGCATCTAGTAAAGTCGACTTCACTAGATGCGGGCGGCTGATAGAACAACCCTACTTAAGCTGCCGCGACAGCGTAGATGCCGACACCTAGAAGAGCCAGCACGCCAAAATGTCGGAGCGTTTTTTCATCGGGTTTGAGATGTTCAAAAAATCCAGTTCCTTCAGGTGACTTTGTCATATCTCTATTTTACTATATGTTTAGGGGGATTGCGTTCTTTGAGGAGCGGAAGCATTTGTGGTGCCGCACTATTCATCGATGAAACCGCCGGACTGATGCCTCCAAAGTTTGGCATATGTGCCGCGACGTTTTAATAACTGGGTGTGCGAGCCGTCTTCAATGATGCTGCCGTTTTCTAAAACGACGATGCGATCCAGCTTTGCGATAGTACTCAAACGATGGGCGATGACGATTGATGTGCGGCCTTTCATGAGTGTTTCGAGTGATGCCTGGATGAGTTTTTCTGACTCGCTGTCTAGTGCCGAGGTTGCCTCGTCGAGTATGAGAATCGGTGCATTTTTTAGGATTGCGCGCGCAATGGCAATACGTTGGCGTTGGCCGCCGGATAGCTTGATGCCACGCTCACCGACTGTCGTGTCAAGTCCTTGTGGAAGCTGGTCGATGAATTCGATGGCGTTTGCCTGGATGGCGGCGTGACGGATTTCCGCTTCGGTTGCATCTGGCTTGCCATAGGCGATATTGTCGCGGAGCGAACGGTGAAACAACATCGGTTCCTGGGGCACATAAGCGATATGTTCGCGTAGGCTGGTTTGTGTGACATTACGAATGTCCTGTCCGCTGATTTTAATCGATCCGCTGCTTACATCTGCGAAACGTAGCAAAAGGTGAGTGATGGTCGTTTTGCCAGCCCCGCTATGACCCACGAGCCCAACTTTTTGACCGGCAGGAATTGATAAGTTCAGGTCTTTGAGTACGTTTTCTTTGCCGTCCGCATAACTATAATTGACGCCATCGAATAGGATCGTCGCCTCTCGTAGCTTGAATTTTTTGGCGTTCGGTTTGTCGGTCACGGCATCTGCGTGATTGAGCATTTCTGTCATGGGTGCAGCGTCCAGGAATGCCTGGTCGTAGCCATTGATGATGTCGCCAAGTACGAAGAGCTGCGATCCGATACGTTGCAGATAAGCGAGCATGAATATGGCGGTCGCAAGGGTAATCATACCGCCACCAACCATGGAGGCCGCTACGCTGATCGCGATAATTTGCACGATGGCCATGATCGCCACGCGAGCAGAACCTTCAGCAGAAATGAACCCGATATCTTTTTTATAAATTTTACGAAACCGATTCGTGAGTTTATGTAAGTGTGATATTTCCCGGTCTTCCGCAGCGAAGGTCTTGACGATGACGTTATTTGTCAGTGCGTCTGCGACTGCACCGTGGATTTCGCTGACGAGCTCTTTGCGCTCATGACGCCAGGGTGCACGCTTTTTCGCACTCCATCGTACTTGCAACAATAGACCAATGATAAGAGCCAAAATTATAGCAGCCGCTGCGATGGATTGGGTGGCGAGAATGATAACGCCACCACCGACAGAGAGCAGAAAGCCAAAGGTTCTGATAATGGCAAGGTCTTGGATGGTTATCTCGCTGCGGACAAAGTCTATGTAGCGACTGGTCATGGCACCGATTTTTTGATTGGAGAAAAAGTCATGATCCTTGTGGATGAGTTCGTTGAATGTGTTCTCTCGCAGGTCGGCGATCACGTCAGCCTCATGGATAGACATGGCTCGAAACCCAACAAAATTTATGACTGCGCCGAGTAATCCAACGATCAGTCCTAGTATGAGGTTCGTCTGTACCGTGGCGGAATCATGTTCGGCCAAACCGCCGATTGCCTGACTCAAGAAATAGGGTAGCAGCGTGTCAATCAACAACACGCCGACGGGAATGCTAAACAGCATGATAAAAAAGCTGATTTTGTGTTTGCGGATCTGCCGCCAGTAGAGGCGCAACGTCTGTTTGTTCGTGCTCAAAAAGTCTCCTTCGATTTAGTTGTATAAAATAAAAATGTCGCTACAGGTTTGTGAATCCTGGGAATTCAGCAAACGTCGTGCGCGTAGAGGATTGCATGACTGCAATCATAGTCTATCTAGTATGACATGAAGTACCGTATTTGAAAAGATTTTATGCAATGTCTGGGAAGAGTCCGTCCAGACGACGTTGCTCATCGGCTTGTCGCTGATGGAGATCATATACCTTGCCTAATTCGTCGAATAGTTGTCCGGCGTCATAGCTGGTCATATCACGAGTTTCCCATGTTTGCTTGGATTCTCCGAGAATATCCAAATTGAGGGCTGACATTCTGGTTTGCGGTTTGCTTTCACGATCTTTGCCGAAGTATTCAATATGGTAGTTAGTTTGAAGCGGAGGAAGCGTACCGGGTTGTTGACCTTGCTGATGAATGTTGGAGTTGATGACGACTGAATATGACTCATGAGTCGGGTTCTTATAGCGATAATAAGCTAATGTGATGGTTGTTTCGGTGAGTGGCCACATCCAGCCTGATGACATGCCGCTATCTAGAAAATTGAAGGTACGTTTGATCGAGAAATATGCGGTCATGGATACCGAAGATGCAGCATGTTCTGCACAGGACTGCTCGTGTGAGACAAGCAATTCGTCAATAAGATCAGTGATGATTTCGAGCCCTTCGCGATCAGCGTCCTGGTATTCCGGACGCTCTTCGTGCGGCATATGGAACCGTTCCGACGGGCTGTTCATGCACTTGATGATACTACGAGTCAACCCCCTTGTCACCAGATGGTATAATATTTACTGATGCAAAAGATTCTACTCTACTACAAATTTACGCCGATCAAAGACCCGGAAGCTGTAAAACTGTGGCAAAAAACATTGTGTGATAGCCTGAATCTTCGTGGGCGCATATTGGTGAGTCGGCACGGACTCAACGGCACGGTTGGCGGTGAGATGGATGATCTCAAAAAATACATCAAAGCCACCAAGCAGTATCCTGGGTTTAAAGGTATCGTGTTCAAATGGTCCGATGGCAGCCGCGATGATTTTCCGCGCATGAGCGTCAAGCATCGACGCGAGTTGGTCGGGTTTCAGGCAAGCGACGAGGAGTATGACGTTGATGAAAACGGTGTGATTGGCGGCGGTAAACATCTCAAACCAAAGCAAGTCCATGAAATGATCGAAAAGTATGGCGACGACGTGGTGTTTTTTGACGGCCGCAACGCGCACGAGGCCAAAATCGGCAAATTCAAAGACGCTATCGTGCCAAATACCAACACCTCGCGCGATTTTATCAAGGAGCTCGAAAGCGACAAATACGACGACATCAAAGACAAAAAAGTCATTACGTACTGCACCGGCGGCATCCGCTGTGAGGTCATATCCGCCATGATGAAAAAACGCGGTTTCAAAGAAGTCTATCAAATCGATGGTGGTATCGTGAAATACGGCGAAGCATTTGGCGACGATGGGCTCTGGGAAGGCAGCCTGCGCGTGTTTGATAATCGTATGACCATTGATTTTTCTGACCATGCCAAGACAATTGGCGAGTGTACACACTGTGCTGGTCCCACGAACAATTTCGAAAACTGTGCCCGCGCGGAATGTAACGACTTGGTACTGATCTGCTTGAACTGCAAACAAAATCCAGACCTGCTCTACCACACCGCAGACTGCCGTCCTCGAGAAAAGGTGGGAGCAGTATGAGCGAAGGAGCCAAACTAACAAGACAGGATCTCTATGAGTTTTTGGATAGCCAAGTTCTTTGTGTCATTGCTACGCAGGGTATCGACGGCTATCCGAATTCGGCAACAGTAGCGTTTTCGAGCAATGATGATCTGGAGTTTGTCATTGGTACGTCTGTTGCGTCGCGAAAAGCAAGCAATATCGTTCGCAATAGCAAAGTAGCGATGACGATTACCGATGCCGACAAACGTTGGACCGTCCAGCTGGAAGGCGATGCGCGCCAGCTGACACCCGAAGAGTTTCAAAAAAAATACAGCGAAAAACACTATAGCAAGCTCCCGTTTTCGCTGCCATTCAAGGACCTGCCTGACCAAACGAACTACGTGATTGTACCGGTACATCTCCGCTTGTCGGATGTGAGCCAAAAGCCATGGCAAACGTATGATTTCATCGAGCGTTGACGCTCGTAAGTTACGCGTGCTACCATACACGCAATGCAAGAAGCATTTCAATCACGATCAGAGCGCGCAGATGAGCGGCCAATTGGCCGTTTTTTATTTGCCCTTGATGATTATGAAATCGTATCGCACGAAGATGGATTTCGTTTTGCGAAAGACTTTGCGGATGAGTATGGACAGTTGCTTCACAGAGGAAAAGTCTCATTCGTTGCCCGTGCCCAATTAAACTCTGATCATACTGTATCGATTCCACCGGATACTCCGCAGTACAAAGACGCGCTGTGGCTGGAGTTTGACAATAGAATGTCACATCAAGACGAACGGTACGCATGGAGGGTGAGCGGTGGATTGGAACAGTACGATTTGGAGGTGCGAGAAAATCACTGGTCATGTACTTATACGGAGAAGACTTGGCAAGGATCTGTACTGAGACGCTATGCGGTTTATGATGAACAGCAAATCCGAGGTATTCAGGAGCTGGTACGATTGATTGTCCAGAATACGTCGTTTGATGAGAGAGTTGAAGAAATGAAGCGTCAGATTACTGCTGATGAGATTGAGCTAGAGAGATTGACTACCTCGACAGAGCGTCCGACAGTAAAAAGGAGCAAGCGAATAGCTGCATTGAAGAGTGCTTTGTTTAATGCCGGGTTTTATGCGGTATGGGCAGACAAGAGCCAGGTGGTGCCATTACTTCATGGCCGTAATGACTCACAGCGATAAAGTTCATATGTTCAAATCGTATTCGATGAGTATAATAAAAAAATGGCTGACGTTGACATCGGTAAGCCGGAAGCATTTCTGAAAAGTACCGTATAAATTTCCCGCACGATGAAACAATTCTATAACGTCCTCATTAACACATTGATCGCCAATGTCACCACGAGTTATTTGTGGTTTGCTTTGACGTTTTGGGTATATCTCGAAACGAAGTCAGTCTTGGCGACGGGCCTCATAGGCGGCACGTACATGCTGCTTGTGGCACTTTGCAGTATTTGGTTCGGCACGGTGGTTGATCGCCACAAAAAGCGTAGCGTCATGGTATTTGCTGCCGCCTTTACGTTGGTGGCGTTTCTGGTAGCATCGTTACTTTATGTGATTCTGCCAGAAGAAGCTTTACTCTCAATTGCGTCGCCGTGGCTATGGTTATTTGCAGGGATTATTTTGATTGGTGCGGTCGTTGAGAACATGCGTAACATCGCGCTTTCGACCATAGTGACACTACTTGTCGACAAAGACAGGCGGGCAAACGCTAATGGTCTTGTCGGTACGGTGCAGGGTATAGGTTTCATCGTGACGAGCGTGTTTAGCGGCTTGTCAGTCGGACTGCTTGGTATGGGCTGGACGCTAGCAATTGCATGCTTCCTGACGGCGGTTGCGTTTGTGCATATATTGTTCGTGAAAATCCCGGAAAAGGGCATTGCTCATGACCCCGAGCTCAAGGACAAGCAGGTTGATATCAAAGGCAGCATCATGGCGATCAAGATGATCCCTGGACTTTTCGGGCTGCTGTTTTTCTCCATGTTCAACAACTTCATCGGCGGCTCATATATGGCACTCATGGATCCATATGGCTTGACGATTTTTTCAGTCGAGCTATGGGGTATCGTGTTTGGCGTGGCAGGAACCGGATTTATCATCGGCGGGTTGTTGGTCGCGCAATTTGGTCTAGGTAAAAAGCCGATCAAGACACTGCTGCTCACGGTAGTGATCATGGGTATGATAGGTGCATTCTTTACTATCCGCGAATGGGCGTGGTTATATGTCGCTGGTATTTGGATATATATGTTACTCATACCAATCATTGAGTCGGCCGAGCAGACGGTTATCCAACGCGTGGTGCCGTATGTGAAACAAGGTCGAGTCTTTGGCTTTGCGCAAGCACTTGAATCATCCGCTGCGCCCATCACAGCATTTATAGTGGCACCAATCGCGGAGTTCTTCGTCATACCATACATGAACTCTGTTCAAGGCAAGGAGAACCTTGGTTGGATGCTTGGCGATGGCGGCGCACGTGGCATCGCGCTCATATTCTTGATTTCCGGACTTATTATGGTGGCAGCTGCGCTGCTGGCATTCCTCACCAAGACGTATCGGCACATATCGGCCGTCTATGCCAAATCTTAGAGCATAATGTCAGTAAATATCCTGTTTCTCGAACAGCGAGACCCATTGATCAGCAGTCAGCTGGGATGGTTTGAGCTCTGATGATATGCCAGCATGCGACCGTGGCGTTTTGATAAATATTTTTGGATCGTTGTAGCAATCAGCGATAAACTTTCGATAAGCAGTCAACCGGTCATGTGCGACCAAAGGAGTGTCTCGCAGCAACAACTCCACAAGTACCGTATCGACGGCCGGGTGCGGCCAAAAATCCGTTCGTTGGAGGCGTTTACGAATACGGGCGACATAGAGTGGTGCGATCTGAGCTCCCAGCAGGCCGGTGAATCGTGCATCGTCGATGAGTAGCTTGTTTGCGAATTGTTTTTGGACGATCAAGTATATCGCAGTCGGCCGATCGTCTGATTCAGTCAGTTTTTTGAGTATGGGCGAGCTGAGATGGAAGGGGATGTTGGCGAAGACCTTATAGGGAGTCGTCGGGAGTTGTCCTTTCAAAAAGTCGCCCTCGATGATTTCTATGTTTTGACGAGTGCCTAAATTATCGCGCAACTTTGCTGCCATGCGCGCGTCGTTTTCATAGGCAACGACACGAGCGACGCGTGCTGCCAGCACGGACGCGATGATGCCACTGCCCGCACCGATGTCGTAAACCGTATCCGACTTTTTGATGTTTGTATGACCAATCAGCTCCGCGACAAAATGCGGTTTTCGCAAAAAGTACTGGGATCTACGCGAGAGCCTCTTCATGAAAAAGATTATAATTCATATGTATGGTTTTTGCGGTATTATGATTGATGGTAAACAGGAGCGTTAACGCTACTAGTATTTTATAAATAAAAATGGTATAATAAGTAATAATATGCAAGAAAAAGTATCAAAAGCCAGTGATTTACTGGCAAAACGAGCCGCGCAGGTACAGCGTGGTGGTGCACGTGCCGCCGTGCTCGGTGTGAATGACGGGCTTGTCAGTACGCTTTGTCTAGTGGTCGGCGTGGCAGCCGCAGGTGCGGGGGTCGATGCGGTACTGCTTGCCGGTTTTGCGGGATTACTTGCCGGAGCCATATCGATGGCTGCTGGTGAGTGGATTTCCGTGAAAGCACAGGTCGAACTCTTTGAGGGTGTCCTAAGTGACTTGAAACGTATCATGAGAAGTGACGCTGAGCTGCTTGAAAAAAACTTGGCGAAGAACTTCGAGCATCATGGAATCGATAGCAAAACAGCACAGCGCGCCGCTACTGATGTAGCGCAGGATAAGAAGTTATTTGCTTCCATGTATTCATCGCAAGTGATTGGTATCAACGAAGACGAATTGGGTTCGCCCTGGGTGGCTGCTATTTCGTCATTTCTGTTGTTTACGGTCGGTTCGATCGCGCCGCTTCTGCCGTGGATCATTGGTCTGCATGGCGTCGTCGGTATCGCATGGGCAGTCGGACTGACTGCAATAGGAGGACTGTTTGTGGGCGGGTACACCGCGCGTACGAGCGGCAAAAGCATTACATATGGTGCAACGCGTCAGTTATTCATCATCATATTCGCTTCTATCGTCACCTACGGAATCGGACACCTGTTCGGCGTCGCGGTTGCGTAACGATATAATGGTATAGATGAGCAAAAAACTCGAGGAGAAGTTAAAGAAACTACCGTCCGCACCGGGTGTGTATTTTCATAAGTCGGCAAGCGGCGAAATTTTGTATGTCGGCAAAGCCGCCGTGCTTCGTAATCGCGTGCGGCAGTATTTCCAATCACAGCGCGACATGGACATCAAGACCCGAGCACTTGTAGCTGAAATTGCGAATGTCGACTGGATCGAGACAGAGTCGGAAATCGACGCGTTGTTTCTAGAATCAGAAATGGTCAAGCGCTACATGCCTCGCTACAACATACTACTGCGTGATGATAAATCACAGCTATACGTACGCATTGATATGAAGTCCGAGTGGCCGTATGTGTCGTTTACGCGTAATCCCCATGATGACGGCGCGGAATATTTTGGTCCGTATTACAACGGCTTCGCAATACGCAAGGCACTACGCTACCTACGCCGCGTATTTCCACACTATACCAAGCCGCCTAAGCTAGACGGTCGGGCTGATCTAGACACACATATCGGCTTAAATCCGGCACCTGGCACGACGAGCGACGAATACAAAGCGACACTCCGCAAACTGATCCGCTATTTTGAAGGAGGGCGCAAGACGCTCGCGAAAGAAATTGAGCGCGAGATGAAACAAGCGGCCAAACTGCATGATTTTGAGACGGCAGCCCGCCTGCGAAATCGCCTGCGCGACCTGGCGGAACTGCAGCGCAGGATCATGTTTGGCGATCGCGAGTTTCTGGATATTAGCAAAGATCATGCACTCAGTAGCCTCACGAGCTTACTTAGCTTACCGAAGATACCTGCGAGAATCGAAGGTTTTGATATCAGCCACATGGGCGGCCTCAATGTCGTGGCCAGCATGGTGGTGTTCACGAATGGCGTCAGTAATCGTAGCGAGTATCGAAAGTTCAAAACGAAGATCGAGCAAAACAACGACACGGCGAATATGCACGAGACGATCCTGCGGCGGTTCGGCGAAAAAAACATCAAAAGCTGGGGTATGCCCGACCTGGTCTTGATTGACGGCGGCAAAGGACAGCTGGACGCTGCAGTCAAAGCCATGCATGAACGCGGCGTCTCCGTGCCTGTGATCAGCATCGCCAAACGCGAAGAGGAAATCATCGTCAAGACAGAAGGTAGTAATGTCACGGTTAATCGTGACTACCTGCATCAGGCGGGTGGCGTAGCGATAGAAGAAGGCAAGTACACGGTTATAAATTTGCATCCCGGACGAACGAAATCTACCGGACACGCGAAAAACCTTCGTGGAGAGACATCGGCAGGTGCGTCTGTCGATATAGTGAAGCTCTTTCAACGTATCCGTGATGAATCACACCGATTTGCGGTCAGTTACCACACAGTGCTGCGGAGCAAGAAACAGACCGCCAGCGATTTGGAGGAGATTCCCGGTATCGGCCCGGCCACGCGCAAAAAGCTCATCCGGACGTTCGGCAGTCTGCGTGGGGTAGAGTCAGCCACGTACGAACAACTCGTCGAAGCTATTGGTGAGGCAAGAGCTAATAAACTAAGGGCTTATCTAGATTAAGTCTCAGTCAAATTTATCTTGACCTTTAGGGGATGGGGCTTCAATTTCGGATTTATTCCGAATTTTAGGTAGGAAGGGTAGGTCCTTCCCTGTGAATTCGTGATAAGCTGAACGTATGGCTGAGTTAGATAAAACTTTTTTTACTGGCAATCGCGAGCGGGTATATGATGAGTTGAAGGGCGGGTTGCTGGTCGTACCTGCGTATACGCAAATGCAGCGTGGGCATGATGCGGCAGCAGCATTTGAGCAGGAGGGCAACTTTTGGTATCTCACGGGTGTTGAACATCCTGATTGGTGGCTATTCATGGACGGTAAGCGTCGGCGTTCCTGGCTGGTTGCGCCGACTATCGAAGAGCGGCATCAGGTGTTTGATGGTAGCTTGTCGCACGATGATGCCAAGGAGTTGAGCGGTGTCGAAGATGTTATCGATCGGCAAGAAGCTGATGGATGGCTACGACAGGCGGCGAGGTCGCACCCGCTGGTGCACACTGTCAATACGCCACCAGGGGCGGAAACGTTCGGTTTTACGCTCAATCCTGCCGCGCACGAAATGCATGAACGTCTAGACAGAGTGTTTCCCAAGGTCAGTGATTTTCGTCTGGAGCTGGCGCGACTAAGAGCCATCAAACAGGACGTCGAAATCGCAGCCATGCAGTCGGCGATCGACTTGACTATCAAGGGCTTTGAGCGCGTGCGTAAAAATCTGGACAAATACAAATATGAATATGAGATCGAAGCCGATTTTACTCATGAATTTCGTCATGCTGGAGCCGCCGGTCATGCATATGATCCCATCGTAGCGATGGGCAAAAATGCCTGCACGCTGCACTACACGCACAATAATGACAAGTTAAAAAAAGGACAGTTATTGCTGCTCGATATCGGTGCGCGCCATCATGGTTACGCGGCTGATATCACTCGTACGTACGCACTGGGCAAGCCAAGTAAGCGACAGCGGCTGATTCATGATGCTGTCAGGCGGGCACAGGAAGAGATTATCGGATTGATTGAGCCGGGTTTGCCGATTGAGGAATACTATAAGGGTGTCGACGAAATTATGCAGCGTGAAATGATCGGAGTCGGGCTACTAAAGGGTGCCGATGATTCGGCATATCGTACATATTTTCCGCACTCCATCGGTCATGGTTTGGGTATCGATGTCCATGACGCGCTTGGCAAGCCGCGCCTTATCGAACCGGGTATGGTGATGACGGTCGAGCCGGGCATATATATACCCGAAGAAGGTATCGGTGTTCGTATCGAAGACGATATCCTTGTGACAGAAAACGGCCACAAAAATCTGAGTGCTAAGTTGCCAACTAGTCTGTAGGACACCCGGTATTCGCTAGAAGGCTATGATATACTATGGAAAGTAATATGCGTCGACAATTCGCTGTTTTTCTGCTTCGATGGCTGCTGAATTCATTCGGCCTTTGGTTGGCTGTACGATTGCTTGGCACTGGCTATGATGATATTGATGTCAACGCCAGCCTTAGCCTGTTCTTATTTGCCGGACTGGTTTTTTCTATTATCAATACCGTATTGCGTCCTATAGTCATCATACTGTCGCTACCAGCTATCCTGTTGACGCTCGGACTCTTCATTTTGGTCGTCAACGGCATCATGGTGTATGTCTCGCTTCAGTTGACGCCGGGAATTCAAATGACATTTATCAATTCCATACTTACCGGAATGATACTGAGTCTGATAAACTATATAGTAAGCAGCGTGCTGGAGATCAACGACACGCGCCGAAGGGAGACAACATGACCATAGATGCAGTTTTGCAACTTATCACGATTGGTGCGGGAGTTTTAGCAACTGTTTGTATTTTGCTGCAGCAGCGAGGCGCGAGCCTGGGTGCTGGTTTCGGTAGTTCCGGTGAGCTTTTCACGACTCGTCGCGGCCTCGATAAAAACCTATTTGAAGCGACGATCATTCTTACGGTGATATTTGTCCTATCAATTCTGGCGGGCTTACTGCTGCCTTCGTAGACTGGTAGGTACGACTGACATGGAGGGGAAAAAGGGATGGAAGCAGCTTGAGCTGAAAAAGCGCTCAAAGAAGCTCAAAAAACACGCCCGTAAAATCGAGGATGCGACAACTCGTCACGCTCATCGGTTTTTGATTAGTCGTTGGGATAAAATCCGTGAAGTTCGACTTCATATCATACTGTGGCTTGCGAGTGTCGGCGTATTGATCGCGATCGTCGGCATACAGATGACGTGGTTCCAGCAAAGCTATATCACGAAAGCACCGGTCAGCGGCGGCACGTATGCCGAAGCGGTCAAGGGGCCGATCCAGACACTGAACCCGCTTTATGCTGAAACGCCAGCTGAATTATCGGCACGGCATCTGCTGTTTTCATCTCTTTATACACTGGACACTACCGGTCACCTGAAAGGTGATCTGGCTACAGCTATCAAAAATGAGGGCGACAAGGTGTTTACTGTCAATCTCCGACACGATGCACGATGGCACGATGGGCATCCTCTGACCGCATCGGATGTGGTGTTTACAGTCGAGCTTATGAAGAACCCGGCGACTCATGCGGTCATGGCGGCAAGTTGGCAAAATATCGGTGCCGAGAGGGTAGATGACTACACGGTGAAGTTCACGCTGCCAACCGCGTACGCAGCCTTCCCGCAAGAGGGTCTGACGTTTTCGATTTTGCCGATGCATTTGCTAAAAAACGTCACGCCATCGACGCTTCGTGAATCTGGATTTAGTACTGCTCCGATAGGGAGCGGTCCGTTCACGCTCCGCCTACTCCAGGTAGTCAGCCAGACGACTGGTCGCAAGATTGCTCATCTCGACGCGAACGAGGATTATTACAATGGTCGCCCGCGTTTGGATTATTTCCAGCTTCATGCATACAAAGACGATGATGGTATAGCACGGGCACTCAGAACCGGAGAGGTGAACGCTGCAAGTGATGTCTCGAGCGAAGTCGCGTCCAATGTCAGTGAGGATAGATACAATATCATCACCCGACCGGTCAACGACGGTGTTTATGCGATTTTCAACACAGCACAGCCAACACTAAAGGACGTCGAGGTGAGGAGAGCTCTCCAAATGGTAACCGACACGTCGCTTATTAGCGGCAAGATTTATGGACATCCAAAGCAGTTGCATCTGCCATTTATCCCCGAACAGGTAGAGAGCGCAGATAGTATTCCTATGCCTCGTGTCGATCCGACAGGAGCAGCCAGGCTGCTTGATAGGGCGGGATGGACACTCAAAGATGGAGTGCGTGTCAACAAAGACGGAGCAGAGCTACGTCTCCGTATCGTGACCCGCAAAAACGTCAACTATGAAATTGCACTTGAGACCGTAGCGTCCCAATGGCGCAAGTTAGGTGTGCAGATTGATACGGTAATTTTCGACACCAGCAACCCAACGCAAAGTTTTGCGACCGACATTTTGCAGCAGCGCAACTATGACGTGCTTCTTGACAGGATGGTTTTGGGCGGTGATCCAGACGTGTTTGTGTACTGGCACTCACGCGGACAATCAAACTTTGCGAATTACAGCAATACAACGAGCGATGATGACTTGGCAAGCGCGCGCACGACATCTGATCTGAAGCTACGCTCTGTCAAATACGTTGCGTTCGCCAAGCGTTGGCTTGCCGATGCCCCCGCAATCGGTTTATATCAGCCCAATTTCATCTACGTTCACACCAAGAACACTCAAGCGGTTCAACCCGATGAAACGATCGTGAGTGCCGATGAGCACTATGCAGGCGTGCGCTATTGGACGGCCAAGCAAGGTACAGTGTACAAAACACCATAAACGGCTAATATATAAGCATGGCTGATTTACCTCGTGATTTCTCGCATCTTACTTCTCGACCACCAGAGGAGGAGCGGTTGTTCCGTAGCGAAGCGATAGAGCAGGCTATCGAGGAGATAGCACCGAATATACACGACCCGATAATACGCCGAATGTTTCGTCAGTGTCTGCCGAACACCCTGGATACGACGACGTATTATCATGAGGATGAAAACGGACATCCCGACACGGTCATAATCACCGGTGATATTCCGGCTATGTGGTTGCGCGATTCCACCAACCAGATTTGGCCGTATCTCAAATTTGCGCGTCAGGATCCCAAAATCGCCAAAATGATAGAAGGTCTGATATATCGTCAGGCAAAATGCATTCTGATTGACCCGTATGCCAACGCATTTGTCGACCCGTATGTCGACAACCCGCCCAAAACGCCGCACTGGCCGCATGGCGATCAGTGGCATGAGGCTGTATGGGAGCGCAAATACGAACTGGATAGTCTGGTGGCGTTTTTGCGACTGATCAACGGATACGGTGAAACGACAGGCAATTATGCGGTGGTAAATGATGAAGTGTTGTCGGCAATCCGCAGAGTACTTGACGTGATGCAGAGCGAGCGTGTGGGTGTAAATGACATTACGAAACCTATCGTTCACCGTGCCACCATGCCAAATGGCGAACCTTTTCCAGATGTCGAGGATGATGGCTATGGCGCGCGAGCCAAGCAGACCGGCATGGTCAGGAACCTATTTCGTCCGTCTGATGACGAAGCCGAACTGCCGTATTTGATTCCAGCGAACGCCATGGCGGTCGTAGCACTACATGGCATCGCGAAAGTGCTAAGGTACAACAAGCATCTAGAACTGGAAAACGAATGCCGCGTGTTATCACATCAAATCGACGAAGGTATACGAAACCATGGCACAGTAGAGCACGAAAAATATGGACGTATATATGCATACGAGGTCAACGGGATCGATGAACCTGTGCTCATGGACGACCCAAATGTCCCCAGTCTGATGAGCCTGCCGTATTTTGGCTACAAATACGCCGAAACGCCGATATGGCAAAACACAAAAAAATTCATCTTGAGTTCAGACCACAAGTATATGTACAGAGGTAAATTTGAAGGTCAAGGAAGTCCGCATACGCCCGAAGATTTCTTTTGGCCGATCGCTACCATCATGAGAATCATGACGAGTAGTGACGATGACGAGATAAGAGAGTGTCTGCTGATGCTTCGCAATACATCGGCCGCGACGTTTTTTATGCACGAGTCAATCAACGTCAACGACGCTACGGACTATACCCGCCCATGGTTCGGCTGGGCGAACTCCCTATTCGGCGAAATGGTTCTGGATCTGTATGAGCGCAAGCCGCGGATATTGACCGAAAGTATAGACATTCAATCATAAATATGGTATAATACAGTTTATAAGAAAACCATGAGTAATCCCGATAAAATTCAGTCCAAAAAATCATACGAGACAATTTATTCTCCCGATGTATTCATACGTCTAGCCGACGAGATTGTTGAGCATCAGAAATCTAACCACCTGTTTGTTATTGACGAACCTGTGCAAACTGTCGAGTGGACGGTGGACGACGAGACGGCGTATTCGCTAAAAAAGATACGTGCAGACGACACGCAGCTGCTTGCAGAAAAGTACACATTGCAGCAGTTTTCGATCAACAAACCTGTTCGTGAACTTGTCGCGGAATATGCAGTTGATAACAGCCATGGTGAAATCGTATCCATCACGAAAGACATGGATCAACAGATGCCATCAGCGACCAAAAACGCGCGCGACGCGATTGAAGCGTTGTCACGCCGAGCAGTCATGGTGTCGCCTGACGAGACTATTAAAATCACCAAAGAAAGTAACGACAAAGTGTTTATGCGTCTTGTTGGTACGTATACACTCAGTCATCTGGCGTTCGAAGATACAGATGGTCCGGATACAGAGCAGATCGGTGAAAATGCTGCCTACAGGGCCAAGAAAAAGTACATAGATGAGATGGTAGCCATCAAGGTCGATGAATATCTTGCCAGCAGAAAGCGTGAGTACCCAAACAAAGAGGGACTTGCAAGCTCGACCGACGTACTCAAAGCGACAAGTGCATCCACACCTGAGGACGGCTTTCATGACTCCACCTATATGAAAGACCTGCTCCATGACGCGACACTGATAGACACGGTGACTACTGCTGCCGAAAGCCTGGGTGGCAAATGGACCACCACCGTCGGTGACGCTACAGATAGCTACGAGGCTATTTTGCGACGAAACGCAGGAGAGCTATAATAAAAATAATCCCTTATCTTACAAAATTTTCGTGGAGAATCAAGGCACTCGAACCGATCAATTAAAAAATCGACCGATAGGTCGAATTTTTAATTGGTGCGCGTGAGAGGAGCTATCGGCTAAAGCCTCCGCCATTTGCTCATTCTGACAAAAGCAAGCTTTTTCAGAATTTCACTAAATGTTGCGACCCTCCAGCACCATAATTTTGCCAAGGCAAAATTTCCGTGGAGGTTCGAGTCCGACGGGTACCAATAAAATTGCCGACCCAATGGTCGGCAATTTTATTGGTGCGCGCGAGAGGACTTGAACCTCCACGCCCTTGCGAGCACTAGCACCTCAAGCTAGCCTGTCTACCAATTCCAGCACGCGCGCGCAGCTTAACAAGGAGCTATTATACACGATATTGCCGGACATTGCTATATCTGTTATAATGCTGGAAAGAGGAGCGCCCGAAGGCGCATTATTATTTTTATGAAAGACCCAAAATTTATACGCAACGTGGCGATCATTGCGCACGTCGACCACGGCAAAACGACAATGGTTGACGGGCTGCTCAAACAGTCCAATACGTTTCGGGAAAACCAAGCCGAAATGAGCCAATCGCTTATCATGGACAGCGGTGACCAAGAGCATGAGCGCGGAATCACGATCACTGCCAAGCAAACGTCGATTTACTATGGTGATTACAAAATCAATATCATCGACACGCCCGGACATGCGGATTTTAGCGGTGAGGTGGAGCGGACGCTCAACATGGCTGATGGTGTACTCCTCATCGTCGACGCACAGGAAGGGCCTATGCCGCAGACGAAATTCGTACTCACGAAGGCACTCGAGTTGGGGCTGAAGCCTGTCGTCGTGATCAACAAAATCGACAAGCCGTCGCGTCGTGTGACGGAAGTCGAAGATGAAGTTGCCGATCTGTTTCTGGAGCTGGCTGTCGATGATTCGCAGCTTCACTATCCCGTGTACTACGCTATCGGACGCGAAGGCAAGTCGTGGCAGTCACTACCCGACAATACGAGCGAACATGCAGATTTAACCCCTGTTTTTGACGCGATCATAAATGAAATACCAGCACCAAACGTTGACACGGACGGCACGCTGCAGCTACTTGTCACATCGCTGCAGTACGATTCATTCCTGGGTAAATACGCCATCGGTCGCATCACACGCGGTACCGTGAAACCACGTCAGCAAGTGACGTTGATCAAACGTGACGGTACGCATAGTTCTACTCAGATCGACAAACTGTTTGGTTATCGTGGGCTGACGCGCGAAGAAATTGATGGAGCCGCTGCTGGTGATATCGTGGCACTCACAGGAATTGGCGACGCGCACATCGGCGAGACGATTGCAGACAAAGATAACCCGGAAGCGTTGCCGGTTCTCGAAGTAGAAGCACCGACACTCAGCATGTACCTGGGCCCGAACACCAGCCCCATGAAGGGTCGCGAAGGAGAATTCACGACGAGTCGTCAAATTGGCGACCGCTTGAAGCGCGAGCTGGAGACAAATGTGGCACTCCGCGTCGAAGAGGCGGGTATTGGTTTCGTGGTGAGCGGTCGCGGCGAACTGCACCTCAGCGTACTCATCGAAACGATGCGTCGTGAAGGGTATGAGTTTGAAGTTGGTCGTCCGCAGGTTGTCACGATAGAAAAAGACGGTCAAACGCAAGAACCGGTAGAAGAACTGGTGATAGAAATTGGCAATGAGTTTGTCGGCACGGTCAGCCAAGAAATGGGTACACGTCGCGCTGAGTTGATTCACCAAGAGACGACTTCATCAGGTGCGACGCGACAGACATACATTATCACCACCCGTGCCATGATCGGCTTACGCAATCAGCTACTGACTGCCACGAAGGGTACGGTAATCATGAACAGTCTACCGCACGGATACCAGCCTCTCGGACCTAAGCTCCAAAGCATGCGAAACGGCGCGCTGATCGCATATGAGCCAGGCACGACCACGCCTTATGCGTTGCAAAATGCAGAATCGCGCGGTGAATTGTACGTTGGTCCAGGTGTCGAAGTATACGCCGGTATGATTGTCGGACTCAACAGGCGTCAAGAAGATATGGAAATCAATGTCTGTAAGGCGAAGCACCTTACCAATATGCGTTCAAGCAGCAGTGATGGCGTGGTACAACTCACACCGTTTACTGATTTGAGCCTAGAGCAATGCATCGACTTTCTAAACGACGATGAGTTGCTTGAAGTGACGCCAAAAAACCTCCGTCTACGCAAACGTCATCTCGACGCCAATGAACGTAAGCGCGCCGCCAAGGCATAATGAAAATCTCCGCTCAATCGAGCGGAGATTTTGTAGTAGGCGAGTGCTACTTGATGAGCGTTTCTTTGACGCGGCGTGACTGGCGGAAATAGAGTGCCCATAGTCCATAAAGTATCACGGCAATGACGACACTACTGATTTTTAGCGGTAAACTGCCACCCATCTCATCATCGGTACTGACGAGTGTGCTGATGACACTGTATAGTGCGCCAAGTCCGAGTGCGGCATATGCTGCGAGAACAGCAAGTTTTTTACGCATTGCCATGAAAACGACCGATGCCAAAAACGCGACAGCGAAAAGCGGTGCGAAAACGACGGCAATCGTGTCGCTCGGAGTGCTGACGCCAGTACTAAGTAGCTGGAAAAACAGACCGATTTGAGCAATGCCGACCAGGACGAATACAACCATGAAAAACAGCAACCAGCCGCCGATGCCATTCAGTGATTTCTGGGTGATAACATATTGAGTTTTTTGACCCGGTGTCGGTGCGACCTGCGGGTCGGGTGGAGTGGTTTGTTTGTTTTGATCCATAGGGTTCCTTTCAGGTTTATGCCATCAGTGTATAAAATGCTTACGCATTTGTCTACTATGACACATAGAGGAATCCCTGCCAAAGGACAGGGATTCAAACTAGAAGGGGTATACCATGTGGACATTGTTTTGTCGGATAGGGATACATTCTGTTTTTCTGTTGTAGCTGTGCATCGTTTTTCCTTTTTAGTGTGTTTGTCTTATTCAAGACTATTTACATTTTAGCATAAGCTTTACAAAATGTCAACACATTGTTAAAAAATCCATTGTAAGTTATATACATAACCTCTATAATGCAAGCAAACTATGGCGAAAAAAATACCAAAAATACCGCTGAAAATACCACGTGAAGAAGCGATCAAGTCGGCCCTGGTGAACACGGCCGGAGCTTTGATTCTGACCAAAGCCAGCCCTGATGAGGTGTTGGGAGAGTTGTTTTCGGAGGTGCAGAGGCATCAAATCTACGATGACGGCATGACGTTTATCGACTTGATCCCACGGGGCCGCATGAAGCAGATCAAAAAAGAGTATGATATGCAAAAGAACGACCCGAACTTCAATTTACAAGAATTCGTGTCACAACACTTCTATGCATTTGAGCACTCATCGACAGAATACCGAACCAACCCGTATCATACACCACGCGAGCATATCGCCGAGCTTTGGAACGTGCTGGAACGCCGCAACCGGTTGGATCGCGGATCGCTCATCGCCATACCATATCCGTACATAGTACCGGGCGGGCGGTTCACCGCACAGTTTTACTGGGACAGTTATTTTACGATGCTCGGTCTGGCGGCGGATGATCGCTGGGACATGGTCGACAACATGGCCAAAAACATGACATACATGATTCGCAAATTTGGCTTTATCCCGACTGCCAATCGCACGTACTTTCTGTCACGCAGTCAGCCGCCGATGCTTTCGCATGTGGTCAAGCTACTCACGCGGCACCAAAACCGTACGTTGACGCTGCTTGAGTACCTGCCGTATATGCTGAGCGAACATCGGTTTTGGACGAAGGGCGGACGGACGCTTGGCAAGCTGGATGAGGCTGCAGCGATGCGTCGGGTTGTCCGTATGCCTGATGGAACAATGATGGGCAGATACTTCGACAATAAGAAAACGCCTCGACCGGAGTCGCTGCGTGAAGACGTGGAAACTGCGGAGCGTACTTCGCGAGATAACCACGAAAAGTTATATCTGGATTTGCGCGCGGCCGCGGAAAGCGGCTGGGATTTTAGTAGTCGCTGGCTCGAGGATCCTCACAATATGAGTACCATACATACGACCGATATCGTGCCGGTTGACTTGAACTGCCTGCTGTATCACTTAGAGAAAACGATCGCTGAAACGTATCAAGCGATGTTTCAACCTCTGCTTGCGCGGCGTTATCTGCGTATGGCCGAGAAGCGCAAAGCAGCGATTGATCGCTACATGTGGGACGAAAAAGAGCAGATTTTTGTGGATTATAATTTCCAGACGGGTAAACGGACCGGCAGGATTACGCTGGCTGGTGTGTTTCCGCTGTTTACGAAAGTTGCATCACCCGCGCAAGCGAAAGCTGTGGCGAAACGTCTGGAAAAAGACTTCTTGAAAGACGGTGGACTGGTAACGACGCTTATTGAAACGGAGCAGCAATGGGACTGGCCGAACGGCTGGGCACCACTCCAGTGGGTAGCGATACAAGGCTTGCGCGAGTACGGGTATCATGCATTGGCCGACAAGATAAAGATGAGTTGGGTCGACGCTTGTCTGTATGTATACAAAAAGAAAGCCAAAATGGTCGAGAAATACAATGTCGTCGATCCGCATAAATTGAGTAGCGGCGGTGAATATACGCTACAGGATGGATTTGGGTGGACAAATGGCGTTTTGGCGGCTCTACTCGCGGAAGATGATGTGAAGAAGGGTAAAGTACGCTATAATAAACAGAAGCATTAATTTAACACAAACATGACAAGTCAACAATCACAGTGGCGGCATGCGGCCGTGTACCAGATATATCCATGGACGTTCAACGAAGATAAGGGACGTAATCCGCAGCTTGGTCATGGCTCGATAAGAGGCATCACCGAGAAGCTGCCGTATCTCAAGGAAGAGTTGGGTGTGGATGCTATTTGGCTGTCGCCGTTTTATCCGTCGCCGATGAAAGATGGCGGCTACGATATTAGTGATTTTCAAAACGTGGATCCTAAGCTGGGAACGCTCGAAGACTTTGACGAAATGATAACGGTAGCGCACAATCATGGCCTACGCGTGATGGTTGATTTTATACCGAACCATAGCTCTGATCAGCATGAATGGTTTCAGAAGTCCCGTCGTCGAGAGCCAGGATTTGAAGATTGGTATATATGGCACCCCGGTCGCGTCGATGAAAATGGCGAGCGACAATTGCCAAACAACTGGCCGAGCGTGTTTTCTATACCGAACCGAAAAGCGCGTGACCGAGGGGAGATGCCGCACCTTCAGCCGCATGAGTGGACGCCGCCAATTTCCCAGTGGCAGTGGGATGATTTACGCCAGGAATACTATTTGCATAGTTTTGCAGTAGAGCAACCGGATCTCAACTGGAGTAATCCGTATGTTCGTGAAGCCATGAAAGACAACATGCGTTTCTGGCTGGACCGCGGTGTGGACGGTTTCCGCGTGGATGCCGTCAATCATTTTGGTAAAAATATGGACCTACCGGATGAAGAGGTAAATACTGCATACAGCGAAGAGTGGTATGAGAATCCGTATGATCAGTTGCTTCGTCACCACAGTGCCGATTATCCGGAAACCCTGCATAAGTACATTTGGGAGATGATGCAGGTGCTCAAGGATGAGAAGTACGCCGATCGCGATCTGCGCGTCGTGCTTGAGGCATATATAGGTGAGTCGCAGCTGCGTGATCTTGATGCTATAGCACCCGCATACGCCGGTACATTCAATTTTGGGCGTATGACGCTTGACTGGAATGCGCGCAACCATAAGATTCAGTTGGACTACTACTATTCACGTTTGCATAAGGCTTCTGTGGGTAATCAGGTCAACGGCAATCATGACAGACCACGCGTAGCGAGCAGGATGGGTGATGATCGCGCTCGTACAGCAGCGTTGATCAATATATTGTTGCCGGGGATGACGTTTATTTACAATGGCGAAGAGCTGGGACTGCATGATGCAGAAATACCCGAAGACCGCGTGCAAGACCCAAATGGTCTGCGCGATGCTGCACGAACGCCGATGATATGGGACGACAATGAGCCGAATGGAGGGTTTTCGAATGCCGCGCCCGAGACGCTGTGGCTTCCGACCAATGACAATGATATGCATCTAGCGGTGACCAAGCAAAGACATGACTCCAAGTCGTCATTGTCGCTTTACAAGGCAGCACTTGGACTTTGTCGTGAACTGCCAGCCTTGCAACATGGTCTCTATACTCCGCATGACTCGGATAATGATAATGTCCTCGCCTTTGGGCGCTCGGCTGACGACACAGAAGTGATTATCGTGGCGAATTTCGCCGGATACGAACAGCACGTGCGGGTGATGAGCAGCTCGTTTGTCATCGGGCACGTGCTTTTATCGAGCGTTACTGTACGGGATGATCAGAGGAACGTCGATTTACGTGCCGGTGTTAAGCTTCTGCCGCACGAATCGCTTCTCATCGTGCCTGCCTAAACGCTTACCCTTCATCAGATGAATAACAGGGGTGACTCAGACACTCGGTTTGGAATGTGCTACCATGGTAGTACGTCATGAGTAAATCTATGAGGATAGCCATGATGGTGAGGGCATATATACCTATGCCCCGCCCGAGCGATATGATCTACGCTCCCATTGATCTCGCAGTCGCGATTGCGCAGGGTCTTGGAAGACGTGGTCACAAGATCACGCTATTTGCTCCTTTGGGTACCGAGGTGTACGGCGAGAACGTCACGGTTGAGTCGATGAATCTTCGTCCACTCGTGCACAACCAGACCGAATTTGAAGCTTTGCTCAAGGATACTGAAGCACTGATGTATGATGTGCCAGGTCTTTGGGATCGACACATGGCGACAGAAATGTTCAAACGTGCCGAGAAGAAAGAGTTTGACCTTCTTCACTTTCACCATCCTGAATCCGCACTTTCCGGTGCCGTACAGCACCAAAAAGTCCCGACCGTTTATACGCTTCATAATCCGATTTCTCTTCTCAACAAAGAACTCTTAGAGCTTTATGCGAGTCCAAATCAGAAGTTTATTTCTATTTCTGACAACCAGCGTCGCGACGCGGCAGACCTGCCGTATTTGGATCGTATCTACAACGCGACGGACGTCAAAATGTTTGAATACTCAGACACACCAGAGGATTATCTGCTCTTTGTCGGTAGGATTACTCCGGAAAAGGGTGTCAAAGAGGCTATCCAAGTGGCAAAAGAGTCGAATCATCGCCTGCTTATCATAGGCCCTCCGCACCATAGCTCACCGGATTATTTCGATCAATACATCAAACCGCATCTCGATGATCGTATCTTGTATCTTGGTCCGATGGAACAGTCACAGCTACCTAAGTATTATCAGAAAGCTAAAGCGATTCTAACACCAGTGCAATGGGAGGAACCTTTTGGACTGACGACGATCGAAGCTATGGCTTGTGGTACACCTGTCATTTCATTGAATCGCGGCGCGGCACCGGAAATCGTCGTCAATGGCAAGACGGGTTATATCGTCAACAGCATCGCCGAAATGGTAGAAGCTGTCGGCAAGATCGATAAGATTAGGCGGCGTGATTGCCGCAATCGCGTTGCACGACATTTTGCTTTGGAAAGAATGGTGGATAACTATGAAAAAGCATTCCTGAAGATGCTCAAGTGGGACACAACGTCGACGCCATCGCCGAAGCAACGTCTCAAAAGTGGAATCAAAAAGGTTCGTAAAGCATTGCCAAAGCTGACTGGCGAGCTATAATCACGATAAATCAGGGGGGTATTATGGCAAAAGAAATGGCACCATGGGACAGATCTGCTCTATATCAGGTGTATCCGTTGAGTTTTAACGAGCACGAGGAGCGAGAGCCGCAGCGCGGCAATGGTTCTATCCGTGGCATTACTGAGAAGCTACCCTATCTTATCGAGCTAGGAGTCGACGCTATATGGATTTCGCCGCCATATCCGAGCCCTATGAAGGATGCTGGCTATGACATCAGTCACTTTACCGACATACATCCTGATCTGGGTACACTCGAGGATTTCGACGAGCTGGTGGCGAAATGTCACGAAAACGGTATCCGCGTCATGATGGACTTCATACCAAACCATAGCTCCGACCAGCACGAATGGTTCCAGAAGTCTCGTCATCGTGAAGCGGGATATGAAGATTTTTATATATGGAATGCAGGCAAAAAAGATGAGAACGGTAATTTGATATATGGCGAAGATGGCCGTCCGCTGGTGCCAAATAACTGGGGCAGCGTGTTTTCGAAACCGAACCGCAAGGCGCGTGACCGAGGTGAAATGCCGCATCTTCGTGACGATGAGTGGACGCCACCGATTTCGGCGTGGCAGTGGGACGAAGAGCGTGGTGAGTATTATCTCCATCTATTCGCCAAGGAGCAGCCCGATCTGAACTGGAAAAATGACCGAGTGGCCCAGGTGATGCTGGATAATATGCGGTTTTGGATTGAACGAGGCGTGGACGGATTTCGCATGGATGCGTTTAATCATGCTGCCAAGAATCATGACTTTCCGGATGAACCCATCAATGAGGCGTACAACGAACAGGATTATGACAATCCGTTCGATCAGTTGCGGCTCGAAAACAGCAGTAACTACATGCCTGAGTATCACCGGATACTGAAGTTGTTTTGCGGTGTAGCTAGAGAGTATCGCGCTCAAGGGCGTGACATACGCTTCGTTATAGAGTCATATGTGGGTGAAGCGATGCTTCGTGAAATCAACGCTATCGATCCAGAGATTGCGACAACATTTAACTTTGGCTCGTTTCGCATGCCTTGGGATGCGACGCTACGCAAGATGCAGATGGACTATTATTATCAGACTATCGGTGACAAGAATATACCAAACCAAGTCAATGGCAATCATGACAACCCGCGCCTGGCAACTCGATATGGCGATGAGGCTGCACGCTCGATGGCTGTGACTATGCTCTTCTCTCGTGGTATGCGAGTCATTTATAACGGCGAAGAACTTGGTTTGCATGACGGTGATGTGCCCGAACACCGTATGCAGGATCCGAATGGACTCCGTGATGGAGCTAGGACGCCGATGATATGGGATCACACCAAACCAAACAGCGGATTTTCATATGCCGAGTCCTCTCGGCTGTGGCTACCTGTAAACGAGAAAGACTTCGCGCTTGCTGCGAGTAGACAGGAGCAAGACAACCGGTCTTCTCTCGCCTTGTATCGAGCAGCTATCAGACTATGCCGAGAGCTGCCTGCTGTCCGCGATGGCGAGCAAATCTCGCTTGACAATAGCAATCCGAAACACGTATTTGCATATGAGCGAAACAATGGGCATGATCGAACTGTCGTCGTGACGAACTGTACGCCCGAGTATCAGCAAGCGGAAGTTGGTGCATCGGTTATCGGCAGAGCTGTGCTCTCCAGCATAGACGTTGAGCAGTTGACTGAGGAGCAAAAATCTATAGCAAGCAATGTAGTGAGCCTTCGTCCACACGAAGCAATTGTTATCGTGCCGGAGCGATAAAACTCCTTGGTGATTGATGCTAGAATGGGGGGTATTGCATGAAAAAAACATTTACGCCATGGACGCAAACAGTCCTGTATCAACTTTACACCTGGACTTTCAACGAAGACGAGGAGCGTGAGCCGCAGCTTGGTCACGGTTCGATCCGCGGACTGACAGAGAAGATTCCGTATTTCGTGGAGCTTGGTTGTGATGCTGTGTGGGTGGCACCGCCTTTTCCTGGTCCCATGGTGGATGCGGGGTATGATACGACCGACATGACTGCGATCCATCCGGGTTTGGGTACGCTGGAGGATTTTGATGAGTTCATAGCGAAATGTCATGAGGCAGATATCCGTGTCATGCTTGATATCATTCCCAACCACACATCGATAGAGCACAAATGGTTCCAAAAGTCTCGCCGTCGCGAACCGGGGTTTGAGGATTGGTACATATGGCACCCGGGTAAACTCGACGAAAACGGCAAGCGAGTACCCCCAAACAACTGGGCAAGTGACTTCTCGCAGCCGAACCGGAAGGCGCGAGATCGTGGTGAAATGCCCTGGCTCAAGGACGATGAGTGGACGCCGCCGATTCCTGCATGGCTGTGGGATGACGTGCGCGGTGAATACTATCTCCATCATTTCCTCAAGGAGCAGGCCGACTTGAACTGGAGCAAGCCGGAAGTCCGGGACGCGATAAAAGACATTATGCGCTTCTGGCTTGATCGTGGGGTTGATGCGTTTCGCTTGGACGGCTTGAACCATATGGCTAAAAACATGGATTTTCCTGACGAAGAGATCAATCCTGATTACAACGAGAAAGATTACGACAATCCCTACTATCAGCTGCAGCAACGTCATGGCAGCAACTATCCGGAAACACTTCATTTTTATATGCAAGAACTTTGCAGCGTCATGCACGAGGATGCATACAAGGATCGCGATATCATCCTCATGCTCGAAGCACAGACAACCGAAGAAAATCTGCGAGATATGAATGCGATCGATCCAAAGGTCGCGACGGCATTCAATTTCGGTCCGTTGATTCACCCTGAATGGAATGCCAGGCAGCGCAAAGCTCAGATGGATGACTATTTCAAATATTTGGACGATAGGAATATACCGAATCATTTGTATGGCACGCATGACGTTTCACGTCTCGCGTCGAGATTTGGCGACGCGAAAGCGCGGGCGTTTTCGTTGTTGCTCCTTGCAGCTCCGGGTATGGGAGTCATATATAGCGGCGATGAGCTGGGGCTTCATGATGGCGACGTGCCAATCGAAATGAGGCGCGATCCTGCGGAGTTTCGCGATCCTGACCGAACACCGATCATTTGGGACGACACGAAACCAAACGGCGGTTTTTCAAACGCGGATCCGAAGAACTTTTGGCTACCGGTAAACGACAAGGACCTGCACTTGGCTGAATCCAGGCAGCGTAACGATCCTTTGTCGACACTCGCACTTCATAAGGCGGCGATTCGTCTGAGACGCGAGCTGCCAGCGTTCAAAACAGGCACATACGTACCTTTGGCGATAGATAGTGATGATGTGCTCGCATTTGAGCGACGTGAGAGTGACCAGCGCGCTGCAGTACTTGTCAATTTTAGTGATCAGCCACAGCGCGTAGAGGGCGTGGTTGGTTTTGCTAAAGGAAGAATCATACTTTCGAGCATCGACGTAGGTGAGAATCAGCGAGACATCGACTGTAACGCTGGCATTGACCTGAGACCAAACGAAGCGATTATTGTCGTACCGAGCTAGTTATTTCTTACCCGTTATATCATCAGGCAAAAAGCCTTTGCTGTGCTTGAAATCAGCCTCCCATTTGTAGTCTGCGGCGTAGCCGAGGTCTTTCATGAGTTTGGTCGGCGCGTTACGCAGGTGGAGCGGGACTTGAGCGTCGGGGTAGCGTTTG
>CAZAUF010000003.1:0-55854 GCA_964488555.1 uncultured Candidatus Saccharibacteria bacterium | reverse complement strand
GCGTGCATGAGGTCCGGTATTTCGCGTGATTTTTTGCTGCGCGCCAGTGCGGTCGCTGCATGATAGAGCATGTAGCTGCTTTCGGGCATGCCGACGCGTTCGACAGCTTGGAACGTACTGACCGCGAGTGCGAGTGCACCATTTCCAGCCAACCCGATGTCCTCGCTGGCAAATATAACCATGCGCCGTGCGATGAATTTCGGATCCTCACCGGCGTCGATCATTCGCGACAAATAATACAATGTCGCTTCGACGTCGCTGCCCCGCATGCTTTTGATAAACGCCGATATGACGTTGTAGTGCATTTCGCCCTTTTTGTCATAACCCGGCACGCGCTTTTGAGCCGCGACCTTCACGACGTCCGGCGTGATTTTCTTTTCGCCCAGACTCAGCGACAATTCAAGATTGCCAAGTGCCACGCGGGCATCGCCGCCAGAGAGTTCTGCTAGGTAGTCGATGGCTTTTGGCGTGACGATTTTTGTCTTTTTCAATTCCTTGAGCGCGCGTTTGATGATGTTTGTAATCTCAGCTTTGCTCAGTGGCTGCAGCACCAGTACACGGCTGCGGCTGAGAAGCGGCGTGATGACCTCGAAGCTTGGGTTTTCGGTGGTGGCGCCGATGAGTGTGATAAGTCCGGACTCGACGTGCGGCAAAAACGCGTCCTGCTGCGCTTTGTTGAATCTATGTATCTCATCTACAAATAAAATCGTCCGAACCTGCAAATTCCAGTTTTGCCGTGCATGCTCGATGACGGTCGTGATGTCTTTTTTGCCGGCGGTGACAGCCGACAGCTCTATGAAGTCTGCTTCCACCTCGCGCGCGATGATTCGTGCCAGCGTGGTTTTGCCTGTACCGGGTGGTCCCCAGAGTATCAGACTCACAGGTTCTTTGTTACGCACGATTTGCCGCAGAATCTCGCCATCATCAAGCAGATGGGTTTGTCCGATCACCTCATCCAACGTTTGCGGGCGCATACGCTCCGCTAGCGGCACTCTCTCCATATCATTATTGTACAGGAGTGCTACAATAGACGCATGGACCGCAAGCAAGTGCTTATGCTCTTCGGCGGCGAGTCATCGGAGCACGATGTCTCGATTTCTTCGGCGCGTAATGTCTACGCCGCTATTGACGACGATACATACGACGTACACTTGTGCTACATTGATCGCAATGGTAAGTGGTGGCTGCTCGACATGTTTGATATGCAGATAGATACGGATGACGCGCCTCAACTTCTTCCTGTCTTGGGTGGTCGTGGATTTGTGACTATGCCTGAGGGTAGGACGATAAAGCCAGATGTCATATTGCCTATCCTGCACGGAAGGGGCGGCGAGGATGGGAGCGTGCAAGGTGTCGCGCAATTACTGCATATCCCGATTGTCGGTTGTGACGTGACGGCCAGTGGTATCGCCATGAACAAAGTTGCTCTCAAGCAAATCCTGCAAGCAAATGACATACCAGTGATACCGTATGAAGTGCATCGTGCGTATAATGACATGCCTGACTTCGGCAAGCTGACGATGCGTCTAGGCAACCCGTTATTCGTAAAGCCAGCGAGGGCCGGTAGTTCAGTCGGTGTTAGCAAGGTACACAATGCAACTGAATTTAAAGAAGCATTAGAAGAAGCACACAGACATGATTCGATTGTATTGATTGAAAAAGCGATTGCCGGGCAAGAATTGGAGGTGGCAGTACTCGGTACTCCACCAAACCATCAGGTAAGCGGCGTAGGTGAAGTGATGCCGGGTGATAATTTCTATACGTATGAAGACAAATATGCCTCTGATAGTAAAGCTCGAGTCACGACGGATGCTGACATAGATTCCGACATGAAAAATCGTGTGCGAGACACCGCGTCGCGTGTTTATGAAATTCTGAACTGTAGTGGACTGTCTCGCATAGATTATATGTTGAGTAGTGACGGCCAATTATATGTCATGGAAGTAAATACACTGCCTGGCTTTACCAATATCAGCATGTATCCGAAACTGTGGCGGCAAGAAGGTATAAGCTACCCGCAACTGATAGAACGATTGATCGAAGATGCACTGATAGATGATACAATAGAAACAAAAGAATAGGAGAAAAAATGGGATTCATGGTGTTTCTAGTCGTCGTTGTCATCATCTTTATATTGAGCGGTATTAAGATCGTGGATCAGTATGAGCGCGGCGTCGTATTGACGCTCGGTAAGTTCACGGGTATTCGTCAGCCCGGACTGCGGATCGTTATCCCTATTATCCAGCGCATGATCAAGGTCGACCAGCGTGTCAATACGATTGATATTCCTAAGCAAGAAGTCATCACTAAAGACAACGTGACTGTCAACGTCGATGCAGTCGTGTATTTTAGGGTCAAAGACGCAGAAAAAGCAATCCTGGAAGTGGCAAATTTCGTGTACGCGAGCAGCCAGTTCGCACAGGCGGCACTTCGTGATGTCACGGGCAACGTGGATTTGGATGACCTGCTTTCCAAACGTGAAGAGGTGAGCCAGCAAATTAAGCAGATTGTTGACACCGAAACTGAAAAATGGGGAATCGACATCGAAAACGTCAAGATTCAAAACATTGAGCTGCCAGCAGATATGAAACGCGCCATGGCGAAGCAGGCTGAAGCTGAGCGTGAGCGCCGTGCTGTTATCATCACGGCAGAGGGTGAAAAGGCTGCGGCGGCTACGGTTGCTGAAGCAGCAGCTCTGCTGACTAAGATTCCGGGCGGTATCAATGTCCGAACCCTGCAGACGCTTGAAAAAATCGCGGAACAGCCAAGCCAGAAGACCTTGTTTGTCCTGCCTGCTGATTTGACCGATACAATTGCTCGCGTCATCAACAAGTAACGTTGCTCAAAAGGTTTCAATCTGTTAAAATTACATAAGTCTACCGAGGCTCTTTAGCTCCTGCGTGAAACGCAAGTCAATCGTAGAGCAGAGGCAGGCCGAGCGTGATTGGTAGCAAATTTACACCCAAAGTGTACCAACATTACGGCTCTTTAGCTCAGTTGGTAGAGCAGAGGCCTGAAGAGCCTTGTGTCACTGGTTCAAGTCCAGTAGGAGCCACCAAGAAAGAACCTCACTATATGTGGGGTTTTTTCTATTATGGTCACAAGACACTTCAGGCCTCGGCCCTCAGAGCGCGTAATGATGTCGCTGAGGGCTCTGTCACTGGTTCAAGTCCAGTAGGAGCTACTACAAAATACCTCGCATTACGCGAGGTATTGTTAGGGTGCATTTCTCTTTATTAACACTGAGGATAGGCAGGAGTTTCCATGGAACCAGGGTAGAGCCCTGCAGCAATTCGCTGCATGATACGAGAAAAGATGGCTAGGTTCGGAGTTTGCATGGTTTCCATGCCTACAATGACTGCACCGGTTTGAGGATCGTAGAACACCTCGGAACCATAGCCGGGAACCGAGCCGTCATGCCCAAGCCATCGACCAAAGCTGATATACCCTAAGCCGTAGCCAAAAGCTGTCGGACCTTCACCGCTGTATGGAACCGGACAAAAAGTTGTCTGCTGGAGCGTATGAGATTGTGGACTGAGTAGCACGCCGTCACGCATTGCGTTGCCCCATTTTTGCATGTCACCAATTGTCGATACCATGGCTCCTGCAGCTCCGAAGAGTGCAGGGTTGATGGCAGTAACATCTCTATAGAAACCAAACGCAAGAGGACTATAGCCTTTTGCATACGGTGCGGGCATAGATGCGTTGGCTGGAAAACTAGTTTTGGTGAGTCCTAGTGGGGTGAGGATATCGTCTTTTATGACGTCTTGGTATTTTTTGCCAGTAACCTTTTCGAGAACCATGCCGAGCAATTGATAGTTCGAGTTTGTATACTGATATTGAGTGCCAGGGGTGAATTGCGACGGATGATTCTGGATACTCTGCAGTGCACCAGCTGGGCTAAATGTCCAGGTCGGAAACAGTGTGAATACAAATGCTATAAGCGGATCAGACTGATAATCAAAAACACCTGACCGCATCATGAGCATATGACGAATAGTTATCAAGTGACCATTTGGCACTCCAGGTACGAACTGGTCGAGCGTGTCATCAAGGCTAAGTTTTCCTTGGTCGACCTGCATGAGAATCGCGGTCGCGGTAAAGCTCTTGGTAACGCTACCTATACGGAAGTGGTCGTTAAGTGACAGTGTTCTATAGGGGATAGACGATGCAATGCCATAGGCTTTGGCGTAGTCGCCCTTTGGTCCGGTAATTGCAATTGCGACACCCGGTTGTCCGCCTGCTTGTATGGCTGACGTGACAGTAGTGTCCACGAATTGTTGATCGATCAATGACAATGGCTGTGCTTGTGCTGGCACCGTCTGAGCGAGTGCAAGCAGCGGTATGGCGAATAATCCACCTAATACGGGGAAGTATTTTCGACCTCTCAGGTTTGCGACACCCAAAGCCCGTTGGTGTCGCCACGATTGTACGATTGATTTCATTTCAACCCTCCTTGGTTTATAAGCGTCTCTCAGATAACGCTTAAGTCAATCATAGGCTTAAATGAAAAAAATACAAGCATGTTTCAAAAATATTATACGGCGACAGGGAGGTGAGAGATTATAGAGAAAGTTGAAATTTCACCACCGTTACTGTACAATCATACAGGTAATTTAATTGCGCGGGTGTAGCTCAGTTGTTAGAGTGAGAACTGCCAGTGGCAGTTCGCAAGGGAGACCACTCTTGAAAACTTGTTTTCAAAGATGTGGCGAAGGGGTCGCGGAACGTGACATTCCTTGCTAGGCCAAGGAAGCGAATCATTCTAGACTACAAAGCATTTGCACGTTACAATTTACACATATACGCGGGTGTAGCTCAGTTGTTAGAGCGCTTCCTTGCCAAGGAAGAGGTCGAGAGTTAGAGTCTCTTCACCCGCACCAATAAAATCGTCCGGCTTGCCGGGCTATTTTATTGGTCTGTGAGATTTTCTAACTCTCGGCCTCTTCAAAGAAAACAATAGTCGAGCACTCCCAGTGCCCACAGGCACTCGGGAGTTTTGAGTCTCTTCACCCGCACTTTTGTTATTATGCAACCTTTTTCATTTTTCGGGGTTCAACCCTGAGACCTTTATTGGTGCGTGGATTGATTTATTTTATATGGATAAGACTTTTGACGAAGTTATGGCGAAACGTGGTTTTATGAACACGAATACTCGCAACGAGCACGGCAGATAGAGTTTGCTAATGTTTTTTCCACTTCGCTTGCTGTTGGTTTAGTAGCTTTTGACTTCTCTTATCAGAGAAGTAACCTCTGATGCGATTTTTAGTTCTTACAAAGAATGTTCTTATGCGTCTGGCACGTTTACTCTTCTGGAGTGTCAACTTGTTTGAAGGGTATTCGCCATCTTTCCAAGTTATAGCCTCGAACTCATTTGCAAATAATTTCCAACTAGTATATTTGTATTTAGTAAAGAGTACAGGCTCATTGTAGTCCGCCCAGTCTGAGTGAAAATCATACCCAAATATATTGGCAAACGGTATACGCTTGACTAAATGTTGAAGATTTAACTCATCATATTTTCTGACTTTCCGATTTTCTTCTGAAATAAACCACTTACCGTTTTTGAAATTATAGTAAATGCTCTGATTGGACTGTCGAAGAAAATCTATCACATATATCCCATTACTTGAGATATATCCGCTTGGCTTATGCCCCCTATCAAAGATGTAATAGTAGAGATTGTGTTTGAAGCCATCGCTTTCAAAATTATTAGGATAATTTTTAATGTGAAGTAGAATAACGCTAATATCCCTGAGATGGCTTCTGTATTCTAAGTTATAACCGTCTATATGGTCTTTTATGCCGTCGTGTAATTCAGCATAGAGACGGGCATCGTTGTCCATCTCTTGTCTTTTGTTGAGAGTTCTTCGTTGCACTAAGAACCTAACGAGCTGGTAAAAACCAACAAATGTAGCCGTAGCACCTATAACAAATACGACGTCCTTTATAAGGTTAATCAAATCCTTATGTCCAACGTACCAATTTAAAATATCGTTCATAAATCAGCTTTCTCAATCAGTGACACAAAAATTACATTCTTCATTCTCATTATGGTTTCATCCTAACATTTTTTGCCAACAAAAATAAGTGACGACCCCTGTTTAGTACATTGATCAATGTTGGGCGATTTTATAGTCTTGACCCCTGTAAAAAATTGTTGGGTAAAACGTCCGAGTAAACCAATTTTTCAGAGCGACGAAAATATAGGTAGGTAGTGCGTTTACGTCATTCTTAAAAGAGATGCTCGTAACGGGTAGGGGGGTATTGAGTGTATCAGTTTAGCTAGAAGTAATAACGAAAGTCGTCGATAATAGAATCTCTATCCAACCCTGCCCTCAATAGGTCGATTACTTTTTGAGAATGGCTTAAAGTTACTGGGTTCTTTTCGTGATTCCTTGTAGCGTTCCAGTTTAGTTTGGTCAGACATAGCACTTGTCGTGCTGAAACTTCAATTGCCTCGCTGCCATTAAATCGCTCAATCAATAATGGATTAGGTGTCCACGCTGTTAAACTTTTTCCTGTATAGCTTAAGATTCCGTCTGTATAAAGTAATAGTTTGCTGTCGTCTATCTTCCACGTCATACCACGTTTGATCTTCAAACCTTCATCTTCTATCATACGTATCTGAGTTGGGTGAATATATAGTAAAACGGCGTCGATATTCATATCGCTAAAAATGCCCATCACTTCGGCTTCATCACTATTATAGGAAGATGTTTTGTGAAGTACTACACGGCGTGGATATGCCTGCATATCTGACTTGTACTGCTCAAGGAGGTTTGATGTAATTGCCTTAATACTTTCAGATGTGAGGTGAACACCTCGATCTGCGTCGTAATGTTCACCTACCGCTTTTATTCCAAGGCTAACTCCATATTCGTCCATAATTTCAGCTACCCCTACCAATATTTCGGAGTTACCGTTTTCTTCTTTTCTAATTCCAAAGCTTATACCTAGGTATGCAGTGTCTACAGGATGTTCTTCAACTCGCCACGGAACTCCGCCTGCACTAACATATAGTCCAAGCGAAAAGTTTGGTAATGTATATTCTGGATTTTTGCTCATAGTTGACTCTGTTAAAAATTGAGTGGCAACTTGTTGCTTTAAGAATATTGTTTTGAGGTAGTCTCGTAAATCTACCCGACTGCCTGAGAAATTGTTTACTAAAAGAGATGGTATTTCTATTATCGCTACATCAAAATCATTATTACGGTTCTTAATATCAACAAGTGCCTGGAGATAGAGTTTACCAACCTCTTCCACTGTAGACGCATCTTTCAATTTTACGGGATCAATCACTTGAAGACGCTCAAAGCTTCCATTCTCTTTTAACACTAAAGGAGTTTTATATATTGCTTCAAAACCTTGATAACGTCCTGAGCCTTCGTTAAGGGCTTTCAAATAAGATAAAGAGAACGGCTTTTGATATCCTGCGGCGATAAGAGCTATTTTAATTTGAGGCTTACTATTTCCAATATTATAATCGAGCGGACCGAAAGTTTTAAGACCTCCTTCAGGCCAGTTATTAGTCATATCTGAACCAACATTGAATGTTACTTTTGGTTCAGACTGTTCATCCACGGTTACCGCCTTGCCTCCATCGCTAGAAACACTTAAGATCATTGCTCCTAATTCGCCAGCATCATATTCAACTTGTGGCTGAAGATACTCCAGCCATCGCTGGTGGGCTTCTGTGTAGCTTGCTAATGTCCACGCATCCCTGACGTTAGGAGAGTGCTGTTTGGAGAAATCAGGGCGGTAATGCTCACCATCTATAGTAATTATTTGGGTAGCTAGTAATGAAAGATGGTTCGAGCCAAGGATGTCGCTCTCTATTTTGAACTCAATAGCATCGTGTACAAATACATTTCCAGGCCGTGTATCGATTCTCAGATTGCCTGAGCGGCTGCGTATAGTTGGATAGAAAGTTCTTCGATTTTGTCTAAGGCCCCGACCTCGCAATGCAACACTAACAGCATCATTAGTAATACTTTGAATTATATTAACTTGTAGATCTTTACTTTCAATCCGCTCCAGCTCTTTTTCCTCAACCAATGAGTCTTTGGAGGCCCAAAAGTAAACTTTATTTTTGTAGAGGCTTCTAGCAACTTTATACTTGAAATATTGCTTTAGATCTTCATAGGTTGTACTGCCATCCACATCAAAAGCGTATGTATGGTCAGGAACTTTCAATTCAAAAATATTAGTCTTCATAGCCTACTCGCTGATTCTGGATTTAATTTTTTTAGCAATTTCATAAAATGGAAGTAAGATTGGCCAGCTTAAAATAATGCTTACAAAAGTTAGATGCCCTTTTAATACGAGCCTTGAAGTTAAAACAGGTATCCATATCAGAGCCACTCCTAACTGAAGCCAAGGATTTATGAATATAAAGTATGTACTATTCAAATCCAAGAAACAATTTTGTATAGATAAGTTTTTCAAAGTTTCCTGAAAACCAACGCTTCTTGTGTCGAAAAGGAAATACACGTATATGGTCTGTAAAATTGTAATGACAAGTATGGATAGGAGTGATATTACATTTACTTTCTTATAAGTATTCTTTGTTTTACTAGAATAATCTAAATAATCTTTATAATCTGTCTCGCTTACTTGGACGGTCTTTGATCGTCCCGAGATACTCAAGCCAAATAAAGACCAGACATCTTGGTGGGGAGAAAAGTTTGGTATTTTATGCAGCTGCGTAACATCAATTGTTATTCCTTCAGCCTCCATATTAGCTATCATCTTTGACCAAGAAGGGTCTACTCTTTTTAATTCAGTAAGAATATTTTTTAAAGAGGTATCGGGAATATTTGAATTGATAATTTTTTGAGCCTCGAAGATCGAAAAGCCAATGTCGGGGTACGTAGATGAGCCTATACTGTTTGAAAGTGATTCCTCTAATTTCTCGATGTAGATAGGATCGCCAGTAAACAAAATGACTAATTTTGAAATTCTTTCGATGGCAAGGGAATTTAATTTTTCTATTGACCGCTGTTTTATCCAGTCTGCTTGATTGGTCGTTAATACGCTAAGACCTATAGAGATATCAATGGCTGCGTTTATATTACCGCTGGCGATATAAGTGCTTAATTTGTCCGCCATTGACGATTGGAACTGGCTAAAGTTATTGAGTTGAGCTGAGTTCAGTTTCAGGAAGTAGCCTACACTACCAAGTATCTGAGGTGGTGTATTGGTTGTAGCGATTGAAACCAAGCATTTTTCGAGATACTTTTTAATTTCATTGGTCCCGCTAACTTTATATTTTTGACTGAGCGATACGATCAGCCCCGATTCTTTGAAGTATGTTAACGAGTCAGAGTCTGCAATAAGGGGCCTGATATTTCCTATAAGCTCTCTCAGGCTTTCTTTTATATAACTATGCTTAAAAGCGTCTTCAGCCGTTAGGGTTAGTGCAGTAGTATAGAAATCATTTTTTTGCTTGAAGATTACATTCTCAGTGGCAATCTGCTCTTTTAAGGAGAGATAAAGAGGATTATAAGACTTAGGTAGTGTTTTCTTTGACATATGTAGTGCTTCTTACAGCTTATTATATATACAATGAGAGTAATTGGCTTCATTTAAAATAACTTGACACGTAAACTCCGTACAGCTGACCACTTTTTTAATCTTACTTCGAGGATGTAAGTCTAGCTAAGTATGCGTCCACTCTTGTACAGATTATATGGTACCGCTAAAATATCACGCCACCTTTCGATCTCCAACCTCAGTAATTCATAGTTTTCCTCGATGTATTGGTGTAAATATTTTTGGCTATCCTGCACCAATAAAGTAACCTCGGTTTATCCGGGTTTCTTTATTGGTATGTGTTGCGATCCTAACTCTCGACCTCTTCAAAGATAAAAATAACGAAGCACTTAGGCTGCTTTCACCCCTGTTTATGTCAGGAATTTTTCATTGTCCAAGACACAACATTTTTGGTCATCTGATGATACTTCTTATGATTTGATATTATGCCATATTTTGTTGACTCGTTTTTGGGCAAGTTGCTACGCTGGGTCATGTGATTGTGAGATATTTCACGATACACACTACTCCGTGTCATCCGACACAAAAATTCAAAAATTGAATAAGCTACGACACGGACTAAAGGAGAAATTGAATGACAATCAAACCCGGGCTAACGGCGCTCGCCGTGGCTTCTTCGGCTGTGCTCATTTTTGGGAACACCGCTCACGCGAAGGTACCGTCTCTACTGGGCTCCGCGCCAATCTATGGAACGGTTGGCCAAATGACGGATCCTACTATGAGCATGGAATTTACTTCGAATGAGCCTGTCATAGAAACCTCGCCGCTGCCGCCTAAACTAAAACCGCGCGCTGCGATGTCGTCGATAAAAGAAAAGTCGCCAGCAGCGGAAGATATTGTGGCGACTATGGGACATACCGCTACCTCTACTCCTACTAGATCTACGGGCAACCGATACGTCGCGTCCAATGCGGGCAATACGTATGCTTGGGGGCAGTGTACTTGGTATGCCAAAAGCAAACGACCAGACCTACCAAACAGGCTCGGCAATGGCGGGCAATGGGTTGCTAGCGCCGCTGCACTAGGCTTCGCGACAGGATCAACCCCTCGAGCTGGAGCTATCGGTGAGCAGCCGGGTCACGTGGTCTATGTGGAGTCGGTAAACAAGAACGGTACCGTCAACATATCTGAGATGAACTACAACGGCGGAGTAGGGGTGGTCAATCACCGTACCGTCCCAGCAAGTACGTTTAAATATATCTATTAGCGTGTGCTGTGGGACATAACTTCAGCAAAATGAGTGGGCAAATCACTATAAATAAAAAACCGGTCTGTGGCCGGTTTTTTATTTATGAACTATTCATTTTCTGCAGCGGGCCAGAGTACTTCTCCCTGATCGAGTGATGGGTGAATGTTTGGCACTGGCGGTACTGAGCTGGGGTGATTGACTTGGATAAGCCACGATACTCGGTCAAAGAGGCTTTTATTTGGTCCTGACATGTGGACGGTATTGACGTTGAACGCAACGATATCACCAGCATTGCCAGTCATGGTCACGGCATTTTCGGGCGGCCATGACGTATCGTCTAGATATTTCTTACCTTCTAAGGTCTCTAGTGGACCGTTTTTGTGACTGCCCTGGAACACTCTGACGGGCCCCATGTCTTCTGTGATATCGGTCATATAAACGATGGCTGCGAGCATCTTGTCGTTGGAGTGCATAAAGAATGGATAATCCTGATGCGGAGGGAACGTGCCGCCGTAGGTATCGCCCTTTGCGCGCGGTTTCACGAAACCCTTGTTGTGATGATAGACGACAGGACCACCGAGCAGTATGGCGAGTCTGGCGAGGATGCGCGGATCATGACGGAGTGCTTCGAAATGATTTGATTGGCGATGAACGTCATGCATGTCGAAAACCTTTGACTTATCCGACTTTTCCCACTGAACATCTGTATTGCGACCTTCTATCAGCTGCTGTAGCTCTACGCCAAGTGCGAGTGCTTCGTCACGAGGAATAACTTCAGTAAACTTGTAGTATCCGTTCTCGTCATACTCCTGCTTAACTGATTCGACATATGAATCCATAAAATTGGGGGCTTTGTTCTTCATACGGCGAGTATAAAACATTAGCTTTTTTATTTCCATATGTACAACAAACTACTCAACTAAAAGCAGCCCGAAGATTGGGCTGCTTTAGGTATATAGGAGGGTTAGTTAACCGCTGTACGAACGATGTCGACAATGCTTTTTTCGGTGGCATCGTCTAACTCTGTGAAGAACCATGCGCATGGTATGAGCTTGGTGGCAGCATCTGCTTCTGGTTTGACGTCTACTTTTTCGGTGTAGCCAAACGTCATATACTGCTCATCTTCGCGGAAAAAGCAGAGTACTGCGCTATCTTTAGTTTTAGCGTAGCCTGGCATGCCATACCAAAGCCGAGGATGGAGCGTTGGTTCCGCTTCCATGATGAGTTGATGTAGTCTTTCGGCGAGCGGCCGATTTGTCTCAGAAAACTGAGCAATTTTTGCTAGTACTTCCTCTCTGATCTCAGCACTAGACATATTTCTCCTGTTGGTAGTCATAAGACTCCTTTCGTTAAGAATTGTTATGTAGTGTGGATCAGGATGAGAAACTCAACTTAATCAGTGAGTTTATTATACTAAAGTTCGCTTCACTGAAAAAGACCTGTTAGAGCACTAAGCCGGTGTGTTCGATCGGCGTGCGGTTGATATTTGTTTGTTCATGGGTTTTTTGCGAGAGATTGTTTGTACCAAGTGCGTGGTCAACGGCTAATTCCGCAATACCCCGACCACCCATGATACCGGAATGGTGTGAGCCTGCGGCCAGTATGACTTCTGTATCACCGATTTTGCCGACAACGGGCAGATCGTCCTTATATGCGGAATAGTAGCCAGCACTGTGGCCGAATGGTCTAAGGGCAAGATTCGGTCTGCGCGGATCAGAAAAATCAGCATTCCAGCGAAGTGAGCACTCGCCGAGCATGGCATAGGTGCGACCGACAAATAGACTTTTGCGGTCGATTTGGTAGTCCGGTATGATTTCTTTATTTGGTCGTGGATCGGTACTAGGATGCAGGATAACGGGGTCGTCCTCGGCGGCGTAACCATAGCTGGCATGATCCTCGCGAGTAGAGACACGAGCGATGGCCATGTCCGGACTAATCAGGAAAAAGTTGGTGTCACCCTGTACGCCTGGGATGCTAGCAAAAAACAATTCACGCTGCGTGACAGAAAAGTTACTCGCTATACGCTGCGATTCCTCACCGGGCAGTAGCTCTGGCAGCTTGAGAGCGAACGCGCCGAGTGCCAAAATAATTTTGTCGCTATAGATTCTTTCGGATCCAAAATCAACACCGATCGCTTCACCGTTTTTGCCGAGCAGGATTTTTTGCGCGGCGGTATTTGCGCGGTACGTCACGCCTCGGCCGTTGCCGTCTGCTCGTGAACGATCCATCATCCAATTTCTCATCACGTCAAAGTGTAGTTTGCCGGCATTATTTACCACCATCGCTCCTTCGATACCTGGACCGTCAAGCAAGGGATACTTGCGCTGTAGTTCTTCTGGTGTCATTTCTTGTGCCTGCGGGTCAAAGCCCCAACTGATCGTATCGCGTGTTAGTTTGCGATAGTATTCCATGTCCGGACGCTCGGGCGTGCCCTGCGGGAGTAGTTCGGCAATGTGATCAGGTCGCCGCTTGGCACCGACAGTAAATATATACGGAAACGATTCGTATGCGCGCTCAGACTTGCCACCAGCTTTTAACTCTTGGTTGACATGCTCATACAGCCGCATACTTCGATCGACTATCTCTGCCATGACATACGAGTTGTTGAACATACGGAATTGCTCCAGTGAACGTCCGGCGATACCGCCCCACTCCGCTTCTTGTGTGACGGCGACAATACGTGCGTTTCTGCCCATGGTTTCGTGCATGGCATGTGCTGTGTGTAGCCCGACTGCACCGCCGCCGATGATTATCGCATCAGCCGTTTTTTTCGACTTTCCAAGTATCTCGCTCATTACTGTCAAACTATATGCTTTCGTATGATTTTGTCAAATACACGTCATACGTAAAGTTGAAAAAGAAAGCTGTTCATATGACGGAAATAGTGGGATAATGAGGCTACTCATTAGTTAACGAAAGAAGGGTCCATGGGATTACGAATTGAATCCACCTCGTCTTCGAGCAGTGAAGATCTCGTACGTATTTTTTTGCAACATCAGCGATGTGGTGTATTGGCGACAGCAGACAGGGCGGCAAACCCACATGCGGCGGTTATTTATTATCTACTGGATGATGACTTCAGTATGCTTTTCGCGACAAAACGCGAAACGCAAAAATGCAAAAATTTAGAGGAAAATCCGCAAGCGGCTCTGGCTGTGTATGACGAGCCGACGCAGACGCTCGTACAGGTAACGGGTCGTACGGAATTTATCGAGGACAAAAAAATCGTCGAGAAAGTCGTGAATAATATGGGTAGCTCGTCTCTAGAGGGCAGTATGACAAACGTGGCTCCTGCCGAGAAGCTTGTTGCCGGCGATTTCGTAGCGGTCCGCATCGTTCCTGCGGTGATAAAGCTGGCAGAATACGGTTTTTCGGACGGCAAACGCGACGATTTGTTTGAGACGCTTCTTTTTAGCTCATAACTCTTGCAAAAGACGAGTCATACGTTCTGGGGCTACGGCATGTTTTTGCTGCTATACTATGTGCAGGTTATGAAACAATACATCCAGACGATGAAAGAATACATCGTCCAGAAGAACGAAACTTTTATCGGTGCGGGCGTCGTGCTTGTTCTCGTGGGTATCGTCGCTGCAATTGCGCTGGTCGTCGATGGTGCGGGTCCCAATGTCGTCTACCAACCTGCGAAAGCCTGTGAGCTCCTGACGCCGACTGAGGCGCAAGATTTGCTGGGCGACAGAGTGATAAACGTAGAAAAGAATGAGCCTATCATCACTGAAAATACGGCTACGAGCAAATGTAGCTACACTGACCACAACGCTGATGCGAGCAAGATGATGGTTGCCGCTGTGGCTGTTCGAACTGGTATTAATGACGAAGGTGTGTTGCAAAACAAATCAGACTTTGCACAGGCACGCTCGAGCAGTGCAGGTGAAGACGTAAAGGGTGTCGGCGAGAGTGCGTATTTTAACCCGGAGTTGGGTCAGCTGAATGTGCTTGATGGGAACGATTGGGTGATTTTGAGCTATGGCATCGGTGAAGCACCGGAAGCGAATACCGTAGAAAAAGCAATCGAACTCGCACGCAAAGTCATCGAGTAAGGAAAGAGCTTATATCTTACCCATCGCTGGGGTCATTCCCTTCAGGGGAAGTTGAACGTAGAAGGTTGTTCCGACGTTTTCTTCGGACTTGAACCAGATTTTGCCTTTGGAATTCTCGACGATCGACTTGACGATGTAGAGACCAAGACCTGTTCCGTTTGTGTCTTTCTGACGGACATTGTCTGCACGAAAGAGTTTCGTAAACAGTTGTTTCTGTTGTTGTTTGGGTATGCCGTAGCCCGTATCGGCTATTTCTATGTGTACAGAGTGTCCTTTGCGACGAATTTTGAGGCTGACACTACCGCCCACAGGTGTGTATTTGACGGCATTGGTCAGGAGGTTTTGAAAAATAATACGCGTCAAATCAGGGTCGAGCAACATAGGGGGGATATGAGTGTCATATTCTTCAGTAAAGTGTAGCTGTTTTTCGGTAATTTCTGGTTTGAGCTCCGAAACGACGCTGCTGGCAAGCTGTTCAATGTTGCTTAACGCTGGCGCGACCGTGAGAGTGCCGACTTCGATGCGCGCGACCGACAATAGTGCGCCGACCAGCTCAATCATATTGAGATTCGATGCGAGAACTTCTTGCAGGCTCGCTTTTTGCTCTGGGGTAAGCGGTCCCATGGAGCCTTTGAGGAGTAGCTCGATATACCAACGCATAGCAGTGAGCGGTGTGCGTAGCTGGTGTGAGGCAAGCGATACGAACTCAGTTTTTGCTCGATCGATCTCTTCTTCTTGGGTGATATCGCGCACTACTTCGATGGTACCTATCGGTCTGCCGCCCAGCATAACCGGCGAAACAGTGACGAGGGCAGTAAACATTGAGCCGTCCTTTCTGACATATCGCAGATGGTCGGTAATAGACTTCCCCTCCAGTAGCGCGCGCATAATCGGACGTGATAACGGATCAACGCTGCCGCCGTTTGCGTCGAATGCTCGCATGACATTGAGATAGCCCTTATTGAGCAGCTCTTCTTCTTTGTAGCCCCACAGGTCAAGTGCAGCTTCGTTAACCTTCATGATCTTGCCGTACTCGTCCGTGGCTATGACGGGCGCACCGATACTGTCAAACAAAGCCTCAGCCTTTGCCTTTTCGGCGGCTAACTTCTCCGCGGTTTCGGCCGCTGCTGGTAGTGGTGGTTGGTTTGGCCGGTTCATATGTGCCTCTCGTTAACTTCCGTTTTCTTGGACTATTGAGAGTAAGCTTTGCGAATACGCGTCCACAACGCTCGAATCTTCTGTGAGTAGAGCGAGTGCCAGCTTGCTCCAGTCATGCAGCTTAGCCACATCTTCTTTCGTAAGGTCCTCAGGACTCTTTTTCAGGTGTGCTTCAATTTCTCGCATAACAAAGCGTTCGGCGGCAGGGCCGAGGTATTCGTATGTCACCTCGATGACTTTGTGGTATAGATCGTTGCGTGTCGATGGCGTCATGATTTGATCTCCTCTAGTTTTGATAAGCTCTTGGCACCAAGTGCAATTATGAGATATCCACCGCCGATGACGGCAACCAATAGGTAGAGTAGCAGAACAATGGCACCGAGTTGCCACGCATAAATGCTAGTCACGGCAGCTGTGAGAAGTTGAATGATGATTGAGGCCAGGATGACGAGCAGAAGTCCTTTATTGAGCTTTTTCAGAGCTTTTTTATACAGAATACCCCCTACGCTTCGTTCGTATGCTCTCAACCAGATTACCGCATAAAACCCGAACATCCAGACCAGGACGTAAGGAATAATAATCGTCGTGACGATGAGCAAATCATTCATATAATACGTTGCAGTCAATGCTGGAGGGATGGCGACTTCTCGTGCGGGATTTTGAAGTGCGGTATACGTGTATAATACGCTCAAGATAGCAAGACCTGCGGCAACGATGGCAAAGCGGAGCGTCGAGTCTTCTGGTTTCTTGGCACTTTTCATGAGTTTTCGAGAGCCAACCGCGACAAGGAAAAAGCCGATAAGGGGGAACAAGATAGCAGTATGTGTGCTGATGATTGTGGACGTAGCTTGAGAGATTAAGTCCATAGCAGCACCACGACTGACGAGGGTCGTGATGAGTGAGTTTAATGGCAAGCCCACACCGATAGTTATCATACCTGCAGTTAACCAGCGAAACCCAACGCCATCTTCGGAGTCTTTTATCCGTCTAGCGTACTCGACGAGGTGAATTAAGCCATAAAAGGCGGCGAACCATACGGCTATAAGGGGTAGTACGATCGCAAGACTTAATAAGCGAAACTGGAACGCATCGACTCTGAAGCGTTCCAGGACAAGGGGGTTCGGTTCGGTAGCAAAGTTAATCACCACGTAGAGGGCTGTAAGAATGACGAATAAGCCGTAAAATATTTTTTTCAAGTCAGGTGATCCCATACTCGCATATTACTATATATAATATGCAGTAATATAAAGTGAAAAATTTCACTAATTCTTATGCTTATTCGAGTGCGAGTTTGGGGCTTAGGAACGTACGGCTTGCAGTGCCTCGCTGTAACGTAGCAATGTATCTATCTGTGTCTGTAGTTGAGCGTGTGGTCCATGTGGTCGTTCTTTAAGTTTGGAAGACAGAGTCCCGTCATCATCGATAGAGTCGGCAAGATGATCGCTGAAAAATAGTGCTTGCGGCAGGGTAACGGCACCAACTCCAGGTAATGCCATGCGCAGTGTAGCGACAGCTTGTGCCCCACCCGTGCTGCCATGCGCCACTAAAGCAACCGGTTTGTCTTCGATCTCATAGCTGAGCACGTCAATAGCATTTTTGAGAACTGCCGGCATAGAGCGATTGTATTCTGGTGTTACCACTACGTATCCATCAAATCGTGCAATGCTGTCAAGCCATTTCTTTGTTGATGGATCTGGTGTTCGTTTGGGGTTATAGCGGGGGCTGATGGATTCATCTATAAAAGGTATCGGATAATCACGCAAATCCAGTATTTCGGTGTCGGCTTTTTCTTGCAGTTCCTGGGCGACCCACTTTGCTAACTTATCTGACTGACGGCCTTGGCGCGTACTACCTACAATAACTGCGATTTTTGCCATAAAGTATCCTCCTTGCGTATTATTACTACATTAAGTATAGCGTACTTTACTATACTTTGTAAAGTAAATAAATTAACAGGAAAGATGTTACATCCGTGAAGCGCGGCGTCGACGCAGTAATGTGAGTAAAGCTTTGATTTGAGCACGAGCCTCCCAGTTCCAGTTACGGGTAAAGTAGATGGCCGAGGTGATGATTACTGTAAGGAGTGCCAGGATACCTACACCATAAGGTAACTGAGCTATAAGTTCAGCTGCTGCTCCCATAAGTCCAGCTGCGGGAATAGTAATTACCCATGCGAGAAGAATATGCTTGATAACCTTCCAGTTGACTACCGATCCTTTGGTGACAACACCTGCGCCGACAATCGCACCGCTGATAGTTTGCGTCGTTGAGACAGGGTAACCGAATGCAGAAGTAACTCCGAGGGTTGCTGCTGTCGCAGTTTGAGCCGCAAAACCTTGTGACGGACCTAATTTGGTGATTTTTTCGCCGATAGTCTCAATAATGCGCCATCCACCCATCCAGGTTCCTGCAGCAAGTGCTGCCGCCGATGACAGAACCACCCAAAACGGGATACCGAAATGTTCGTTCGCTGTCGCTGTTGCAAGTGCGAGTCCGATGACACCCATGGTTTTCTGCGCGTCGTTTGTGCCGTGCATGAGTGCCACAAAACCGCCTGAAACGATTTGTAAACGGCGGAAGAATGTTGCAACTGCTTGTGCACGAAACCTACGAACTACGAATACGATAAGCGTCATGAGGGCACCAGCTGCTATCAATCCGACCAGGGGAGCTACAAGAGAAGGGATGAGGACTTTTGATTCCAGTCCGTCCCATTTGATAACATCCCAGCCTGCGGTCATGAGAGCTGCGCCCGCAACACCGCCGATAAGCGCGTGGGATGAGCTGGATGGCAGACCTGCGCGCCACGTAATGAGATTCCATATCACCGCACCTACAAGACCAGCCAAAATGGTAGGCAGCGTAATAGCGGTCGGATTCACGATGCCGCTCGCTATTGTCGCGGCGACGTGGAGAGAAAGAAATGCACCGACGAAGTTAAGGATAGCTGCACCGATAACGGCGATGCGTGGTGATACCGCCTTGGTGGCCACCACGGTTGCAATAGCATTGGCGGTGTCGTGAAACCCGTTAGTAAAGTCGAAGAACAGTGCAACTGCGACCACTATGACAAGCGTATATTCCATGTATTCGTGACCCACTATACAGGCATGAAAACTTTTTGAATACACTTTTTTCACATTTTTGTATATTGAAATTTTCTTTAAAATAGGGTATAATAAAACCACCATGGCTGAGCGAGTGAGCCGCAATGAAATCGAGCGAAGACGGATTGATCATGAGGTTGTTGACCTGGATGATGGTCCTGTTGGTTTTGTGCTCGCTAGCCATCGCCTTACGATCGTTTCTCCAGAGAGAGACCTTGGTGATAATCAGACTTTTACGACAGATTGTCTTGTGGTAGATGAAAATAATTATCGACCAATGATAGGTGAGGGATATAAGGCACTGCGTGATGGTGAAGAAATAGTTTTGGGTCGTGAACATTATACGGATCGGTTTCACTTTTCGGATGAAGTATCGGACAGCCATGTACGAATTGCACGATCCGGCCAATTGATTACTCTTCATGATCTCGGTTCTCAAGGCGGCACTTATCTGGTAGATGTCCGCAAAGAAAATGTCAGGATGAATGAGCTTGCAGGCTATACGCTCGGTAAAAACAATAATCATAACGAAGACGCATATTTTACAAATGACAAAAGCAAAGCCTTCGGTGTTTTTGATGGTGTCGGCAGTCAGCCGGGATCAGAGCATGCAGCTCGGATTGCTGCGAGTACAATAGATAACTATTTGGAAAATACCACCATACGGGTTTCCCGTTCGGTTGGTCGTCTGGCAGTTAAAAATGCGTTGCTTGCGGCGCACGAGGCAATAATTTCCGCAAATGACAGCGATAGTCGAACTCAGACGACGGCAGTGGTCGCTAAAGTGTTTGAGACACAAACAGGCGCACCGTATATTGTCGTAGGCCATAGCGGGGATAGCCGTGCATATCGCATGCGAGGCGGCGTGTTGGATCACATGTCGCTCGATCATACGTATCGTATGGGTGGGTGGACCGACGGTGATGCTATGCTTGTTCAGGAAATCCTGTCTAACGTGACTGACCGCGCGAATTTGAGTGAAAGAGCCGCTGTCGCGTTTCGGTTTCGTAATGCCATCACCAGTTCTCTAGGCAATGCGCAGTCTCTACCGGCTATTACTGTTAAGGATTATGACCTCAGGGCGGGTGATAAGTGGCTTTTGACAAGTGATGGCGTGCACGACAACCTGACGACAGAAGAGATAGAGGATACCATTATTGCTAGTCGTTTCGATGCCCGGACTGCTACTCGCGCACTAGTTCATCAAGCCAAGTGTCGCAGCCAAGACAAGAGTCATATGCGATCAAAGCGTGATGACATCACCGCGATACTAGCATCATTTGTGTAAGCGCGAGCATCAATACCACAAGGTTAGTGTGATACTGAGAATGAGCAGTCGCGCCAACCAGTCACCAGCGTGGATGACTGCTAGCTTGGCTGAGAAGTGCTCATGGATGACCATACCTATAAGTAAGACAACAGGAAAACCGAGCCACAACCACACGGCGAGCAGAATAGCCTGATCTAGATAAAGAAGATTGAGTAGCGCGATAGCATAGGCAACAATCAGTCCGGTAAGAAACGTGCGAATGAGTTCGATGATGATTTTGTTTGGTGTAGTCGCGGTGCGGGTATCATCTTTGTTCCGCGCTCGTGAAGCACGTGCAGCAACGACCTGCCTGTTGAGTATCATATAGTACAGCACGCTAAAAACGAATGAGCCGAATGTTGCGACAGCAAGAGCCAAATAATTCACGTAAATCATACATTCTCCTTAAATTAACCTCTGTATATATTGTATATCAACAGAGTGATGGTTCACACCAGAAGCACTTAGCATCACGTGCTGTTTGCTGGTATACTATCTTGTACGGCGCGTTGGCGGAGCGGTTACGCGGAGGTCTGCAAAACCTTTTAGACGAGTTCGACTCTCGTACGTGCCTCCAATATAAAAGAGGGGTTTGCCCCTCTGTTTGTTTTCAGAATAAATTCGAACACTAGTGGAATATAAAATAATCTCGAGCTTCGAAGTTATTTTTGTTTCAACAGTTCAAGCAACTCAGGAAATGTCTCGTCATTAAAATGCCCGCGATTGACGAAGGTGTGCGATGAAGCACTAGGTAAGTCAGCTTGGAATTTTGCGAGTTCTGCAAACGGAACGATAGGGTCATCTTCGCTGTGGAATAGATGAATTTCATCAGTGCTTTTTGGCAAATTGATTGCGGAGTCTACGCGAAAACTGCCGAGATCCTCGACGCTATCACCATCATAAGCTCCTGCTATCAAAATGACCTGCCGCACCTTGCGCTTCAGGGGGTGGCTATGAAGATATTTTGCGAGGAACATCGCACCTAGACTGTGTCCAACCAATCGCATGTCGTCGCCAAAAAAGGGGATAAGTTTTTCGAAGTAAATTTGCCATTCGTCGTAAACCGCATTGTAGCCGTTTGGAAGGGTGGGAAGTAGTACGTCCGCTTCTGGCATCTGTTGGGCGAGCCATGACTTCCATTTTTGCTGTGGCTTCAGTCGCTCGTAGTCCACAGGGGTAGAGCGAAGGTGTTCTAAATAACTATCGTAGGTAGAAAAACTTTCGCCACCGTGAATTATCAATATTTGCTTCATATTTCTAGTATACTGTAGAACATGCACGGTGGTGGCTGCGTGAAACGCGAATGATACGTAGACACGATCTCGTGTACTTACAGGCATGAATGGACCTGTTATAGCGAGTAGTGCTTTTCATAAATATGCGCGGGTGGTGGAATTGGTAGACACGAGAGACTTAAAATCTCTTGGCTGAATAAGCCGTGCGGGTTCAAGTCCCGCTCTGCGCACCAGGATGACATAAAAATGATGGCAAGCCATCATTTTTATTGTTGTGGGTATCGGATTATTCCGCTTATTCTGCTATACTATAGATACGTAAAACAATTATCACAAAGGGGAAATTTCGAAATGGAAGCAGTATGGATTTTAGTTGGCGTTCTCGTCGTAGCAGGTCTGTTCCTGTGGGTAACGTACAACGCACTGGTCAAGTTGAAAATCCGTGTCGATGAAGCATGGAGCGACATTACTGTGCAGCTAAAACGTCGTGCTGATTTGATTCCGAATCTCATCGAGACAGTCAAGGGCTATGCCAAGCATGAAAAGGGCGTGTTCGAAGAGGTTACCAAAGCTCGCACAGAGGTGATGAACGCAAAGTCACCTAAGGATGCCGCTAAGGCAGACAATATGCTAGAGGATGCACTAAAGAGTATTTTCGCGGTCGCTGAGGCGTATCCTGATCTCAAGGCAAGCCAGAACTTTAGCGAACTACAGGCTGAGCTTGTCGATACTGAAGACAAGATTCAAGCCGCTCGCCGTTTCTACAACTCAGGCGTACGTGATTTAAACACGAAAATCCAAGTTTTTCCCAACAACATGTTTGCGGGCATGCTCGGTTTCAAAGACCGTGAATTTTTCGATGTCGATGAAAGTGAGCGGGAGACTGTTGAGAAGCCCGTAAAGGTCGATTTTTCTAAATAACAAGAGTCTGAAAGGTTGTAAATGTACGGAGCTATTGCCGCTAACAAGCGAAACACTCTATTGATCATGGCAGTGTTCGTGGGGTTGATTGGCGCAATCGGTTATGTCGTGAGTCTTTACTTCGGCAATACGATGATCAGTTATTGGGTTATCGGTGGGGCGGCCATATACGCGCTCATTCAATATTTTGCCGCGAGTAAACTGGCTGTCATGGCGACAGGTGCACATGAGATAGAGAAAAAGGACAATCCAAGGCTGTATCGCATCGTAGAAAATCTTGCCATCACGAACGGTATGCCGATGCCAAAAGTTTATGTCATGGATGACCCGGCACCGAATGCGTTTGCAACCGGACGCAATCCGCAACACGCGATCGTCGCTGCAACCACGGGCTTGCTTGATGTGATGAGTGACCGCGAACTTGAAGCTGTAATGGCTCACGAAATGGGTCATGTGAAGAACTACGATATTCGCGTGAGTATGATTGCGTTTGGGCTTGTCAGTGCGATCGGTATATTGTCAGATCTCGCTATGCACATGTTCTTTTTCGGTGGTGATCGTGATCGCAATATTAACCCGATTATACTAGTCGTCGCTATCGTGTTGATTGTTTTGGCACCTATCATGGCAGCACTCATCCAGATGGCAGTGAGCCGCCAGCGTGAATACTTAGCCGATGCTACCGGTGCTCTGACGACTCGTGATCCAGAAGGACTGATAAGTGCTCTTAAGAAGCTCAAGAAAGCAAGTCGTCCTATGCGCAACCAAAGTACTTCGACCGCGCACCTGTTTTTCAATAATCCGTTAAAGTCAGGGTTTATAGCAAATCTTTTCAGTACGCACCCGCCACTTGACGAGCGTATCGCCAGGTTGCAGAAGACCGGAGATAAGTTCTAGCTATGCCAGCCAAAAAGAAAAAGCAATCCGCCAAAAAAACGACATCAAAACCTCTCGCCGCTCTTCGCAGTCGTGGACAACGACTCGTCAAACCAATCGCTATCAGACGTAAGAAATTTCTTGCTAGGCGACCCCATCGGTCATTTCGGTTGACGCGTCGACGAGATTATAAACGCTCATTGAAGCTACCCGGATATTGGTCGCTTACCAACGCGGTCAGGTCTATTCTCTGGAAAAACTGGCGATTGTTTGGTGGGCTAGCACTTGTGTATATGGCCGCGACGATCATTATTAGCGGATTTGGTGCACAAGAGTCGTACAGCAATCTAGCTCAGACGCTAAAAGATACAAGTGGCGACCTGTTCGAAGGTAACTTCGGCACGATTAGTCAGGCAAGCCTGCTACTGCTCGCATCGGTCACAAGCGGCCTGTCGCCCGATATCACACAGGCTCAATCAGTACTTGGAGGTTTGGCGGTATTTTTCGGATGGCTAGCGACGATTTGGTTGCTTCGCAATACGCTGGCCGGACACAAGCCACGGCTCAGGGATGGTTTATACAATAGCGGTTCGCCCGTTTTAGCTTCGGTTATCGTGGGCTTCATCGTCACTATCCAGCTATTACCGGCAGCAATCGCAATGATTATCTACTCAGCGGCACAAGGCTCAGGACTGCTGGAGGGTGGAGTGAGTGCGATGCTTGTGTGGCTCAGCGTGCTGCTGCTGGGCATTCTCTCTGTTTACTGGATATCCAGCAGCATACTTGCGTTGGTTATCGTGACGCTTCCTGGTATGTATCCGATGCAGGCGATCCGAGTTGCGGGAGATTTGGCGGTGGGGCGACGCGTCCGCATACTGCTGAGGCTGCTGTGGATGCTTCTTGTAGTTGTCGTGACCTGGCTGATAGTGATGATTCCGATCATCCTGTTCGATGATTGGATCAAGGGGGTTACGCCGTCCATCGAATGGCTACCGCTCGTTCCGCTTTGTATCATTGGCATGGGGGCAGCAACGGTCATATTTGTCAGCAGTTATGTGTATTTGCTATACCGGAGGATTGTTGATGACGACGCCGCTCCCGCCTGAGCAAAGGATCGTGGAACTTCGCGAATTGCTCAACCAATACAGCTATGAGTACCACGTGCTTGACTCGCCTACCGTCAGTGATGCCGTATATGACAGTCTATTTGGCGAGTTAAAAAAACTTGAAGCTGAGCATCCTGAATTTGTGACGCATGATAGTCCGACACAGCGTGTTGGTAGTGAACTAAAGGGCGGATTTGCCAAGGTGCGTCACAGTAGCCGCATGCTGAGTCTCAACGATGTATTTGACACTCAAGAGGTAGAGGCCTGGGTGAAGCGTATGGATAAAATGCTGCCTGGTCGTAAGCATGAATTTTTCGCTGATGTGAAAATGGATGGCCTGGCATGCGCACTTGTCTACCAGGATGGCGTGCTTGTACAGGCAGTTACACGTGGAGATAGCTTCGTGGGAGAAGACGTGACGAACAACGTTCGCACAATTGCCAATGTACCGCTAAGACTGCGAAATGCAAAAGGATACGAAAGTTTTCTTGAAGGCAGAACCGAAGTTCGAGGTGAAATCGTCATGCTCAAAAAGGACTTCAACGCGCTTAATGAGCAGCGTCGTGAAGCTGGTGAGCCGGAATTTGCAAACCCACGGAACCTGGCGGCTGGAACCATTCGTCAGCTTGACCCGAAGCTTGTGGCTGCCCGCCCGCTGCATTTTCGTGCGTACGATTTGTTACGCGATGATCCAAGCGAGGTGCCGACATGTATGTACGCCTATGAGGTGTTGTCGGTGATAGGTATAACGCGCAACCAGGAGGCGTCGGTTTTTAGTAGTTTGCCAGAAGTCATGAAGTTCGTCGAACATATCGGTAAGATACGTCATGATTTGCCGTTTAATACCGACGGACTTGTGATCAAGGTTAACGACCTGACGCAATATCGTGAACTGGGCGTCGTGGGCAAGCAGCCGCGCGCGGCCGTCGCGTATAAATATGCAGCCGAGCAGGCAACAACTATCGTGAAAGATATTGTTATTAGCATAGGACGTACGGGTGCAGCTACGCCGGTTGCGGTGTTTGATCCGGTTGTGGTCGCAGGCACGACCGTGCAGCATGCAAGTTTGCACAATGCCGACGAGATTGCTCGACTTGACGTACGGATCGGGGATACTGTTGTCATCTTTAAGGCTGGCGATATCATTCCCCAAGTCGAGAGCGTCGTAAAGGAGCTGCGACCAAAGGATGCAGAGAAATTCGACTACGTAAAAGCACTCAAAGAACAGTATCCTGAACTGGAGTTCGAGCGTCAAGGAAAGGACGTCGTATATCGTGTCAAGGGCAGTAGTAGTGACTTGATTCTCAAACGCTCGGTCGAGTATTACGCTTCAAAAGGAGCTTTGGATATCGATACGCTGGGTGAAAAGAATGTTGTGGCTTTGGTTGACGCAGGGCTGGTCAAGGATGTCGCTGACATATATAGTTTGACGGTCGATGATCTGCTGAAGCTTGATCGCTTCGCTGACATATCAGCACGCAAACTCATCAGTGCTATTCAGGAAAAGAAAAACCCTCCACTCGAAAAATTCATCTTGGGTCTTGGTATCCGACACGTCGGTGCACAGACAGCTATAGATTTAGCGAATAAATTCCAATCCATCGACGCACTCAAAAATGCAACGATCGAAGAGTTATCGAGTGTCGAAGGCGTCGGTAAGGTTGTAGCCGAATCTATCATGGCGTGGTTTGCTGACGAAGACAATCTGAAGCTGCTTGAAAAGTTCGAGAACCTCGGCGTTCGGCCGCACTACGAAAAAAAATCTGGCAAATTGGCTGGTAAAAGTTTTGTTGTCACCGGAACGTTAGAATCAATGGGGCGAGACGTGGCGGCGGACAGGATACGTGCACTGGGCGGAGCTTTCCAGACGAGCGTCGCCAAAGATACAGATTACCTGGTGGCGGGTGGAAAAGTCGGTGCGTCGAAGCTCAAAAAAGCAGAACAGTACGGTACGGAAATTATTGATGAACAGAGGTTTCTTGATCTCCTTGGTGAGTAGTCGGTATGGTATACTGACGAACAAGTTATGGATGACGAACGATTTAAAAAGAGACTTCTTGATGAATGCCTTGTTTACGACTCTAGTGGCATCAAACTAGCATCCGGTTTGGTAAGCAATGTAAAATTTGAATTTGATCGTGTTGCTGACGATAGTGAACTGTTTGGACTCGTCATCGCTGCACTTGCGAAATGCATTCGCGCTAATCACGATTCATCGGACTACAACGTAATTATGACAGTCGCCACTGGAGCGAACCGTATAGGTGACCCGTTGGCGGAGGAGCTTCGAGCATTTCATGTGCCATCACGCAAAGATGCTGACGGAAAATTTTACATTCCCGAGCATATACAAGATGGGACAGGTGCAATTCTCGTAGACGATGTCTTTACGACAGGATCAAGCTTTAATAAGGTTAGCAAGGAATTTTATAAGCGCGTGTATAGTCACCAGACCAGCAATCAGGTTGAATTCGGTTCACGCATCATTTCTGCAGTTGCACTGCTTGATCGCTCTGGCATAGAGGAGCCTGTCCTTGCGGACGGAACTCGAGTTTACAGTGTCATACGAGCAACGTTGGGTACGACTGACTGAGCGGTAAAGTGCTTCTGGTATAATAAGTCTTTATGAAGGACCTCGCTGTATCTGCCGATGGACTTACTGTCGCAAAAGGAAAAACACTTATTCTCGATAATTTGACATTGAAAATAACCTCAGGCACGATTGCTGGTCTCATCGGTCCGAGCGGTAGTGGCAAAACAACACTCATGAGAGCTATAGTTGGGGTACAAAGATACCGCGGCAATTTGACAGTGCTTGGACAGGTAGCTGGAGACGTACGATTGCGCTCCAGGATTGGCTATGTGACTCAATCTCCTGCCATCTACCTGGATTTGACTGTCTTGCAAAATCTGTATTATTTCGGTGCGTTGGTAGGCGCGGATCGCAGCAAAATCAAAGCAGTCATCGATCAAGTGCGTCTACAAAAACAAGGCAGTCAACTTGTCGAAAATTTATCGGGTGGACAAAAAGCACGGGTCAGCTTAGCTATAGCATTGCTTAGTGACCCTGACCTCTATGTGCTCGACGAGCCGACTGTCGGTCTCGACCCGGTTCTTCGAAATGAACTATGGGACACATTTCGCGCACTTTCAGAAAGTGGCAAGACACTACTAGTCTCCAGTCATGTCATGGAGGAAGCAGAGCGTTGCGATGAATTATTGCTTATGCGCGATGGTATGTTGCTTTGGAATGATACACGCGAGGCATTGCTAAAAAAGACTCAAGAAAACAACGTAAACGACGCATTCGTGAAAATGGTTCAGTCATCGGAGGGTGCATGATGTACCACCATGTCCACACAACCTTTGCGACCATGCTGCGGATATTGCGCCAGTTGTCACACGATCATCGAACAGTTGCATTAATTTTCCTGGTCCCCTGTATCCTACTCGGATTACTGCGGTGGTTATATGATGATAACTTGGCGGTTTTTAATACGATTGCGCCTGCACTGCTCGGCATCTTTCCGTTTGTCATAATGTTCATTGTTACATCTATTACTACGCTACGCGAACGGACGAGCGGTACTATGGAACGATTAATGGCACTACCAATTGGCAAGCTTAACCTTGTGCTCGGCTATATGCTCGCTTTCGGTCTACTTGCCATAGTACAGGCAGCGTTGGCCAGCTTATTGCTGCTTTATGGACTAAGTCTTGATGTCGCAGGGCCACACTGGCTGCTTGTCATAGCGGCTCTTGCGAGCGCGCTGCTAGGTACGGCACTTGGTATTTTTGTGAGTGCATTTGCAAGGACGGAGTTCCAGGCGGTACAATTCATGCCTGCTTTCATCCTCCCTCAAATTTTGATATGCGGTTTACTCATGCCACTTTCACAGATGCCCAGCGCGCTCGAAACGATTGCGTACTTCTTGCCATTAACATATGTGATCAGCGCACTGAACGAAACGACATATCATACCGGCCTCTCTGATATCGTATGGCGTGATTTAGGTGTTGTATTGTTGTTTACGGTGAGTGCACTATTTCTTGGTGCGCTGACATTAAGACGCAAAACCAAATAAAACAGGTATACTAAATAAGTATGCGACGACGAGCTAAAAAAACAGCAGTGACAATTACCGGATTCACGGTATTGATTCTCGGTATTATCATGATCCCTTATCCAGGACCTGGTTGGTTGGTAGTATTTGCTGCACTTGGTATTTTATCGACAGAGTACGACTGGGCTAAGCGTATTTTGAATTATGGCAAAGAAAAATACGACGCATGGGGCAAGTGGCTCAGGAGGCAGAATCCGGTAGTATTACTCTTGGTTAACCTCTGCACCGTATTCGTCGTTATTGGAACGATTTGGCTATTGAATGGCTATGGAATTCTCAATCACATGTTGAACCTCGGTTGGGACTGGGCAGATTCGCCATTACCGATATTTCATCAGTAAATCGTATGCACTGATCGCTGAAACAGTTTGATGAAATCTTACAGAGTTATCATCTGTTCGTGTGGGCCATAAGCTATGTGCAAGCCAAAACCCGATAAGCGTCAACGCATGCTCGTGGTTGAAATGGTGCATGTATGTGCGCACGTCGTGGCCGGATTTGTGCAAATCGATGAGTAAAGTCGTGATGTCGCTGTTTTTTCTGCCCGCTCCCGCCCAGCTCCAGTCGACGATTTTCGTGCCATGTGTCGGGTGCCACGCGAGATTTGCAGGCCGTAAATCATGATGGCAAAAGTAAAGATCTGTAGAATCGTCAAGATGGTTGAACTCGACTTGGAGTGCCGACAGTTTATCAGTGAGCGCGCCGGCTACATGTTGAAAGTCTAGTCGCAGCCTAGGTCGAAACTGTTGAATTTTCATGATGATTTTTTGGCTAGTTGTGGCATCGATCGAACCCCATCCTTCGGATGTATGCGTCGTATAGGTAGGGTTCACGTGGCTTATGAATTGCTCTCGCGGCAAGGGAATCGTTTGAAGTGACTGTAGGTGATGGATGACTTCATTGATGTAGCGATCGTTTTCCTCCCGAGGTGAACGCCAGTGCCAGCCATCCTCAGGACGCAGAGCCTCCATGACGATGCTATGGTCATCGATCATTCGCACGGAGCCGGGTACTAATTCTGGCTTGTGTTTAGCTATGTGCTCATAAATGTATTTTTCCTTTTGGAGGTATTTTCGTGAACGCTCTTCGCGAAACTGATCTGTGAAGACTTGTCTGTCGTGGCATTTGGCAAAAACCTCACTGTTCTGTGTCTTGATGAAAAAACGATCATACGCCATATGCCCTCCGTTCACGGTTCGGTACGTCACTATCTTTTCCGGCAAAGTAAGGGAGAGTGAGAGAGGTATTTCATCCATTTTTTCGATCGCTTTTTGAATGAGGAATAAATGTGATCCGTGTAGTTCGCTAGGGAGACTATCTATAGGGAACCATTGTGCATCGATAGCATCATCGTTCGGTGTAGGATGCGGCGTGTCATCAATGCGCCACGCCACTGCCGTCGTCTCCGGCCAGGCGTGAGCAGTTGTACGCGAATCCGCGACAGGACCTTCATAAATCGTACATCCTTTGCCAGCAATCATCACACCAGCTTCTTCGAAAAGTTCGCGTCGAGCTGCCTGGCTACCGGTTTCGTCCGAGTCGACAAATCCGCCCGGCAGTGCCCAGCTGCCGGTGTCGCTTCGTTTGATAAGAAGCACCTTGTTGTTGCTGATCAGAATCGGATCTCCTGTTCGATTGGGGCCCCAATGCCAGAATTCACCCATGCCCGTCACGACACCGATGTCTGGATGGCACAGCATTTCCTTGAGCCACGGATGTAGCGGTCGACCAAAATCATCAAGCTCGTAACCTTCGTGTCGCAGACGTTCCTGCTCGCTCACCGTAGGGAAGACGTAAACTCCTGTTGACCACTCGCCATCCGGCAACGTCACAGGGGTGTTTTCGTCGATATTTTCTATAACGAGTCGTGATGTCGGGTAGCCGGGATAGGTGCAGTTGGTTACTACTGTACGTTCTTTCATGCCAGGCTGACTGTCTCGGCTACGACTCGACGAGCCATAGTATTGACTTTATGAACAGCACGTTGGTATCTTTCGACTTGCTCTTTCGGTCCCGTGTGTTTACCTGCGTCATCGCTCAGTTTGACCGTTGCGATACCGTTAACGGCAGTGGCTTTGACGACAATATTCGTTGGCGGTGAATCCTCGTGCATGTCATTGGTCATATTGGTGCCTGGGCCGTACGTATGCTGGATCTTGCCCTCAAGCGCGTCGCCTATTTCAATCATTTTTGAAACATCCAAACTATCGCTCGATAAGTCCATTTTCGTGAGCGGATCGATATCGTTGTCGTGCAAAAATTTAATGGCGCGTTTGCCGAACTCGATCGGGTCGCCAGAGTCTTGACGAAACCCCGCCCACTGCTCAGCCTGTTCACGCGTGAATGTGTTGAAGAAAAATTCAGAACCAAACGTGTCAGTCAGAGCGATCAATAAATCGCCACGATGAAACTCCTCCCAGTCGCGCAGCATTTTGGCGTGACCGTCGAGCGGGTTATTACCGGCCGCGTCTTCCAGTCCGGCGTAGACCATGGGGAGTTCGTGTGCGAACGTACCGATAGCTTTGATACCGAGTTTGTGTGCCAGCCATGGATTACTGGTACCGATCAAGTTCTCAGGTACCTCTTCGACGAGTCGCTGCACGACGTGCTCTTGCCATTCATAGCTCGAGCGGCGACGTGTGCCAAATTCGGCGAATTTAATCTGAGGGTTGTTTTCGAGTAGAAAGATTTTTTCGTCAAGACGACGATCCGCTTCGTTCCAGACTTCTGCTTTGCTGAGTCCTTGTTCGTGCATGCGCAGTTCAGTGTACATCTCGGTCAGTTCAGACATGATGACCGTTTCCCACAGGCTTACCTCGTGCCACTTGCCTGTCGCATGGATGTCGAGCTCCTGCGTCTCGGGATCGATATCTATCGATACGTCTGGCAGGCGCAGATTTCGCAGGAAGTTCAGGTATTCCGGCGTAAACCGCGGACCGCCATCCTTTTGGTTTTTCAGACTAGCCAAGTAGTCGATTTCCTCGTCACTGAAGCCGTGTTCCTGGATATCTGACAGCCGTTCTTTGAATGCTTGCGGGGTGACGAGTCGACTGATACGCTCGCCCTTGGCGAGATTTCGGTTTTTGAACGTGAAGGTCACCTCGGCGTCGGGGTGCTTGTGATAAATCATGTCGCCCATGGTGAATTTGTAAAAGTCGATACCGCTTGAGAGCGGTGCGCGTTCGTTAGGCTTCATGGCTCAGTTCTCCAATCATTTCCTCCAACGTGATGAGACGGATGCCTTTTTCGCCGAGGTTTTTGAAACATTTCGCGCGATTTTCTGGTAGCACTTCTTCGACCGCATCAGTAATGACGTTTACTTTATAGCCAAGACGGTGCAGATCCATGGCGGTGGAGTCGACACAGAGCGGGTGCTCGTCGCCGTCTCCGATGGCGTAACCCAGCACGTCTACTTCCGCGATATTGTGCTGTTCAAGCCATTCGGGCAGAAGTAGGCCTGTTTCGGGATTGCGCGCGAGCACGCCTGTGTAGCTGTCGTCATCGGCTGGTGACTCACATGCTCCCGTGCCTTTTAGGAATCGAGTCGCGAGAGCGTGGTGCCTGGCAACGTCTAGCTCTGGGTAAAGCTCAGCACCTTTGCTTCCAGCGACACAGTGAACTGGCCAAGTGTCGACATAGTTTGGTTCACCGTCAGCGAAATGAGCCGTGTTTTTTGGATGCCAGTCCTGTGTGGTGGCTATAGGCAGGGCAGCTCGACCGTATGCCCGAGTTGCCTCATTGATCTTGTTTATATTTCGTTCACCACCAGGTACGGCGAGGCTACCATTTATAAAATCATTCTGCGCGTCTATGATTGCGAGTGCTCGTCGTTCTTGAGATTTCATATTCTTCTCTCCCCCGTTTGTTATGTAAGTGTACTTTTTACACTTTCTAACATCATAGTATTCTTTTGTTTGTGTAATGTCAACACTAATTTACAAAAATTGAAAAATGAGCTATTGTGTAAGCAATATATACATACAGCAAAAGGAGGTACCCAATGCCAATGCCAAACGACCTCGTATTTGTCCGTCATGGACAGTCTGAAGCAAATATTATCCAAAAAGCAGATAAAAATGGTACGCGTCACGAAAAGGAACAATTGATAAACGATCGTCCCGATTGGCAACAGCGACTTTCGGCACAAGGTATCGAGCAGGCGAAAGCAGCAAAAAAATGGATTGACGCGAATTTGGGCGGTGTCACAACATTTGATTTTCGTTATTTTTCTCCGTTTCTTCGTACGCGCGAAACAGCTGCGTATGTCGGTGGAGGAGATTGCGACGGCTGGATAATTGAGGATCGTGTAGTAGAGCGCAGTTGGGGTGTGTATGGTTCAATGCCACGAGATGAACGCGAAAAGATCTTTGCCCACACTGTCAAGGCGTATAGTCAATCACCGTGGTATGTCAAGCTTGACGGCGGCGAGAGTCGCTACGAGGTCAGCGGACGCTGGCGTGACTTTCAGGGGACACTGCATCGTGAGGCGGACGGTAAGCGAGTCATCGTGGTCACTCATGGTGACTTCATCGGTATCGCTCGTTACAATATCGAGCGCATGCTGCCTGAGCAATTCGAAGAGATGGAAGAAGATGAAACCCAGACAGTCAAGAACTGTACGATCGTGCACTATTCACGTGTGAACCCAGACGATCCAAGCGATGTGCGTGAAAAGCTCAGTTGGCGCAGGATGATTCATCCGACTGATGTAGAGAATTCGCCGTTCGGTGGCAGGTGGATAGAACTCCCAGCTCGTCCAAGATATACCGGTATTGAACTGCTCGAGCAAGCCGAGTATGCGCCACGTCTTTTGGGCGACTAGTGTCATCTACTTGTCATTGGTAAAAATGCCTTGTGCGTGCAAGTAGGCTGCTTTTGCGTTATGTAGTTTTATCCTGGCGTCTTTTTGTCTCTGTTTATCAATGACTCTTTCCGCCTCTCGCTTTTTGCGACTTTCCTTTTCCTTGATGAGCCATTCAGTGTATGCTTTGCTCTCTTCTGCGCGTATCTTGTCCATTCTGTCAGCAAAATCTATGAATTTGACGGGTAAAGGTACGGTGATATGTGAAAGAATAATGTCTTCGTCTTCACGTGTCAACGTGCCGCGAAATTGTATTGCGTCTTGGTAGCGAGATTGCAGGTAGGCGAGGAGCGTGCGTTGAGAAAATTCACCTAAATGCTTCAATATACTTGACCCATTACAAGCAGCTTCGTATTGCTCAAACCGGAAGCCATCGTAGAATCCGATGAGGTATTTCTCGTAAGCAGCGATGATATTAAGGGGTAGTATTTCATCATTTTCAACCCTTTTATACTCTCTTTGGACTACGTTTTTGATGACGGCCGGAGAGAGGTTCTGTAGCCATGACGGCAAGATTTTTTCATTTAAGATAAAATTTTGTATGTATATATCATATTTTTCTTGAGCCCATTGTTGCATCTTCATGTTTGATTTGCCGACTGATCTGCCATTGAGGATATCGTCTATATATGGCAATACAGGAGGGCCACTGTCGTATTCATCGAACGGGTTCTGCCATACCCGCTGCACCTGAGCTGGGTCAAACTTTTCAAGCGTTTGCTCAAACCGTTGCTGATCCCAGTCGCCATTCGTAAAATAATCATACGAAAGCTTGTAAAGAACTTTGTCGTCGATAATGTCACCGTAACTAAGTGCTTCTTCTAGCCATGACTTGAAGGTTGTACTGCTTGTTGCGAGCCCGTTTAGTCTTTCGTTAAATCCAAAAAATGCTTGCAGTAGCTCAGCTCCCCATGGCCCCTTCCATTTTTCATGGTCGTCTTTTCCAACTACAAGCAGTAACGCGCGATCGCGGATAGCTTGCGGGAAGGTATCATCACCCCAGAGCGGTAAGGCGAAGTCTTTCATATTTATTTTCAGCTCTGCGGCACTGTCAAGCATGCTGTTCCATTGTTGCTCATATTCCGGTTCAAGCTTGTCTAAAAACCGCGCTTGATTAAGCGGTACGACTTCTCTCTCCTCGTGGTTTTTATTCTGTAAGAATTGCTTTTCCATAATGGTATCTCCTCTGGTGCTACAATAATTCGGATCAATCAAATGTACAATGTGTGTTTACGAAAGAGTATAAACAATATATAATTAACAGATATAAAATACAGAATACAATGTTGAAGTTACTTTGTAATGAAGAAATTAGAATCACTACTAGAATCATTTGACCTTGGTAAAACGGAACGAACGTTGTACCTCACGGGATTGACGTTTGTCGAGGTCGGAGTAGGCGAATTGGTCGACAAGACGGGCATTAATCGCACTACGGCATATCACGCGCTTGATACGCTCAAGAAGAAGGGTTTTTGTCATGAATCAAAATCTGGCGGCAAGTTGATGTATACAATGACGCAGCCGGAGTACCTCTTGCAGATGCTGACGCGTCGTCAAGCAGCACTTGAAACCCAAAAGCATGAGTTGACTGAACTTTTGGAGGAGTTTCCGGAGCCGCGAAACGAACCTACTGCAGTAGCGGTGGAGAAGTTTGATGGTCTGAATGGTATAAAATCGGCTGTCGATAGGGCACTATACTGTCGGAATCGTAAATGGCGTATCGTCGCGCCAAAATCAAACTTCTTCTCGCAAATGCCCGAGGAGTACGCCAATTATTTCATGCGCACGAGAAGCGAGCGGGGTATCCAAGCTAAGACATTGTGGGAATATCCGAGGGGTACTCATGCCAAGCTTGACCTGCATCAACTACTTATGCGACGGCCGCGATATTTACGTCCTGAGCTATCTGGACAGTTTACGGCGACAATCATACAGTTCGACGACAAGGTACTCTTCATTCATTCCATCGGAGAGAAGTCAGCCATATTGATTACATCGGAGGAGATAGCGCGTACGTATGCCGTGATGTTTGACGGTTTATGGGAGAGCTCTACTAAACCCGACGAAGAGCTGTAGACACAGTGAGGTGTTAGTGTTATATTGACACTAAAGTAACAATGAAAGTGGGGTCACTATGGTACGACGCGGAACATTCGAAAAAGCCGGAAGGCAACTCCTGCCCTCGATCGCTTACGGCGATGCGGCTGGCTTGCCAGTAGAAACACGGAGTTACGATTTTATTGAAAACAAGTACGGAGGCGTCAACAAGTTCATACCGGTTGTTGACAATTCGTATGTGATGCTTGATTTTCCAGAGGGCACGACAAGTGATGATACACAGCTCTCTGTCGCAGTATCCCGTGCACTTATAAAAGCAAGAGGCTTTGATATAGGAACGATGGCGGACGAACACGTACGCGCTTACAGGGAAACGCCAAGGGACACAACACCACGTGGTCGAGTATTGACTCGCTTCTTGGGCGGTTCGACGACTGAGAGCGTACAGAAAATTATCGGCGGCGTATCGCCGCATGAATCGGGCAGCAAAGAAGGCACGGGCAACGGCGTGCTGATAAAATGGCTCCGCTCGTCTATTGGCAAGTAGCGGAAGGCGTTGACCATCGCAACCGTTATGATCAGTACGATCAATTGACTGCTATGACTCATAATAACGATGTCGCAAAATAGCTACGCGAGTTCACGGTGATGTATTAACGACGCTCTTGGACGAGCAGGAGACGTACCATCCGTGGGCATTTGCTCAACGCATTCAGGAGATTGCGGAGTATCATGAAAAAGCATTTCGTTCGACGTGGGACATAAGCAACGCCCTGCTACCGCTACGACATCTCATTCACAGTCGTGACATAGTAGGAGAGATGAAGGGATGGTATGCGGCGTTTCTTCATGGCACGCTCGATTATGAAAAAACGGTGTATACAGCAGTCAATATGGGAGGCGATGCAGACAGTACAGCCTCTATTGCGAGCAGCATGTATAATTTTGCATGGTTGGGTGAATTTTCTCTACCTGAAGACGCCTATAAGATACAAGATCTTGATAAGCTAGAAAAACTTTCGCATAAGTTGAGCACTGAGGCACTCAAAATGTATACCGGTTTTTCACCGTGGTAACAAAGTTTATATATGAAAATGGCCCGGATGAATTGCTTCATCCGGGCCATCCTGGTTTGGTTGGATGGTTGGAGTGACTCGGTCAGCTAGCCAAGGAATTCGTACTCCCCAGGCTTTAGCTTTCGCACCGCGAGGCGGTACTGCCACGTGAAACCTGACCAGAGCGTGCGGTTTTTGCCGTGCTTATCGAGATAGTAGCTGGCACAACCGCCGGTATTCCATACGGAGCCCTCCAGTTTGCGCTGCAGGTCTTCGTTGAACCGGTCTTGAGCTGAACGCTTCGGCATGATTGCTTGCGCGCCTGTCTTTCGGACCGCCTTGATCGCTTGTGAGACATATTTGATCTGAGACTCAATCATATAGATAACCGAGTTGTGCCCCAGACCAGTGTTTGGTCCCAGCAGGATAAACAAGTTTGGCCAGCCAGCGACTGTGACACCTCGAAGGGTTTGCATGCCTTCTCGATCCCACAAATCAGCCAGTGTCGTTCCATCGGCACCAGTGATATCAAGCGAGTTGATCGAATCTGTCACGTGGAAGCCGGTGGCGTACACGATGACATCGACCTCTCGCTCGATGCCGCCAGCTACAATTCCGCGCTCAGTGAACCGGTCGATGCCATCGGTGATGACAGTGGACTTTGGGTTCGCGAGTGCAGGCATGTACTTGACGCTCTTGCCTAGGCGTTTGCAGCCTGCACGATATGTCGGCGTCAGCTTCTTTCGGAGTTCCGAATCGCTGATAACTCGCCGCATATATGACTTGGCAACCATCTCCAGCCCCTTGAGTAGTGCTGGATGCTTGGTCATTCCGTAGCCCAGAGCTTCCTGAAGCGCGTAGATACTGAACCGAAAAGCCTTACGAAGACCCGGGACAGTACTAAACGCCTGTTGAAGCTGTGGCGAAATTTTAGGATTGCCAAACGGCAATACCCATGCCGGTGTCCGCTGGTACAGGTGCAGTTCCTTGACCTTCCGGATGATACCCGGAACGATCTGAATTGCACTAGCCCCCGTACCGATCACTGCCACGCGCTTGCCAGTCAGGTCAACCGAATGGTCCCACTGCGCAGAGTGAAACGCCGGTCCTGTGAATACGTCACGATCCTGGAATTCAGGAGTCAGCGGTATGTGCAACGCACCTACGCCTGAAACCAGGAACTGCGCTACGTATTCGTCCCCGCTCTGGGTGATGACATGCCAACGGCTGCTGTCATTATCCCAATATGCACGAGCGACGCGCGTATTGAGTTTGACGTGCTGGCGCAGTTTGTACTTGTCGACGATGCTATTGAGATACGCATGGATCTCACCGCCGTAGGAGTACAGGTGTTTCCAGTCCGCCTTTGGTTCGAACGAAAACGAGTAGAAGTGCGACGGGATGTCGCAGGCAACACCGGGGTAGGTGTTGAGGTGCCAGGTGCCACCGATGTCGGACGCCTCTTCCAGGACGATGAAATCTTGTCCCATCTTTTGCAGTTCGATAGCCATGCCGATACCGGAAAAGCCGATGCCGATGACAATGACGTCGTGTTCGGCCCGCTCCTTTGTAACCATTAGGTGCTCCTTACATAAGCATACGAGCCGTACGCTAACCAACAGGATGGAACTATTTATACACCAAAGTCACGGCATGTCAATCAAAACTGCGAGACAAGACTTCCAGAGACGATGAATTGAAGCGGTAGAGTTTGGCTGGTCTGTGCGCACCGCCTCGCTTCATTTCGTTGGTTTCATGAATGAGGTTGAGCCCTAGGAACTTTTTACGGAAATTTCGTTTATCCAGCTCTCGACCAAGGATGGCTTCGTATGCTGTTTGCAACTCGGTCAACGTGAATTTTTCAGGCAGGAACGCGTAAACAGCGTTAGTGTAGGTGAGCTTCGCTTTGAGTCTTTCGTGAGCATAACGAATGATGTCGGCATGGTCATAGGCGAGCTTAGGGAGGTCGTGAACGGGAAAGAATGCTGTGCGCGCCTCGCTTTTTGAAGGTGACATTTGCTTGCCGCATCCCATGTATGTCACTGAGACCGCGTGCCCGCGCGGGTCACGAGCGACAGTATCAAAGGTGTAAAGCTGTTCGACGTAGCTAAGGTCGGTATCAAGATTTGTGCCCGCTTTCGTCTTGACGATTCGCTTCAGTGCGTCAAATGTAGTTTCGCCTTGGGCACTATAGCCGCCGGGTAGTGCCCACGCTCCCTTGAATGGCTCGTTTGGACGCTCGATGAGCAGAACACTTAAAATACCGTCGATCAGTTGAAATAAGACAGCATCGACGGTAAGTGTCGGTGGGACGTATTCTTTAGTATATTTCATAATGTTTATTATACACTTTCTTCATCTATAACGCGCCTACCTACATAAACGACTGACTGAGTATCGGGTGTTGTATCGAATCTACTGATCGACAAGTTCGGCGTCTTGATGCCGCGAACGATTTCATCATGAGATAGGCTGTTGATGGCACCGGCTAACGCGCGGATGGCAAAGCCGTGTCCATATACAAAGACAGTGTGGCGGGGATGAACCGAGGTGACTTCAGTGGTGAAATCCAGCATACGGCACATGGTGTCAGCGATAGACTCACCTTCAGGAAACTTGAAGTCGAATTGCTCCTCTGCGATTCGCGCCAGTGTATCTGCGTTGTATGCCTCTGTCCTGGACGTACCTTCTTTGATACCTTGACACAATTCTTGCAAACGAAAATCGACAACGCATTCCATATCCAGATCAGCTGACTCAAGAGAATAGTTCATGGTCTGAATCGCACGCATCGCGGGTGAAAAGTACACAGCATCAGGCTTGATAGATGAGTCGGCCAGCCATTGGCCGAAAGCTTTCGCTTGGCGAATTCCTTTTTCGGTGAGACTGACATGGTTACTACGTCCGCCCACAAGGTCTTGACGGATATTCATTTCATATTCGCCGTGACGAACGAAGTAAAGATGAGTCATTTGGGTCATTGCAGACCAGTGTACCATGCTCAGTATTTATGAAGAATATGGACTACGATAAGCGACTGGCAATTCGCGTTTATGTCGCGTAGTGTCATATCGAGCTTCCAGTTTTTCGGCAAATTTTTCGTCGACGTTTTTGCCCTCTAGATAATCATCGATGTCATCGTAGAGAAATCCAAGTTCCGACTCATCGGCTTGTCCGGGCTTGTCGTCGAGCAAGTCAGCCGTTGGCACTTTGGTTATGAGGCGTTCTGGCGCACCGAGTTCACGGAGTAGTGCTTTGCCTTGTCGTTTTGTCAGCCCAGAAAGTGGAAGGACGTCAGCCCCGCCGTCGCCGTACTTGGTGAAAAACCCGGTCACGGCCTCGGCCGCATGATCAGTGCCGATGACGAGCAGTTTGTACTCGCTTGCCAATGCATATTGAGCAATCATACGCATGCGCGCCTTGACGTTGCCTTTGTCGAAGTCAGTAAATGGACGCCCCTCAGATATGCTAAATGCCTGGGCAAATTCATCGACTGCTGATTTGATATTCAAATCATGAGTGTAGTCGGGTGTAATAACTTCGATTGCATGCAGCGCATCCTCTCGATCAGCTTGTGTGCCGTAGGGCAAAAGAACGGCATGAAATTCTGCATCATATCCTGAGCTTCGACGTTTTTCGACGGCACGTTGCGCAAGTATACCAGCCAGCAGAGAGTCCTGACCGCCAGAAATACCGAGGACAAAACCCTTTAAGCCTGTTCGAGCGAGGTAGTCGACGAGAAACTGACAGCGTTGCTCTACCTCCTGACAGGCATTGATTGTGGGATTGACTCCCAGATCAGCGATGATTTCTTGCTGGCGTGCTTTCATGGAAACCTCCTTGTTGTTGTGTGCACACTAACGTGCTATACTCAGGGTACATCTTAGTTAGTGTATAGTCAACACTAATATAAATACGAAAGGATTGCCATGGAACAGAATCAGGCTAAAAAAGACACCATCATCTATGGCGGCGCGTTCAATCCTCCTACTCGCGCCCATCAAGCGATTCTGCAGGCGTGTGTTGACTATGCGGAACAAAGGGATACGGACGTGTGGTTGCTGCCGAGCGGTAGTAGGCTCGACAAGACAATCAGCGCGACTCGCGAGAGCCGTTTGCGTATGCTGCGCGCGCTTATCGACGATGTTGTCGGCCGGACGGTCGAGATTCACGTTAAGACGAGTGAGCTCGATAGAGCTGAGCAAACGGAAACATTTGATACGGTGTTGCATTTGAACCGTACCTATCCGGATAGACAATTTATATGGGTATTTGGGTCTGATTCCGTGGAGACAATGCCTGACTGGTATATGGGTGAGTGGATGGTGGATAATTTGTCGATGCTGGTTGTTGAGCGTCCCGGTGCGCCTATTGCACGGTTAGGAAAAAATGCCATGTTGCTCGCAGTCGACACTATAAAAGTGAGCTCCACAGAGGTTCGTGCACGGATTGCCGAGCATAAGTCGATTGAGCAACTTGTGAGTCCATCGGTATTGAAGTATTTATCCTATATGAAATAACCCCGCATTGAGCGGGGTTATTTCGCGTGCGACCGATTACCAGCTGCGCTGGCGGAAAGAGCCACCGTCGTTGTTGCGAGGGCGGTCTTCCTTTGGACGAGCGAGGCTGACGTTGATTGCTCGTCCGTCAAGTTCCTTGCCGTTTAGCTGATCGATGGCTTTTTGGTTGTCGTCGTCGTTTTCAAACTCAACGAAGCCAAAGCCTTTCGAGCGACCACTGTCGCGATCGGTGATCACGCGGGCACTGGTAACAGGCCCGACCGCCTCAAAAAAGGCCTTCAGACTGTCATCAGTGGTAGCATAAGCCAAGCTACCGATAAATAGATTTTGTGATGCCATTGAAATATGTACTTCTCTATGGTTACTGCTTTCGTCAGATCGACCAACTGCGGATTACTGCTGTATCCAATGAGGAACACGTATTTTCTGCGCATGCTTCTGAACAATGTCATTAAAGCACACTTAACGCAATAAAGCTAGTGAAAATTGTACATACATGATGAAATGCTGGTACTACACTGAAAGTGGGGTGGGTAATTTGAAGGAGGTTCATCTGGTTACGAGCACAAAAGAGTATGTGGATGATCTGTGGTGGCTTTTCATTCTACAAGGTATAGCTACGCTCCTGTTTGGCGTTGTTGCTTTGTTTATACCGGGACTTACGCTAGCGGTGCTTGTAATTGTGTTTGCCGTGTATGCGGTCGTGGCAGGTGTGATAGAAATCGTCCACGGGTTTACCTCGATGGGCAAAGATAATTCATGGTGGTTTGCACTTTTAATCGGTTTGATTTTGACAGGCATCGGTGTCTATCTGATCCGTAATCCGCTGATAGCGCTCGGTTCGTTCATCATCTTGGTAGGCATGTTGCTTCTCGTCCGCGGCATATTCGATTTGGTAGTTGCGGTTTTCTATAGCGACAAGCACGAACATCGCTGGCTTTGGGGCATATCAGGTATTTTGGGAATCGTAGCGGGTATTATCATATGGAGCAATCCAGCTGGAGGCGGATTGGCATTCGTATGGGCACTGGGTCTGTACGCACTTATTGCTGGTTCGATTAGTCTGGCGTATGCGTTTCAGATACGGAGTTCACGCAGTGCCATTGATGACGCAGCCGGCGCTATAAACAAGAAGCCGGCGGGTTCAGCGCCGCGATCGCGCCGCTGATATAAGTTAGATGATAGCGAGTCGTACAAGTGCCATGATGGCCAGTGCCGCGAAAGCGACGTTGAGGACCGCGGGTTGAAACGCGTGGCGCTTGAGCGAGATGGCGGCAACGAATGCCGATCCGAAGAGGACGAGCGTATGGTATGTCCATGAGTTGCCGTCAATGATGCCGAGGGCGAGCAGGCAGTAGCTGCCGAGCACGAAAACCACGCCGACCCAGCCAGCGATATCGAGTATTTTGTCTGAGAATATATTGTTCATCGTGAATGATTTCTGGTGGAGCATATCGGATTCGAACCGATGACCTCTTCCATGCCATGGAAGCGCGCTAGCCAACTGCGCCAATGCCCCATACTGCGGTCATTGTACCAACAAAAACACCTGTCGCCAAGGCATCGACAGGTGTCTGAAGGTTAGTTGTTTTGTTTCAACTGTTTATTCATGAAAGCTGCAGCTTATGAACTAGCCGCGAAGTCGACTGGCCATAGCCATGACAGCTGACCCGACGACCAGTGCGTAGAGACCGAGCACCCATACGAAATCGACGACGCCTGCAACAGGGTAGCGCCACAGCATGAGACCGGCGAGAACACCGGCTACACCGCAGACTACGAATAGTGTCCGATGTTCGTTTTTGACGCTCATGAAAGCGGAAACGAACAGGTCGGCCACACCACGTGCGAGCACGAGTGCACCTGCGAATACGAGGAATGCACTCTGCGTCATTGCTGGGTTGCGGACCAGATAGACGCCAGCTGCCACCATTACCAGACCGACCAAAAGCGAGAACCAGTAGGAACTGCCTTTGCCCATGTCACGGAAACCGTGAACCAGCTCGACGACGCCGACTACGGTGACGTAGACGGCAAACAGGGTTACGAGGTTGGCTAATGTCAACCCTGGAAAGAACAATGCGACGACTCCGAACAGTAATGTTACGAGACCGTGCAAGACGACGAGACCGCTATGGTGCCCATCGAGATACTCTTTTGTACTCATACTCCCTCCAAATTGCCTTGTGCTTATATGTATACTCCTAATGGTTAAAAAACACAACAATATTTTTCATAAAATATGTTATACAACCATGCCACAAACTGTTATAGATGAAGACCGCTCACTGTGGAGCGGTCTTCAGGTTGCTGTTGCGCGCCCACCCGGGGCACGAGTTTGGTGGTGGAGTGTTTGTTTTTGCCGCGCAAACGGGTTGCCCCAATTGCGCACCAGCACTAAATAATAGTATGCCGCAACTGACGAAAAAGCACAAGGGGGATATCGGCTTGCGCGTGTAGTGCATTGCCGCTACAATCACTGCCATATGAATGAAGGATACCGATATGACCGATATGGCGATCCAGAACTACTTGATCCGACACCAGCACCCGGTGATTTGCGCGACGTTGCTCAAATACTGCGCCAAGAGCTCATATGCAACCGAGAACAGGTATTACTCAATTATATAGAGGCTTGTTTTGAAGCTGCCGAAGACGTCATATCTATCGGCGATTTACTTGATAAGGTGAAGGAAGCGTACGGAGACGAGAAGATGACGTCGACACTTGAGTTACTCTGGACGATGCAGTCGAGAGGCGAGGCGGTGCTTTATGAGGATAATGATCGTCAGCGACTTGTGGTCGAACGGCTACGTAGTAACAAATAAAACACGACATAAGTGTTATAATAAGCGGTAATGTTTAACGGATTGCGCCAAAAGTATAAGGCACGCGTGCAAAAAAAGCTTGAAGAAGCAGTGGTTGCTTATTTTACCGCCCATCCTGAAGTGAGGCTGATTGTCGTGACGGGCAGTGTGGGCAAGACGAGCACAAAGACCGCTATCGCTACTATGCTATCGCAACGCTATCGTGTGCGCATGCACGAGGGTAATCACAATACAGCCATGAGCGTACCTTTGGCAATTCTCGGCATACCCTATCCAGAAAACATCCGTAGTTTTAGTGCTTGGCGTGATGTCCTCAAGGCGGCACGTACAAGGATATTGGCTCCGACCGATGTCGACGTCATTGTGCAGGAGCTTGGAGCGGATCATCCTGGCGACATTGTGTCCTTTGGCCGATATCTGAAGCCGCACTTGGCGGTTGTGACTGCGGTGACGCCTGAGCATATGGAATTTTTCAAGACGCTCGATGCTGTCGCTTACGAAGAACTGGCGGCGGTGAATTTTAGTCTGGACGCATTGATCAATCGCGATGACATAGACGGCAAATACGCAGAGTATATTACTGATCCGAGGTTTGGCACATATGGCACGAATTCTGCGGCAGAGTATCATTTTGAGCAGCAGGATTTTAGCGTAGAGAACGGTCACGTTGGCAAGTTTGTCGCGCCGGAGTTACCAAACGGCGTAGAGGCGACCATCAAGGTGCTTGGTGAACATAATTTACGTCCAGCCATCGCTGCTGCCGCAACCGGTATCAAGTTTGGATTGACCGGAGACGACATAAAGGCTGGTCTAGAAAAGATACGGCCTATTCCTGGACGCATGAATCTGTTGCGTGGTCGGAATGGAAGTTCGATTATAGATGACACCTATAATTCCAGCCCAGCGGCAGCTGTCAGTGCCGTGCAGACGTTCTATAGCATTGATGCGCCGCAGCGTATTGCCATCATGGGTAGTATGAATGAGCTTGGTGACGTATCTCCAGAAGAGCACAAAAAAATCGGTGAGATGTTTCATCCTGATATGGTCGAGTGGGTCATTACCATCGGCGACGATGCAGAAAAATATTTGGCACCGGCAGCGCAATCTCAGGGCTGTCAGGTAAAAACATTCAAAAATGCCGTCCAGGCTGGCGCGTTTGCGCACAGCGTTTTGCAACAGGGTGCGTTGATCCTCGTGAAGGGCTCGCAAGGAGATGTATATTCTGAAGAAGCGGTAAAGATTCTTCTGTCCAATCAAGCCGACGCTGACAAGTTGGTGCGACAATCACCGGCATGGATGGCACACAAAGAAGAGTTTTTCGGACAGCATTTGGTATGAGCGCGAAACTTCAAAATACAAAATCTACACCCGACCCAACTGACCAGTCTTATCGCAAAAGGCAGCTGAGACGACGTATTCTGATCTTCGCCATCATCACCGTGACGATCGTGTCTGTCGCATTGGTGCTATTTGCTTGGTGGCTCAATAGTTCGCATAAAGCACTGCTCGATGCCGCCGACCATGCTCTTCGTGAGCCAGCTGTCTATACAGTGAAATCAGACGATACGACACTGCGTGTGCAGGTAGCTGAGGGGGCGTATCACGCAAAAGGTGTGCTGGACGGGCTCGATATCGAGATGATTGTCAGCGACAATACGTTGTACGTGCGGTCTGCTGACTTCGCAGAGCTACTGGCGAAGACTGCAGGTGAACAGACAATAGATTTGTCCAGCAAGTGGATGCAGCCGATAATCGATAAGATGAAGAATAAGTGGGTAAGTATCAACTTACAAACACCATCTCTTCCATCAGATATGTTGAACGCGCTTTACTGCGGCGTGGATGGTAGGAGCCTGTTGGCTCACGGGAGTGCGGTGCGACAGCGACTCGCAACGACGTATTTGTCGCATCAGTTTATAGTCCTCGGTCCGGTCACGCAGACGGGCACGGATGCGTCCTACGATATATCGTTTGATGAGCAAAAGCTCGAGACTTTCCAGAGCGCGCTCAGAAAGACAGACTTCTACCAGTTAGTTGTGAGCTGTGCCGAGACTGCCTATAAGTCATTTGACGCAGCGGTCCTTGCAGACATGCGGGCGACCGTGGTCTTGACCCAGGATCACTATCTCAAAGAACTCACTGTGCGTGATGGTGCCGGTAAGACCACTCGTGTCACGGCGACGTACGACTCGCAATCACCTGTTGAACCGCCAGCGAATGCCATGACGCTCGACCAAATCACGAACGAGTTTTTTCGATCGCTGATGGCCCTCTAGTGGTGAGTCTAGTCGATTCGGCTGCCACTTCGTACGAACAGTGGTATAATAACCGTAGTGAAACGATATGAACCGAAAGCCATAGAACCGAAATGGCAACAGTTTTGGGATGAGGACGGCACGTACGTTGCCGATCTTGAGAGTGACAAAAAGAAGTATTTCGCGCTCAGCATGTTTAATTACCCTAGCGGTGCCGGGATACATATCGGACATGCCATGAACTACACCATTAGCGACGTCATGGCACGGTTTAAGCGACAGCAGGGTTACGAGAGTTATCACCCCGTCGGCTGGGATGCGTTTGGTTTGCCTGCCGAAAATTTCGCCATCAAGACCGGTGTTTCGCCACAGCAGAGCATGGCGAAGATTATCCCCGGCTACCACAAGCAGTACAAGGCTATGGGTTGGAGCAATGACTGGAGCAAAGAAATTTCAACGCACGAGCCTGAGTACTACAAATGGACACAGTGGATTTTTGCTCAGATGCACAAGCAAGGTTTGGCATATCAGGATAGTCGCATGCAGTGGTGGTGCGACAAGGACAAGACGGTTCTGAGCAACGAACAAGTCATTGACGGCAAATGTTGGCGGCACGATGGTCCCGACGACCCGTTGGTCGAGAAAAAGGAAATCAAACAATGGTTTTTCAAGATTACCGAATATGCCGACGAATTGCTCGAAGCGACCGATGCACTGGACTGGACAGACACCGTAAAGCTGGCGCAGAAAAACTGGATTGGTAAGTCACAGGGTGCGGAGATTGACTTTAATATCGAGGGTACCAGTCAGAAAATACGAGTTTTTACCACACGTCCTGATACGATTTATGGTGCGACGTTTATGGTCGTGGCACCCGAGCACCCGATAGTTAGTGAGATTGCAACCGACGAGCAAAAGGCGACAGTCGACGAGTATGTGACCGAAGCCAACAAAAAATCCGAACTGGAGCGTATGGAGAGCAAGGAGAAGTCGGGTGTCTTTACCGGTGCTTATGCTGTAAATCCAGCAAACGGCGAGCAGATTCCAGTTTGGGTGGCCGACTACGTACTCTATGGTTACGGCACCGGTGCGATCATGGCCGTGCCTGCGCACGATGAGCGCGACCAGGAGTTTGCTGAAAAGTTTGAACTGCCAATCGTCCAAGTGGTAGATAACGACGAAAATCTGGTCAACTCTGGTGAATTTGATGGACTTAATGTCAATGACGCTCGTGAAAAAATCGTCGCATGGCTGGAAGAAAAGGGCATTGGCGAGTCAAAAACGACATTCAAGATTCGTGACTGGAGCGTGAGTCGCCAGCGTTACTGGGGTGCTCCCATCCCTATCATTAACTGTCCAACTGACGGGCCTGTGTTGGTCCCGGATGAGGATCTTCCTGTCGTCTTGCCCGAGCTCAAAGACTTCGCTCCTACTGGCGATGGTCGCAGCGCGCTCGCACGAGCCGACGACTGGCTACATGTGAAATGTCCTCAGTGTGGTGGCGATGCGGAGCGTGAAACCGATACGCTCGATACCTATATTTGTAGCAGTTGGTATTTCCTGCGTTACCTCGATCCGCACAATGCCGAACAACCAGTCAGTTCCGAGGTGGCCAAAAAATGGATGCCCGTTGATTTCTATAATGGCGGCGACCATGCCACGGCACATATGATTTATGCACGTTTCGTCACGCGATTCCTCCATAAGCTTGGTCTGGTGAGTGATCCTGAGCCGTTCAAGCGATTTCTGTTTAATGGCAAAGTCACCGCAAGCGATGGTCAGATGTTTAGCAAATCCAAGGGCAACGGTGTCGATCCGCTGCAGATTATCGACAGCGGCTATGGTGCTGATGCACTTCGTACATACCTGATGTTTGCTGCGCCGCTTGATTTGTGGATCCGTTGGGATGAACAAGGCGTGCCGGGTACCTATCGATTCCTCAACCGTATATGGAATTTGGTGCAAGAGTTTACCGAAGCGAGCGAAGGCGAGAAGTCCGATGCTGTATTGAAAGTGACGCACCCTGCTATCCAAAAAGCAACGGCCGATCTGGAGGACCAGAAATATAACACCGCTATTGCTGCCATGATGAAACTCACCAATGATCTGTATGATCTGAAGGCAAAGGATCAGTTTGGCGATCGTGCAAACTGGCAGTTCGCGTTGGAATCATTGGTGGCACTCGTGGCACCGTTTGCTCCGCACATTGCCGAGGAGTTGTGGCACCAGCTCGGCCATGACACGTCCGTGCACCGTGACAGTTGGCCGCAATGGGATGACAAATACCTGGTATCCGACACTATGACCATCGCTGTGCAGGTCAATGGCAAGCTTCGCGCTACCGTGGAACTGCCAGCTGATACCAGTGATGATGACGTCAAGAAAGCTGCCATGGAAGCAGAAAACGCCGCGAACTTCATAGGCGATAAAGAGCCGCTCAAGGTCATCTATGTACCTAAAAAGCTCGTCAATATCGTCGTGAAATAGAACCCCACCTTCTCGGCGGTGATAATTCGTGTTGAAAAATGATAAGCCCCCGTTCGCATAAACGAAGCGGGGGCTGACCACAGAACTTATCGGCGGGGGTTTCGGACGCGCACATCGAGAAACCATGCCGCTACGAACAGGAGGACACCTACGACGACAACTCCCAGACCTGTGTAGATCCACGTCATGTCGTCGGATGCAACTTGTTCATCGGACGTGCCCATGATGCTGAATACGCCCCGGAAGAAGTAGATGCAGCCGATTACCAGGATGGCCATTGAGGCGGCAAGTACTTTTTCCTTGAAACAGAGTGCAGTAGCGAGAGCGGACAGGGTCACGATGAACAACAGCGCATACACCATTGCCATACCTTTCTGCGGTACGAGGGCGGTACGGAATTTCCTAACTACCCAGTATATATAATTATAGCATAAACGTAATAAAAAAGCAATATCTATTGAGGTAATGTGATAATTCTGCTATAATTACCCTCAAGTATAGATAAAGCCGCAAAGGAGAACTTTTCCATGGCACAACCGAAAAAGCAGAGCAGCCCTCGCAAAACAGGTCTGCGCCGCAGCCACCTGGTGCTGAAACTTGCTCGCCGCGTGAATGCGACTTCCCCTGTAAAGGTGAAGACCACCAAGAACGAAACGGGCAAAAAACTCGCCAAGAAAGCATAAACGCGTTACACTAGAGAAAATCATTAACAAGAAAGAACCGAAGAGCAATGGCATCAAATCGTCATTTGGGTAGGATCGTCGCACTACAGTCGCTGTACGAATATGAATTTCGCGTACAAGCCAATGATAAGAGTGCCGCGATAGACGACATACTTCGCCGTAATCTGGAGCGTTATGAAGACGAGATCGAAGATACTGATTTCGTCAATCAGCTCGTGCATGGCGTCTTGGAATATCAAGATGACCTGGACGACCGTATCCGACCACTCGCACCTGAGTGGCCGCTGGAACAGATTGCCCGCATTGATCGCAACATATTGAGGCTTGGCCTTTACGAGCTGCTTTATCGCGGTGAGCATGTACCGCCAAAGGTAGCGATCAACGAAGCGGTGGAGCTTGCTAAAGCGTTCGGTTCTGACAACTCAAGCAAGTTCATCAACGGCGTGCTCGGCACAGCCTTCCGAACGCTTGTGGAGGAGGCACCGAATGCCGACGCCAAAGTTCAATAAATTCAAACAGTATTTCAATCGCAATAAGCCATCTATCCAAGAAATCGTACGAGAACCAACCTCGGGCGGTATTGTATTTCGTCGCAAGAACGGTCAAGTCGAAATCTTGCTGATTCAAGACGCCAAAGATCGTTGGACAATTCCGAAAGGACACATCGAAGAGGGAGAAACCGCACAGCAAACCGCCAAGCGTGAGATTGGCGAAGAAGCAGGCCTCAAGAAGGTGGAAGTGCTCGGATGGCTGGGCAAGATTCATTTTCGCTATCGCCGTGTCGACAAGCTGGTGCTCATGACGACGCAGATATATCTGGTACGCGCGCTTGGTGATACCGATGCTATCACGAAAGAAGAATGGATGAATGATATCCGGTGGTTTAAGTTCCATGACGCACTCGATATGATCGAGTACGAAGATATTGGTAAGCTGATGCTTCTTGCTATGAAGAAGATTCGACAGGAGAATCTATGAGCGGTATGCAAATAGCACCGTATCAGGATTTTGCCCGCACCCAATTGGGATTCGAATTTAAAGACATCGATCTTCTGGTGACTGCCCTGACGCATCGTAGCTACGTCAATGAACATCGCAAAAGTGTCAATGAGCACAATGAGCGGCTTGAATTCCTAGGTGACGCGGTGCTGGAGCTAGCGGTGACCGACTATTTGTATAGGCACTTTTCTGAACCAGAAGGCATACTGACTAGTTGGCGTTCCAGCCTCGTGCGTACTGAGAGTATAGGTGCTGCCGGGCAAAAACTCGGTTATGAGCCGCTGCTACGCATGAGTCGCGGCGAAAAGAACGGCAGTTCTCGTGCGCGCCAGCAGATTTTGGCAAACGCATTCGAAGCGGTCATCGGAGCGATTTATCTGGAACGCGGCTATGACGATGCCGAAAAGTTTATTGCCAAACACATCTTGAGCAAGCTCGACGATATACTGAAATCGGGCAGCTGGCGTGATCCAAAGTCGCACCTGCAAGAGGTATCGCAGCGTGTCGACAATCAAACTCCTGTCTACAAAGTCCTGAACGAAGAAGGCCCCGACCATGACAAGGTATTCACGCTCGGCGTGTACGTCGGTGACAAGCTGATGGGCAAAGGCAGCGGCAGTAGTAAGCAAAACGCTCAGCAAGAGGCCGCCCGCGCCGCGATCGATAAGTACGAAAAACGTAAATCCGCGTAACAGATTGACATCTGAGGTCAAAAACGGTACAATCATTCGAGAACTAGAGAAAAACTCTAACGTGAAGTAAAGGATTATATTTAAATTATGCTCGCAATTCGTTTGCAACGTGTCGGTCGCAAGGGCTATCCAGTCTATCGTGTCGCCGTCCAAGAAGCTCAACGCCACCCATCTAGCGGTCGCGTGGTTGCCTATGTCGGTAGCTACAACCCACACACCAAAGAAGTCTCGGTCCAGAAGGATCTGGCACAGAAATATCTCGACAATGGCGCACAGCCGTCACCACGCGTCGTCAAGCTGCTGAAAGCCGAAGGCGTTAAGTTGCCTAAGTGGGTCAAGGAACCTGTTGCAGACAAGCAAAAAGCGATCAAGAACGCCGAGAAGCTGCGCAAGAACCGTCCAGCCGAGGAAGTAGATGAAGCTCCTGCTGAAGAAGCGGCTACAGAGGAAGCTCCAGCAGAAGAAGCGACCGAAGAAAAAGCCGAATAGATTAGATAGCACGACAATGAACGAAAAAACCTCGCGCTAAGTGCACGAGGTTTTGATATTTAACGATAACAGGATAGAAGAACACCCCGTATTGCTACGGGGTGTTTTCCCAGATACAGTCTGGGTGCTGGTTCTTGAGGGGGACTAGACAGCTGCGGGCATGTCGTTCTTCACGATCTCGTACGCCCTGCTGAGCGCTTCAGCGGCCATGCTGTAGCCCTTTTTGACCGCACCCTTGCGCTCGCGGTGCTCATCCGTCAGGCTCGCAAGCGCGGTTTCGAAAGCCGCATGGGTTTTCGAGACTCGCTTGTCCTCGCCGTCGTTGATGACCTTTCGGTAGGCTTGAGCATCCGGAAATGCCCGGATGGTCGCTTCGGCCACCACGCGGGCGGTCGTGCCTTCCTTGAGGCTGGTCACCGAGTCCAGCTCCAGAGCCGTGATGGCCTGCAGGAGATGGAAGTGCTCCGTCTCGCGACGTTTCCGCTCCTCGGCCGCACGGCGGTGACGAACCGCTTCGCGGCGATCGTTGCGAGCCGCGGTGATCACGTCGACCGCAACGCCACCGTTGCCGGACTTGGCGTTTGCCTTGCGCTTCGCAGCCTTCTGGCGACGAATCGCAGCAGCATTTTTGTCGCGCCTGGCGAGCTCGTCGTCGCGATTCTTCGCGCCACCGTCCTGCTGGCTCTTGGTGTAGCCCATTGCTGTTCCCCTTTCTGGGAATGTACATGCTAGTCTTGCCCTAGCGTTGTGCGTACATTTTAGCATAAAATGTATAAAAGTCAAGTATGCGTAGGCGGAATGTGCTAGCGTGAGCGTTTTGCGTGCTATAATAGGGGTACGATACTACTGATACGACCGTAAAGGGGGCAACCATGTCAACAATAGATCAGCAATTTGTCGAATATATCGTAAAATCACTCGTAGGACATCCAGATGACGTCTCTGTCGAACGGATTATCGACGAAAAAGGCGTACTACTCTCGCTGACCGTTCATCCGGAGGATTTGGGACGTGTCATAGGTAAGCGTGGAATCACCGCACAGAGTTTGCGAACGCTCCTGCGCGCGCTTGGTACTAAGAACGACGCACGATACAACTTGAAAATCGTCAACACTGATGGTGGTCGTGATGTCACTATGTCTTCTGATGACATTTCATCAAGCAACGATGATGTCGCCACGGACGAACCTGTGGAAGACGTAACAGAGGAGACTGTGGATAACGACGATTCTGAGTCGGATTATGCGAAAAAGTCGCGTAAAGAGCTTGAAGAACTCGACGATCTTGATATATAATCATAACAAGTTCACAAAATCTGAACTGCGAGCTCAGCGGATATAGCAAAACAGTATAACCGCTTGAGAGATTTATGTGTGAAACTGACCCGTTGATTAGCGGGTCAGTTTTTGTATAGCAGTAAAATGAAAAGCCCGCCGGAGAAGCGGTCGAGACGTATCTCAGACAGGCTTTTCCGGCGGGTACCCGCGACTTCTATTTCCATGTCCAGTCGGGCCGTATGGTGACTGGCTTTTGCTGATCTTTGCGTCGAGCCCGAGCGGCCTGCTCATGCGACCAGGCCCACGCACGTTGAGTGAGTGCAAGGACTGGACGCGACAGTAGGAAAACCAGTGCGGTGACGGTAATCGGTAGAAATCCATCCGCGCCCTCCTGACCGCTGAGGTAGGACGACCAGGCAAATGCCATAAGGCCGACGCATGCGATGGCGATACCTATGACGAGCTGCCACGTATGAAGGAGCCGCTCGACTCGTTTCTCGATTTTGACAGTGAGCTGCTTCTCTGCTTCAGCGGCGTCTTCTGCCTCGACAAAAAGCGTCTCGTGGTTACCTCGGCCATAATAGACCGTGGTACTTCGAGCGACCATCGTTTTCTCCTTTGTATTGAAATACGCGTCCGAACGAGAAAGCTCGGGTAAGATATAATATAAAAATAATTTACAATAAAATCAATAGTCTGTACACTGGTAAGGATGAGAAAGTTTCAAGTAATCACGCTGTTTCCCGACATGTTTACGGGTGTGTTTGGCAATTCCATGATGTGGAAGGCGCAAAAAGACGGCATTGTCGAACTCTCGACGATCGACCTGCGTCAGTTTGGCATAGGACCGCGCAAAACTGTGGACGATACGCCCTATGGTGGCGGTGACGGCATGCTTCTCAAGCCGGAACCGTTGTTTGCTGCCGTAGAAGCAGCAAAGGCGAACGACCCTGACGCCAAAGTAGTGCTCATGACGCCGCGTGGACAGCGTTGGAAGCAGGCACTGGCGCAGCAGTGGGCAGGTAGCGGCAGTGGTTACATATTTATCTGTGGACGTTATGAGGGCTACGATGAACGAATTATCACGCTCGTGGATGAGCAGGTGAGTGTAGGCGATTATGTACTGACTGGCGGCGAATTACCCGCGATGACCGTCGTCGATAGTATCGTGCGTCTAGTGCCAGGTGTGCTGGGTGGTGAATCAAGTGCAGCTATAGAGAGCTTTTCTGATGGTGAAACGTTGGAATTTCCTCAATACACCAAACCGGCCGAGTTTCGTGGGTTGAAAGTTCCCGATGTCCTCTTGAGCGGCAACCACGCTGAAATCGCACGATGGCGTGCCGAAAATTCGCACAAAGCAGAATAACACGCGTGTCATCCCTGGTTAAAAGCGAAAATACCCCGGTATGGTCGGGGTATTTCCTGTTGTGGTGGATATCGTAGAGCGATAGTCACAACATATTTCGTACTATTTTGGTACTTTTTGGAGTGTATGTTTGTTTTTGTAACTTTCGCTGGAACTACAATACATCGTGTCGGGATAAAACGCAAGCGTTATGACGAAAAAAACAACACTTTAAGCAATCAAGAAGAGGTATACTAAGGCTATGAAGTTCGCGACCGCAGAAAAAGCACCTGCACCGCGATGGCGTATAGCTGTCGTCGTAGCCTGGACATATGCTGCCGTGTTGGTGGTGATGGTATTGAGCCAGCTGTTCGCGTTTGAAGATTTCATACCCCTTATGGACACGGATCACAAGGTAGCGGTCATAGCGAGCTGCCTCATTGTTTTTGCTGAAGTTTTCGCACTGCCGTTTCTGCTTCGTATGCCGCTTAGTCCGCTAATGCGATGGATGAGCTTGGTGTGTAGCGTACTGGTTCCGGCAGTATGGTTGAAGCTGGCTATCGCGGCACAGATAAACGACGTGACGACGAATAGCGGTATGCTGGGAGTTGTTTTGGACGTACCTACAGGGACGCCGTCGCTTATCTTTGCACTCATCCTGGTGATGCTGGCTGCCGGTTCCGTATGGGGGCTGTGGCCACGTAACCGCAAATAATTCTATCTCGACGAAACGGAGAACAAGCATGGCGAAAAAAACCGATTTGGAAACAAGGCTAAGTGACTGGTACAAAGGTGTGCCGCACCTTCCGAAAGACGCCGTAAGGTGGCTGTCGAACAACATTTGGTGGATGGCACTCATCGGTGTTATCGTGAGCGCGCTGGGATTGCTAGTGGTTATACCCGCGCTCATAAAAGCACTGAGTCTCGCTCCTCACTTTGCGGGTTTCGTAGATTTAGATCAGTACAGGACGTTGTCTACGGGCAGCTGGCTGAGCTTGTCGGTAACACTGGGGCAATATATGGCCACTATCATTCTATTAGCTTTTGCGGTGCCATTTCTCAGAGAAAAAACATACACCGGGTGGAAGCTGCTGTACTGGTCGTTTTTGCTCAATCTGGCACTCAATGTCATCAGCTCGGCACTTGTACTCAATCTGTACAATGTGGTTATGGCGTTTATCTCGGCGGTGGTGGCCGGGTACTTTCTCTTCGAAATCCGCGATCATTTCAGTGCAAAGCGAGTCAAGCGGAAGAAAAAGTAAGTACGCTGGTGATTTGACGCATAAAGTGTTATTATTGTAAACGAATTCGTTCAAACCAGACGTTCATAGCACCACATAGTTATTGGGGATTAGCCATCCGCCAACCGGCGGATGTAAGGCGGTGGCTGTCCGAGGTCGCATGACCGAGTAAATCAGAATGAGTCCCATGATCGGGGTGAGAACTGCCGGTGGCAGTTCGCAAGGCCGGAAGCCGGACGGGGTTCATCCCACCGACTGAGGCGGGCCCGACGAATTTTCCAAAAGGAAAATATCGGTGGGTCGAATCCCTCAAAACTTTAACAGTTCGAGTATTTCTCTCCTGGCTATCCGATGGGGATTGGCCAAGTGGTAAGGCAGTGGGTTCTGGTCCCATGATCGGGGGTTCGAATCCCTCATCCCCAG
>CAZAUF010000002.1:39172-187151 GCA_964488555.1 uncultured Candidatus Saccharibacteria bacterium | reverse complement strand
GAAACACGCTTCAGATCCCCCAATGTGGGATGGTGACACTTCAACTCGTATTATCCAAAAGTTGCTAGACTTATACTCATAAATTTATTGTAACCTTATCATCTTTCTCTAAATTTATCCGTATTTTTTTCAGTACACCATTTTCTTGAATAGCAAGCTCTGCATTATTTCCAGGTCCAGCAATAGATCCGCTATACTTGGTTTTTTCATTAGCTTTGTCGAAGGTAAAAAGTGTTACAATCTCAGCACTGTTGCCGTTTTCATTAAAGGAAATGGCATCGTTTTGCTCTAATTTATATGCGCCCGGAGAATACCACCCCTGAAGATATGGTTTAGTCTGACCGCGTATTGGTCCCCTAACAGAACCGCCTTTTAATGACGCTATTGTCAAAAGCTTCCCATTCACCTCCCCGGAAAAACCAGTATCAGCTTGTGATAGGCGTATAGACGGATCAAGGTGAAACCATTGTTTATATTCATGCTTAAGATTGTTTTTATCGTGCAAATTATCAATTACCACCAACCATTTGCCCGGCTTAAAGAGCACTAGTCTTTGAAACGATATAGTACTAAATTCGTTTGTGCGCGTCAGTATATAGTAGACACCCTGCTCTTCACCACCGTCAACAATTGCCGATCCGAAAGGCTCCGCTCCTCGACGTAGAAAATCTTTTCCATCTATCTCCACAGTATTGTGAGCGCGCGTTTTTTCAACATATTGGCGTTTGGGATCAGAGTACCAAAAACCCTGCATAGCCGCTTCTGAATCTTTTGCCACAAGTCCTTGGTACCCATATCTTCCTGCGTCAATCAATATATCTTGACCGTTATCATACCAGGATATGGATAGGTTGTCGGCATGCTTATGAGTTCGCGAAAAGAAAGCCGCCTGCTGAGCCAGGTAACTGCCTCTATCTTTAACAGCAAAGAATCCCGAGTCTTTGTACAACACATACTTCTTACCCGGATAGTCACCTGTCGTACTATTAAATATAAAATGCTTTAGCCTTTGAGAAGATATTTTACTGTAGATGTCTTTATCGAAGGTCACTTTACGCACATCCGTATCTCCAAACCCTAAAATATAACCATTTGGTTTTATCATCCAATATAAGCCATCTCCTGCTTTAGCGAGTAACTTGTCACTGTCACCATGTCCCATTAACCCATCTTTTGCGAGACCCAAAAATGTATCATATACCATACGGTGATAGTCTGGTGAGTGTTCTTTGTGAATTCCCTCTCCAGTAAACTGTCGCTCTAGCATGTGGTTTATTCGCCTCTCAGCCTGTTTCCTCACTTCTGTAAAAACCGGACTAACAATACTTAAGCGTCTTGCGGCTGCACTCTGTCCAGCCGCTTGGTAAATACCATGATTGTTGTGAAAAATAACATTGTTATCATCTTGAAGATATACGAAATGGTCAATAATAGAGTTATATAAAACCCGCAAGGTGTCTTCGTCTACCGTTTTAACTCGTAGAGCTTGATCAAATATGTAAGCAAGGCGATAAAGTCGAACACCGACCGCCATATCATACCAAGCAAAGTTACCCTCTTGATTGTTATGTTTTTCAAACGGATTATGACGGACCCAATCCACTGAAATATTAATCATCTGCCTTAAAAGAGAGTTGTTCTTGCTAGAATCATATTCGCTTAAATGACTGTTTAACATATCAAAAGAATGAAGGTGAAAGTTATCTGATCGCTTCTCCTTGTAATGCCAACTCCAGTCAATCGGCCTTTCTGTATCAACATCAAGTCGTGAACCGCCATAAATTTTTTCGTATGGATAACCCTCTTTTTGTTTCATTGCGCTCTTGATTTGTTTCATAGGAATGTTTCGCACGTCAGACATGTCGTACGTAACACTCTTATCTCGACTTCTCATGTTGAGAGCATCTAAAAGCAAACTTCTATTTATATATACTAGAGTTGCAGTCGTTACTATCGTAAAAATAACAATCGTGATTACTAGTGGCTTGTGTGCTTTCTTCTTACCTAGAATACCCATACCGTAGCTCTGTAAGTTAAAAATCCTCTGGGGCTGGATAGGTTTTAACGATATGAAGCTTTTTCAGTAATATTGCCTTATATGTCTTTCTTTTATCTTGACTCAAGCTATCCGCCTGTTTATATATATCAACAATCGACATTCCGGTGTTAATATTCATTTTACCTTCAATAATCTTTTTATCTGAATCTTTGATTCCATGTATATGCGGCATATAATTAAACTCATCAATCGCTAATGTATTTGATGTGTATATATGCATTTCGTTCAAAGCGTCAATGAACTTACGTACTGTCATTTTTGTAACCAAAGAAGACCTCAAAAGTGCCCTATCGATAGAAATTGGAACATTCAGCCTATATTGTAAGCCGTCATTTTTTAGCTTCATTTGTTTTGAAGGGCTGTTTCGGTCGTAATATGTAGCTTTACCTATAACTTCTACATCGCTATAAAGCATAGCCTGGACCAAATCAGTCACATAATGCCTACCGTAATATGCATCTGCCTGAAAGGTAACTATATCATGGTCTTCGCCGACAATTTCAACCAGGCCCTTTTGTTGAACACTCGATACTGCGACGACTGAAGAGCTCTCTATCCTAGGGTTGAACTCGCATAAAATTAACTCTTGGTCAGCTTGATGCGCTTGCCCCTTAAAGGCCATTTTTAATTTTTCAATATCCTCTTCACTCTTTGCATAGCCCACATATGCTATTAGTGGTCTTTTGATTGAAAGCTTTTTGTCGCTATCATTAAAAACAACTCTCAGAATACGATTTAGACGTTCTTCATATGTATGCTCTGCAAAAACTTTACGCAGTCCCATCAACCTATATGCGTTCTCTTCTTGTTTGGTCTTTGTGATACTCTCTATTTGCTTAAGAATATACTTCGCGTCATCCGACGATACAGTCAAATCCCCTAGCACTAATTTAATTGCCTTAGAATAGTTTCCGACTGTAATAGTGTTTGAGGCAAGCAGTTCAAATGCTCGTCGTGCAAACATCGTAGGTGAATGCTTAATTGTATTCATAGTGATAGCATAGCGATAACCTTTATATGCTTTATCTATCTCGGAGTATGGCAGGCTCCCTCTTACGTATTTTTCATATTCACCAGTAAATCTATACACCCCACTAGCAACTTTTCTATAGTTACGATCGTAAATATCAAGTCCTTTGACGGTAGTTACTGCATCAACAATAGCTTTAAAATTACGACATCGCTCCTCATATTGAGGATAGTATGAACCAGCAAAATTAAACTTGTCTTCACGTGCATACTTTTCTATAGGATGATGGATTTTTGGCTGGGCAGCAAATGGTAAAACAAATATTCGACTGTGTCCGAGAATTCTACGGTATGTATCTATGCTTTCGCTATCCGTAGTGAAAATATAGTCGCATAGACTTGCCGTCTGCATAAAATGAAACGTATGTGCCGGATCCTCCTTATTCCAAAAAATTACGGGTATCGATTGCTGACGACAATAAACCACAAGTTTCTGTAGCTCCGGCGAGACATCCGCGACCTTTCCCCTCCATAGGCCATCCTTTCCGCGCCAGGCTGATTCTATAAATAGTAAGTCCGGCTTAAAATCACGTAGCTCCGTCTTCCACGCACGAGGAGTCACTTGCAAAATCTCACTTTCATGCTCGAATGAGCTATATGTAAAATCATCCATGATAGCTGCCACTCTAATAGACGACTGTAGACGTGACCTTCCCAAGTGAAACTCTCTAGTTTGAGGAGGTTTAAATAGCTGACCGTAGCGCAGGTCCTTACCTAAACTGATTCGTTTGTATCCTGGGTTGATAAGCATAGCAACTACACGCAATGGAGCACCTATACGCGGCTTCTTATGAATTTGCTCCAACGGGGTAAGTAATGCTCTTTTGATACCATTTATTCTATAGACGGAAGCCAGATATCTTTTTTCTTGCTGGATCAGATTAGGGAATGTCGCAGGCTTGATAAGAATCGTCTTTCTGTCATCGATTGTTAAGATAAATTTTTTGTCACTATCATATATATAAAAATGTGGCAGCCTAATAACAAACCCCGTAGACGGAGATATTTTATATATATCACTTATGTAATTCTTTTGACCGCTTTCAACACCGAAACGAATAGGAGTTTGGTCATCAGTCGATAATTTATGGCGTACAGAAAATGCATGACGTCGGTATATCACATCGCCAAGACTATAAGATTCTGTGTCAAGCTGATTATTTGCTTCATCAAGATAAATCTTTTTGTTTCCAGCCTGCATAAAGAACTTGATGCCTTTTATGCGAAAGCCTGAATGCCAACCTTCAACTAATAATTTACCCTCCCTTACCTCTAGGGTGGTCAGAGCGAACTTAATCTTTTTGCGTGTATATATCTTCTGTTTATTTAGTGAATAGTCCCCATCCTTATCAACCTTTAGCCTCTTAGAGATATCTTGCCCACTCTTCATGGATAACATGAGAAGCTTGTGTTCAATAGGCGTTCTCAATTGTCTAATTACCACATCATCTATATAAGACAATAGGCTTACCAATAACCTCCTGTAACTATCGAGTTCGTCGTCGCTTAAAATCCCTTGGTCTTTCTGCCTTAATCTCCATTGAATCTCATATGCAGCCATATATTGAATAAAGGCGGGCACTTGTCCCCACTCTTCATTTGCGCGCACCAGGAGACTTCCCCAAACTTTTTCCATTGTCTCGAAGTACCAATTTTTATCAAGCTTAGATGTCCCAAGACTTGACGACTCATCAAATCTCTTCCTGTATAGGTAGGTGGGCTCTTTCAGCACTCCATACCTTCTTTTACTTAACAATATCCGGCCCATTAGATGTGCGTCTTCAGCATAGCGGCCAACAGATTCGTCAAATAAATGAGACTTCAACACGTCAGACTGAAAGAACGCTGTTGCTGCTGACATTTGTATATGATCATACTCAACATCAAGATCAATAACCCTATCCTGACCAAACTTATAGTTTAAGTGGTGATCCCCTTGTTTTGCTTCAAAATATTTAAGCTTTATAGCAACGAAGTCTACTTCTTCCGTATGCTCTTCCATAAAGGCATACACTTGCTCAAGGGTATCCTGTGATATCTTGTCATCGGGGTCCAGTAAGCTTATGTATTTACCTCGGGATTTTTTAATCCCTCTATTTCGCGCCGCACCAGGACCAGCATTTTTTTGTTTAATATAAGTAATGTTATCAGGGTATTTATTCTTATATTCTAGGCATATCCTCTCTACGTTGTCTGGGCTGCCGTCGTTAACAAAAATAATCTCACAGTTGGCTTTAAAATCAATAGATTGATTAATTACGCTCTCCACCGACTCGGCAACATACGCCTCCACATCATATAAGGGCATTATGAATGAGAATTTATACTTGTATTTATTCGTTTGCCGCTCTTTCATCTCATTCCTTAATCGTCATTTATAAAATATGCAAGTTTACAAGGCGCCTAATGAGTCGATCTATGTTCTTACCATCCGTAAACTGATTGATAGATTCATAGTTTTTTTCGTGCTCTCGAGTACGTACCTTTTGAAGACTAATACTACCATCAACTATGGCACTATCTATAAGTTCTTGTAGTTGCCGTTTATTAAATGCCCTTTCTCCCACATACTCATCTTTCCCAGGTATCAATTTACCATTATGCTCTTCGTAAAATTGAAGGTCTGGCTGATAAAAAATAGTCGCGCCTCCTTGATAAAAAACGTTATAACAAACTGATGAATAATCAGTTATCAATAGTTTTGTGTCCTTCAATACATCTGCCACAGTGCCCTGCCAGACGCTATCTGCGATATCTGTACTGTTTAGCAAGCTTGTAAATTTAGGATGCGCAACCAACCGTATATTATTGGGGTTTATGTACTTTTTTAACAGATTGTAGACGTCTAATGTTGTCTTGTAATAAGTGGATTCTTCAAAGTTTACTAGGTGCTCTTCGTACGGCTTCCAAGTGAGCATTATTGTGACCTTATCAGGAGCATTATTTTTTATGTGACCATACTCTAATTTGTCGAATATAGGAAGGCCTACGTTCAAAACACGTTCCTCCTCAATACCAAGCATATCCACTACTACATCTCTTTCCTTTTTTCCACCAACAACAATATAATCCGGTTCACCCTCTCTGCTTTTTTTAAATGAAGTATTCTTATCCTGAGCTTTCAAATAGGTAACCCCATGTTGCAAGAATATAAACTTTTGAGAATACGGCGCCATTCGCATATATTTATTTCCTGATCGCAAGATATTCGCATGTTGAGGGACTTCAGTAGCAATAACGTTATTTGCTCTATATAAAAGCCAGTAACTTTTTAGCGTAAAGTTTTTAACGACACCAGGCTCATGTATAAGAGTACCGAACTCCGGAGCTGTGTCTCTCAAGAGAAAATAATCTTTTGTTTCGCCTCTTGATTTCATTTCACGGAATACATCAATAGCACCCTCGTCCGCTTTGTTCGCATTTTTTTCAAAGTAGATATTCACTTTTTGCTTAGATACCCGACGAGCTGCATGTGCGACATGATACATTGCAAATGAAACTGGGCGAGACTCAATAAATCTAAAGAAGGGAGTTTTTTCTACATCTTCCAAACGGCGCCTCACCAAATTTAAGCCTCCGTATGCGCTACGCCGAAGGCTAATGGAGTACTCACCCCTACGCGTTTGACTTAGTGGCGCATAATACCATTTTGAAGATTTAATTCTTTTTGAACCTTTTGTAAGAGTGTGTAGCGCATACCCATCAGTCCCTAAATCAATTCCAACTTGGAGCTGTGCATTGATGCTCGGTTCATCACTTAAAAGCGTATCTAGACTTATATAATCCGAAAATACCCCAGATCTCAATAATTGTTTTTTTGAAGGAGCACCGTTGAATATTGGATAAGGTTTTCTTTTTTTTACCTCGTCAGCAATGATTAAATATGTCCCTTTTATAGGTAGCTTGTATTTGTTTTCAATATAGCAGGCATAAAATAACCTTAGCCCCCGTTTCGACAATCGAGGGAACACTTTCGATTTAACAATAATCAGTTTAGTTAAGGGGTGTTGATTATTATTGTCATGAAAGTAATAGCATACCCGTGAGCCATCTGTATAAACCACTAGCACGCCATTGGGAGTGTCATCAATGTACAGTATTTTATTCTTATAGAATCTACTTTTCACGAATACTTCTGTTGGATATATCGTATTCGAATCTATTGCAGATAAATCTATATGAGCACTATCCTTGCTACTCTCCCTATCTCTATTGAAGTTTATTTCTAAGGTATTTTTTTCATATATAACAGACACTGCCGTCACCCCATCCGGCCGTTTCTGATCGTCGACTATAAAACTCGCATATTTAGAAGTCATTATCTGTATCGATTATACACGTTCTAGTAGCTAGTTTTCTTACGTAATATCTTTTTTATAGGACTTGGCACAAGTTTTTTTATTCGTTGAGAAGTTATGTCTCTCTCGAACCATAAATTATTCATTATATAACCCACACCCAGGCGACCAGACTCTAAATCTTGCCGCAAATACCTATTGAAAACCTTGGTGATATTTTTTCTATGATCATGCTGCTTGAAGCTATTATCCGCATCAAGGCGTCGGTGATAGAAGGCAAGTGCAAAACCAGGATCAATGTATTCAACATCGTATTGCTGTAGAAAACGAAGCCCAAATTCCCAATCACCTACGACCGGCAGAGTATCATCATATCGACCTACTTTTTCATAGGCATCGCGACGGTAAACAAACGCAACTGCCGTCAGTTGATTATCTAGACACTGAGCATATAAACTAACAGCTCGCATTTCCGGCATGTATCGTGAGGTTCGCTTTGTCTTTACAACCCCGCCCACAACCTCTTCATACACGTTATCCGTGCGTACGACCACTCCTTCTGCACCCTTATCAAGCTCCGCAACAGTTCGTTCCAAAAACTCAGCATGCCATGTGTCATCATCGTCGTGAATGGCCACATACTCAGACGCGACCTTTTTAATTCCTTCATTGAATAGCGTGTCAGGCGCATTACTTGGAGTTTCTCGGTGAAAAAGCTTTATCTTTTCTCTTACCCCACCCTCCAGTTGCATTATGAGATTTTCGATTTGCTTCTTATCACCGCCATCATTCAAGATTACATGCACATAATCTTTGTATGTTTGTGATGCTATAGATTTAATTGCCCGCCTTAAGAATACCGGTCGGTCTTTAGTTCGAGTGATGATAGCGATTTTTGCCATATGCTTTATTATACTCTCTATTTGTCCATTTTGAGGATGGCATCATATGTACGCTTGGAGTTATTCTTATCTACTTTATGGAAGAACTTATCTACACGATCTTTATACTTTTTACTCATGGCGCAGCCGTTGTTGATGGTATCTACGACACCCTGAATTAATGTTTCATAATCGTAATACACTTCACCAAACCCATCGTCTTCATCACTAAAGAAGTTTGATTTATCGTAACTATGGCCCTCAAAGAATGTTTCTACATCAAAATGTGCGTAGGCTACAGGCTTTTTGAGGTATGCAAAATCAAACACAACACTAGAATGGTCACTGATAAGCATGTTTGCCCGCTTAAATGCGTCCTTATAGCTATAGGGGAATTCCATAACTTTAAATAAATCGTTTTCGTCAAAATCTGGTCGCTGTTCTGAAAAGACAGGGTGAAGATAGAATTCGCCGCGCATATTGTTGGATTTTAGAGCTTGCAGAACGCGCTCGTCATTCATGAGGTCATTATAGAATTTTTGATACTCAGACCCTTTGAATAGCGGGTCGTACTTACGCCGACCAGCCTTATCAGTTTTCTCATGAACCAAATTTTTGCGATATGTCGGAGCTAACATCAACACTCCCGCTGGTTCATTTTCTAGATAATCATAGCGCGCCAAACCACTAAGGAGAACGTTCTTTTTCTCATAATAATAGGGATTGGTAAATATAGAGTTGTATTCCCTCTCGGCACTAGTAATAAATAAGTCGATATTTTTATTAAATCTATTAAGCCAAGTCGATAGATTATGGCGAATGATTCCGTGTTGCAAGAATACGAATTGAAAATTAAATAAGTCTATATAGTGATCTTGTTGACGAATAAAGGGATTTGTCGTCTCCACATCTGCCTGTGAAGCTATAATTTTGTCTGCCAACAAAAACTTTAATTTGTAGTACAAGCCATCCTGATTAATTACTTTGCCTATTTGCCTAATACGGTCGTAGTCTTTTGATTTCTTTGATATGACAAAGAACACATCTGCCGGACAGTTAGATTGCTGGGCGATATAACGGAAGAGCGCCTCGCCATTATCGCCCGCAGCCATTCCACGATCACTAATCAACCATATTGGTCGACGCTTGAACCGCTTAGCGATGTAGTAACTTGTCCGCAATAAGAATGCACGAGGAATATAAAATAGAGCTTCCGCAATAAACAAACCCGGTTTTAATATTTCAAAAACCTTAGCCTTTATACTGAGATGTGCTAGATTACGTGAACGCAATTTACGGTATTGTGCCTTGGCTGTGTTAAGGCGCCAGTTAAGTAGGATCTGGAGCAGCATACGTAGCTCTAGTTGCAAATGGCTAAAACCACTGTAGGGCAAGCTTCGAATTACAGTGGCACTACGCTTCAGTAATCTGTCATTTTCTCGCCTATATGTCCACTTTAAAGCCCCAAATCGAGTAAAAGGACCAGTGTGGATGTATGGTTTTATGACCGACTCGCCAACTTTAATACAGAAATGTAAATCAGAGCCCGTCGGATAGTTGATCTGCGCCTCAAACGCTCCACCAGCATTGTATATATCCCCCAAGAACGACTCTTCGCGCTGGTATCGAGACACGAACTTTAGCGGTACCCCATCCTTTGATGCACACACTGAATATCCCACACCCGGTATGTCCACCAAGCCATCTACATACCCTTCGACAAGATACTTATCGCCACCTTGTCGTGTAAGGAAATCGATAGTCACCAAACTGTCTGCAAAATCATACAGCTTATGGCCATCAAAATATACAGAAGTGTCATTCAGCCTTATATGCTTATTGAATTCATGTTGGTGCTTTGTTTTTAAGATATATAGCTTTTGATGCACATTTAAAAATTTTGTGCTTAGAATAGTTGCATCACTGCAACGCGATGCAATTTTTTTAATTAGCTCCGCGTAGACCGTCTCTTCGTTGTTATTTAGAACTGACTGAGACTTTTGTGTCAATCGATACGACAAGTCGTATAACACCGTAAATTCCATAGGTGAACTGTCCACGCCAGCTTCCGTCCATACATCCAGCAGGTAGCCATATGTCCTCTCGGGAACTTTCTTGTAATAGTCTGTGTTTTTTAAACTGCCACCAATCGCCGATATACTGCCGGTGCGCTTACGGTAGTGGTAGGTCGTATTAGCTATAACTCCAAACTTTCTATTTTTCAGTAGAGCTTCACCTATGAACTTCACGTCCTCAGCAATCGTAAGGGTTTCGTCGAATTTTCGATTTCGCACCGCTTCATATCTAAAAACACAACTCATCACATGAAGCAGTGGGTTGTTTGGCTCATTCTCCAAATCAATGATTCGTGTCGATTTAAATTTGAAATTCAGTGGGTGACTATCAATAATTTCATCAAAAAACATCAACTTTGACGCCACAAGATCTACCTTGTCGTGTGCATCAAGAAATTCCACACACTCAGCATAAAAGTTTTCTGATAATATATCGTCGCCGTCAAAAAAATGTATGTACTTTCCCTGCGCCATAGCTAGACCCAGGTTACGCGCACGACTGACTCCACCATTTTTTACTTTCTTATAGCGAATATTGTTTGGAGATTTTTCGGCATAACTCTTTGCAATTTCACCCGACCGATCAATACTGCCATCATTGATCAAAATTAATTCTATTTTCTGCTCAAATCCAATACTTTGTGCCAATACACTGTCTATTGCTTGGGCAATGTAATTCTCGAGGTTATAAATCGGGATAATTACAGAGATGAGAGGCTTTGTCATACTATTTCTTTTCTTCAAATAGCTTATTGTAAGCTTTTGCCGCGCCCTCGTTATCTCCCTCGTAGATAATCTTTCCCTTCTCTATAACTATAGCTTTGTTGCAGTATTTATGAACGTCGCTCATACTATGAGTCACCAAGATAACTGTTTTGTCACTGTCTTTGAGCGTTTCGAAATATTCGCTACATTTTTTACGGAAAGACGCGTCACCAACAGCTAGAACTTCGTCGAGAATCAATATGTCCGCCTTGGCACGGATAGCCACCGAAAAAGCTAGGCGAACCTTCATGCCAGATGAATAATTCTTTAACTTCTGGTCCATAAATTTCTCGAGTTCAGCAAAAGAAACAATATCGTCATACATAGCCTGAACCTCTCTCTTGGAGAATCCCAGCAGGGCACCATTAAGAAACACATTCTCTCGACCTGTAAGTTCCATATTGAAACCAACACCAAGCTCAATAAACGACACGAGCTTGCCATGATGCTTCACATACCCACTAGTTGGCTGGTAGATCTCCGAAATAATCTTGAGTAGCGTACTCTTGCCGGAACCGTTGCGACCGAGAATGCCAAAGAAATCACCCTTCTCCACATTGAAGGATATGCCATTTAGCGCATAAAAAGTGCTCTTTGTTTTATCCTTCTTCTTAAATGCTTGGGTGATAGCACGCTTGAGCGAATTGTTCTTGTGACGTGAATATGAGAAACGCTTTTTGACGTTGTGGACCTCAATCGCATACTTATAACTAGACATATTTTACACCTCCTCCGCGAAATAAGGTGAACGGCGACGGAAATACACAGCACCGAAAATAAAAATCATCACTGTTATAACGAATGGCATAAGTATGATTAAAATATTGTCCGTTAGCGTGTGTGTTGTAGCCACCTTGTCCGTAATACCAAAGTAGCGTGCATCTTGAATCGCTTGTGTGATGGGATTCATAGCCAAGATAACAGCTATATCATGACCCACTTCAACTACACGATTAAGAGGGAACATTATGGCCGATCCGTAAAACAGCGCCTGGCTGACAACCTCCCAAATATAACCAACGTCTCGGAATTTAACATTTATCGCTCCGAGGAGAAATGCCAGACCCGTACCAATCACATACAGCTCAAATACAAATAGCGGAATAAGTAACATACTCCATGACAACTCAACATGATTAAAGACCGCAAAAATCGCCACAACCACCAGATTGATAGCTAAATTGATAATTGCCGACAAACTCTTTGATATGACGATGATGTATTTAGGAAAGTTAATCTTACGGATAATACCACCTGAGCTCGTGATTGACTTGAGACCTTGACCAACCACCTCTTGGAAGAAGTTCCACATAACAATGCCAAGGAGCAATGCCACACCCCAGTGCGGGATCTCCTTACCGATATGGAGGATTTCTACGAAAAATACGTAGAGAATAGCGAACAGGAATAGCGGCCGCAAAAGCGCCCATAAATAACCGAGGGCGGAATTCTGATACCGCATCTTGAAGTCGGTAATCACAAGCTCGCGTAGTAGGATAAACGAATAGCGGTACTTCTGCTTATATTTGTTGGCCATAATACTGCGCTTTATTATATCAGAGCGGTGGGAATTAGTGGTTAGGGTTTAGTAGTGAGTGATTAATGGTAAGGTAGAAGTAATGAAACTGCTGGAATATGAAGCAAAAGACATCCTGAAGCAAGCAGGTGTTACTGTGCCAGGGTCGTATATAGCTAGCGAGGTGCCGGAGTTTCTGCCTGCAGTCGTGAAGTCACAGGTGCCCGTGGGTGGTCGCGGCAAGGCTGGCGGTGTGCTGATCGTGCATACAGAAGATGAATATAGTTCGGCTGTGACGAAGATTTTACAGCTCGACATAAAAGGCTTTCGACCAAAAACCGTCCTTGCCGAGGAGCTGCTTGATATCGATCGTGAGCTTTATCTGTCGCTACTCATCGACAAACCAACTGCCGGCGTGATGCTCATGGCACATAGCAGTGGCGGCGTGGAGATAGAGAGACAGGATGGCTTTGGTCGCTGGTCGTTGGTAGATAGTAGCCGGGATGCCGAACATGTTGGACAGGAGCTAGCGGACTACTATGACCTACCCGAGAAGACGTTTGTACTACAGGATCTAGTGGAGAAACTATACAAGCTATTTGTGAAGCAAGACATGACACTTCTAGAAATCAACCCGCTCGTGGTGACAAAGAGCGGCGACATAGTAGCTGGTGATGCCAAAGTAGTGCTAGATGATGCCGCGCAGTTCCGCCATCCGGAGTGGCAATTCGAAGCGGAAAAGGCAGAGACGAATTTCGTGACGCTCGATCATGGCGGTACAGTAGCGACAATTGCTAATGGTGCGGGTCTCGCCATGGCTACAGTGGACGCAGTAGCAGATGCTGGCATGACCCCGGCGAATTTCCTGGATATCGGCGGCGGCGCCAATGAAGCGAGCGTACTGGCTGCGTTTCGTCGCATCATGGAGTATCCATCCGTACAAGTAATCATCATCAATATATTTGCCGGGATCACCCGCTGCGACGAGGTGGCACGGGCTATCATAGCTGCTCGGGCGCAGATAGATAATCTACCGCCACTTGCGGTGCGTCTGGCTGGCACAAACTACGAACAAGCTGCAGAACTACTGGAGAAAGAAGAAGTTCACATATACCCCAGCCTACACGTAGCTATCGACGCGGCAAAGGAGAGCGTATGAACGAAAAGCTTTTCACTGGCAACGTCATAGTGCAAGGCATTACGGGTAGCCATGGTTCTTTTCATACCCGTGCCATGATAGCCGCGGGCACAAAAGTGGTGGCTGGCACGACACCCGGCAAGGGTGGACAAACGGTCGATGACATACCCGTGTACAACACTATCGCCGAAGTCAAAGCTGATATGTCCGTCGATATAAGCGTGATTTTTGTACCAGCAGCATATACAAAAGGTGCGATCATCGAGGCGATTGAAGCCGAAGTGCCACTGATAGTCTGTATTACCGAGGGTATTCCCGTACATGACATGATGCACATAAGGCAACGTCTCGCGGGGTCCAAGAGCCGCCTTATCGGACCGAACTGCCCCGGCGTGCTGCTGCCCGGCATAGCAAAACTTGGCATCATCCCGGCCGCCATGGGTCTACCTGGTCGCGTAGGTATCGTCAGTCGCAGTGGCACGCTCACCTATGAAGCTATGGCAGATTTGACCGAACAAGGTATCGGCCAAAAATACGTCATTGGCATCGGCGGCGATCCTGTACAGGGAACTAATTTCACCGACTGCTTAGAGCTGTTTCAGAATGATCCGGACGTCGATACGATCGTCATGATCGGTGAGATAGGTGGCCGCAGTGAGTATGATGCCGCAGACTACATAGCAAATCACGTCACCAAACCAGTCTACGCATATATAACCGGTCACCACGCTCCCGAAGGAGTCCAGCTTGGCCATGCCGGAGCAATCCTGGGCAGCCAAGCAGAATCAGCCAGTGCCAAGACGGTCTATCTGACTGAAAAGGGTGCGCGTACAGCCACAAGTATCACGGCACTTATAACAGATATTGCCTCTCGGTAAATGATATACTAGGGCAGTATGGCAAAATCCATCACTATACTTATTCCGGCGTACAATGAAGAGGCTGTATTGCCTCAGTTGCACCGGCGTCTCATCAGCCTGGCTGAGTCAGAGCCTGACTATGTATTTGAGTTTTTGTTCGTCAACGATGGTAGTCGCGATGACACGCTGCGGATGATTAAAAACTTCGCCGAGGAAGACGACCGTATAAGTTACGTAAACCTATCGCGCAACTTCGGCAAAGAAATCGCCATGATTGCTGGTATCGACCATGTGTCGAGTGATGCAATGGTTATTATCGACGCTGACTTGCAAGATCCGCCGGAAATCATACCGAAGATGATTCAACTCTGGGAGCAAGGCTACGACGATATATATGCCAAGCGTCGCACACGTGATGGCGAAACATGGCTCAAGCGATCTACAAGCAAACTCTACTATCGTCTACTGCAGCGCGTGACTCGCGTACCCATACAGGAAGATACCGGTGATTTTCGCCTCCTCGACCGTCGAGTTATCGACGCGCTTAAGCAATTCCGCGAATCACAGCGCAACGCCAAAGCGATATTTAGCCAGGTAGGATTTCGCAAAAAGGAAATTCTCTACGACCGCGATCCACGCGTTGCCGGTGAAACGAAATGGAGCTACCCGAAACTGCTCGACCTCGCGATTAGCGGTATCACAAGTTTTACCACGGCACCGCTCCGCGTCGCGTCGGTACTAGGAATCGTCATATCATTCATATCGTTTATCTATATATTCTACCTGCTTGTGCGTCCGCTCTTTGGCGTACCCACCGGCGATGGTTATTCGTCGCTGATGGCAGTCATACTATTCCTCGGTGGTGTGCAGCTGCTCTCTCTCGGTATCATCGGCGAGTATATTGGTCGGATTTTCAATGAAACCAAGCAGCGTCCTCTTTACCTGGTTGAGGAATACCACAAAAAGAAAGCCAAGAAGTGAGATAAGTTCCATGGCCCATATCGCTATCGACGCCCGCATTATCAATTCGAGCACTGGCCGTTACATAGAGCGGCTACTGACATATCTGGAAAAACTGGACTCACCGCACCGTTTCACCGTACTTGTACGGTCAAGGGACCTGAACTACTGGAAGCCAACCAAGCCCAACTTCACGGTCGTCGCCGCTGACTACCATCAGTACACCATGGAAGAGCAAGTAGGGTTCTATCTGTTCCTGAAACGCCTAAATGCCGATTTGGTTCATTTTTGCATGCCTCAGCAACCGCTGCTTTATACCGGTCGCGCTGTCACGACTGTACACGATCTCAACCTACTGCGAATCAAGGAAAACGAGGGTATGTCTCGACCTGTCCTGCTGTTTAAGCAGATGGTTTTTCGCCAGCTGCTCCGTACTGTTACTAAGCGATCAGCAAGGATCATCACACCCACTCAGTTTACGAAGACAGATCTACTTCATTTTCAGTCTATCCCCGAGAAGCGTGTCGTTGTGACATATGAAGCGGCAGACGAACTGGCAAAAAAGCCCACACCTGTCAAAAAATACGCAAAGAAGAAGTTTATCATACTTGTAGGTCGTGCCGAGAAGTACAAGAATCAAAAAGGTGCCATAGAAGCGCATCAACTGCTACTCGCTACTCACCCGGACTTGCACCTGGTAATCATAGGTAAACGCGACCAGACGAGCCGCGAGCTGGAAGAGTGGGCACAAAGCGAAGGTTATCAGCAAATCGACTTCTTTGGCTTTGCGAGCGATGCGCAGCTAGCGTGGTTCTATAAGCACTGTGCTGCATATGTATTTCCGAGCTTCATGGAAGGTTTTGGCTTACCTCCACTCGAAGCAATGCGCCATGGTGCACCGGTCGCAAGCAGTAGTGCTACTTGTCTACCCGAAGTGCTGGGCAAAGCCGCACTTTACTTTAATCCAGCCAAACCATACGAAATAGCACTCCAGGTCGGTAAAATCCTGGACGATAAGAAACTCCGTACTGACCTGATAAAAAAGGGTAAAGCGCAAGTGAAAAAGTATTCTTGGCTAAAGATGGCGAAGGAAACGCATGCAGTCTACGACGATGCGCTCAACGCAAAATGATTAGAACAAGCCGGATTCCATCCGGCCTTTAGGGGATAGGAGGTTATCTGTTGGATTCACTCCAATAGATAACCGGGAAGGGTGAGCCCTTCCCTATGAAGATTGCTGTGCAATGATAACGCGGCGATCACGTCCTTCGCCCTCGGAGAATGTACGAACATCTGGGTACTCGCTTGCAACGTGGTGAACGATGCGGCGATCAGCGGCGTTCAGACGAGCAACATGGGAGTCACCGGTGCGTATAACCTCTTCGATCCATTCTTTTGCTTGCGCAGCGACCTTTTCGGCACGCTGCTTTTTATAATCAGCAATGTCGATATTGACGCGCGAGACCTCTGCTTCGTGAGTACGGAGCATTGTCGAAACCAGCATCTGCATACTGCGAAGTGTCTCAGCATTCCGACCGATAAGCAGACTGTTGACTTCTGTCGATGGCACATCCAGCTCGATGATATCTTCCTCAAGCTTACCTTCAATATCTACGTTGACTCCAAAAAATGACAGTATGTCGGACAGGTATTTTTTGGCACTCTCTAGTGATTCTTCGCTATTCATCGTTTTCCTCCTTTGCCACGCTTTTTCTGTCGTGATGGCTGTGAACCTTTGGCCACGATCCTGGTCACAGTTGCTTCCTCGGCTACTTTGGCGCGGGCTTTAGCAGTCGCTTTTTTGCCTGGCTGCTTGCTGGATTTCTTGACCGGCTGGTCAGCGATTTCTTCGAGTTCTTCTTCATCCTCGCGCAGGATGATAGCCTGCTGGATAACAGCTACAAACGTAGTGGTCGCATAGTACAGCGCGATAGCACCCGGTAGACTGAGCATGATAAACAGCATAAATACCGGCAAGATGTAGATCATTTTGCCCATAATGGCGTTATTGATATCTGCCTGATCTGCCTCTTTGCCATTGGCGGCATCACTCAAAATCTGACGCAAACCACGCTTGTTTGATACCGTCGGTAGGGTTTGCTTGCTTTGTATAAATTGACCAAATGCAGCCGCCACAGCCAGGACTACCAGTATGAGGTTGATGTTGCCATCCGCAAATGCGTGCTGAGTCAGGTCGACAATTCCGAAGAGTTTTTCGTTGAACGTTTCCGGATTTGCGATGATTTGACTGATCGAGCCGATACCTTCCAGGAAATCATATATCCACTTCGCTAATTCATCGCGGTGAAGCGCGAAAATCTGAATCACCAGATAAAGCGCGATAAAAATAGGTAACTGGATAAGTATCATACCTATAGAGCGGAACGGACTGACACCGTGTCGCTTATACAGCTCCATCATCTGGATACTTTGCGCTTGACGATTCCCTTTGGTACGTCGTTTGATCTGCTCAAGTTCCGGCTGCAGCTTGCGCATGATTTTCGTCTGATGTAGTTGTCTCTTGACGAGCGGATACATCACGAGCCGCAAGAGAATAGTAAACAGGATAATACTGACGCCAAAATCACCTCCAGGAATCACCGCATAGAGCAGTGTCAACAGATTAAATAGAGGCTGTACAATGAGCAGTTCAAATATATTCACAGATTTTTAACTCCACGTTTCGGTCAAAATATTTCTTATATAGTATCACTATTTCTGATAGATGTCAGCCGACTTGAGCAACTGTTTAACCGTTTGAACTAATTCCACATGTGGCAACGACAAGACTTCGGCCGAAAAAACGATCAGTACGATATCGCTATTTGGTTTAATCGCCGGTAATTCATGACGGATAATTTCATAGAGTCGTCGGCGAACGCGGTTTCGCCCCACAGCACCCTTGATAACCTTTTTGCTAATCACAACAGCGACGCGCGGCGTCTTGCGTTTTGGGTGTGCCGTATGTTTGAGTGTCATCAAATGAGAGCGCACTGTCTGCCCGTGCGTGTAGACATATCGCAGGCTGCCATGACCATGAAAACGGTTCCTGAATGCTAGCATGGTATCAAGTATATAGGATTTGAGGGTTAGTGGTTAGTAGGTGGTAGATGGTGGGATAACCTATGAGAAATGAAAACTCCGCCGAATGGCGGAGTTTCTTTAGATGGCGAGTTTTGCGCGGCCCTTGAGGCGGCGGCGTTTCAGGACAGCACGTCCTGCTTTACTCGCAACCCGAGCACGGAAGCCATGAGTCTTGGCGCGATGACGGGTGTGTGGTTGGTGTGTCCTTTTTGGCATAACTTTACTACTCTACCTTATTTTTTACATTTTAGCAAGGTGCGGTTTATCCACTGAATTACTATTTTTATCCACATATTTACAGATGACACACTGAATTGTGGAAAACTCACTCCTCTATTGCCCTTTGTTGTGTTTTGTTTTTTTGTGGTTGTGGAAAAGTAAGGGCTGACTTATAGTAATGGTAGTATTCGTCCCGACCAACGAGACGTTATGAGACTTAGAGGGGAGATAAGTGCAAAATTCTTTGTGGCAAAGCGTTTTAGGTGAAATCGAGCTGTCGGTTCCTCATGCGACATTTGTGACATGGTTCAAAAACACTGAACTTATAGAGTCCTCCGACGAGCAAGTTATTATCGCTGTACCTAATATATTTGCCGTCCGTCAATTTCAGGTAAAGTTTACTGACCAAATCAAGCAAGTACTTGCCAAGAATGGTGTACAACCAGCACGTATAGAATATGTCGTCAAAACGACCAGTCGTCGTAGGACAATTAGTCGCGAAACAACTCATACACCCGTCGCAACATCATCGAGTGCCACCTCACGATTCGCGCCACCACCGGTCGGCAACCTAAATCCAAAGTATACGTTCTCGAACTTCATCGTCGGCTCCAGTAATGACCTCGCCTACACCGCTTGTCAGGCAGTCGCTCAATATCCAGGCATAAAGTATAATCCATTATTTCTCTATGGAGGCGTGGGACTCGGTAAGACTCACCTTGCGCAAGCTGTTGGTAATGAAATTATCAAGAACCAGCCAAGTGCGCGAATCATGTATATCAGCTCCGAAACGTTTGTAAAGGAATTCCTCGACAGCATCCGCTTCAAAAAGAAAGGCTTTTCAGATAAGTACCGTAATGTCGACGTCCTCATTGTGGATGATATGCAGTTTATCGCCAACAAGGAAAAAACTCAGGAAGAATTTTTCCACACGTTCAATGCACTTCATCAGAATAATAAGCAAATCATCATCACAAGTGACAAGCCACCCAAGAGCATCCCTACTCTCACTGAACGTTTGCGTAGTCGGTTTGAAATGGGTATGTCGATCGATATTCAAATGCCTGATTTTGAGACGCGTTGCGCCATCATAGAAGCAAAGGCTGCACTGAGCGGCGTCGAACTCGACCGCGAAACAGTAGAATACCTGGCAAACAACATCAAAACGAATATTCGCGAGCTGGAAGGCGCGCTCAATCAGCTGCTCGCCTATGCCGAAATGCGCGGCGTTACTCCCGATATCTCCACCGCCGAGGGGCTACTTGGTAACGTCCGTCGCTCACGTCCACAGCATGTATCCGCGCGTCAGATTATCGACAAGACAGCAAGATATTTCTCGCTTACTACAGCCGAAATTTGTAGTGCGCAACGCGACAAGCATATCGTCACGCCGCGACAAATCGCCATGTATCTGCTTCGCAGCGAACTACATCTCAGTTTTCCAAAAATCGCGCACGAGCTCGGTCGCAAAGATCACACAACTGCCATTCACTCTGTCGAAAAGATAGAAAAATCGATTAAACTGGATTTCTCCATCCGTGAACAAGTGGCAGATATCAGGGAGCGACTATATGCTTAAATACGGCCATCGAAATAGTATAAATCCACTATTTACAGATAGGCGTTTCTATACTCTGAAGATGTGGAAAGAGCGTGAAAAAGTTGCGGATAGCGTGGTGATAGGCCGGGGAAGTACGTCCACATATGACACATTTCGCCATACACGAATGCGCGACGAACGTGCAAAACCCACCAACTATACTCATTTCATCCAAGTGTTTTTCACCCAGATTTCCACAACCTTTTTCCGTACTACCACCCCCGTATATATACCAGTTTTCCGCACTATCCACACCACCTATAACTACCACTACGAAGTAAATAATAAAGAAAGGTAATAATAATGGAGCTTTCTGTCACACAAGAAAATCTAGCCCGCGCACTTGGTGCAGCTTCACGAGTAGCGAGCTCTAAGACACAACTACCTATACTGAGCAACATCCTCCTTAGGACAGATGGTCATCGACTTATGGTCGCAGCCACAAACCTGGAAATAGCAACCACACAGCTGATCGGTGCAAAGATCATCAACGATGGTGCGATTACTATCCCCGCTCGCCTGATAACGGAGTTTGTGTCGAGTCTACCGAAAACGACAGTCACACTGAAGGTTACCGACAATAAGCTACATATCACTGCCGACGGCTACAGCTCGGTTATAAACGGTACGCTTGCAGATGACTTTCCTGAGCTTCCGACAATCAACGATAAGACAGCGGTTAGCTACGCCATAGATACTGCCGCACTCAAACAATCTATTGGACAGACTATCCTTACAGCCAGTAGTGACGCCACTCGACCCGTCCTCACTGGAGTGTATTGGCATTCGCACGAAGGCGCGCTGTATCTTGCCGCGACAGACGGCTATAGATTGTCAGAGAAACGTCTTGTGTCGACTCAGAGCGACGTGTCGGCTATTATTCCAACCAGTACGCTACAAGAAGTACTTCGAACGCTTGGTGACGACACGAACGAAGTCGAGGTATTGTTTGACGAGTCACAGGTGCGATTTCGTATGAACGATATCGAAATAACCAGTCGTCTGATCGATGGTAATTTTCCTGACTATCGACAGCTTATCCCGGCAACGAGTGAGTCAAATATTACCATTTCTCGTGCGCAGTTTGCACAAATCACGAAAGTCGCAGGCCTGTTTGCTCGCGAGTCTGGCGGCAGTGTGACAATTACCGCCGATGCCGAAAAAGACCTTCTCTCCCTTCATTCTGTCGCTAGCGAATTGGGTGAAAATACCTCCGAGGCAGATGCTGAAGTAAGTGCCGACGGCCAAGTAACACTCAACTCTCGCTATCTGACCGAAGCACTTGGTGTTATTGATGGCGAAACCGTGACATTTCGCTTTAGCGGCAAGCTTTCTCCGTGCGTTTTGTCTGTTGCCGACGAAGCCGATAGCGACTATCAGCACGTTATCATGCCACTAAAGAGTTGATATGGTTATCAAATCGTTAACTGTCGAAAACATCCGTTCACACCGCCGGTTTTCGCGAAAACTTTCACCGGCAGTAACCGTGATTACCGGACCAAATGGCAGTGGCAAGACATCACTTATAGAAAGTATTACCGTGGCACTTGGCGGTCACTCATTTAAAGGCGGTGATAGTGATTTGTTGCGTCAAGGTGCGGACTGGTGGCGAATTGATCTGACGCTCGATGACCAGTTACGAACCATCAAATACCAACCAAATAATCCCAAGAAGAAACAATTCATCATCGACGACAAAACAAGTATTCGTTTGCCAGCTGCAGCGCGTTACCCTATCGTACTGTTTGAGCCAGAGGATTTACGACTACTTCATGGCTCACCATCGCGGCGACGTCAATTTATCGACAGGTTTGCATCGCAGTTAGTGCCCGACTATGGCCGAGTGGTGAGACGATATGAGCGTGCGCTTCTGCAGCGCAATAAACTACTCAAGAATGGTGGCGGCAAGGATGTGCTGTTTGCTTGGAACATCAGTTTGGCAAAGTATGGTGCTCAGATCATCGACATGCGCGTGCGTCTCACCGAGCGGCTCAATGCCGGGCTGAATAGTACATATCGGACGATTGCGCAGACTCGAGATGCGGTATCGGTGCACTATTCACACACGACCGTCGATAATACCGAGCAAAAACTACTGACTGAACTGGAGTCTGCCATTGATCGCGATCAAATACTTGGCTTTACAAGCATAGGACCACACCGACATGATGTCGTATTTCGATTTAATGATATGCCAGCTATCGATGCTGCGTCACGCGGTGAAGTGAGGACGATCATGCTCGCGCTCAAATTTCTGGAGGTCGACATCCTTCAGGAGGTGACAGACTTGCCGCCCGTCGTGCTCCTTGATGACGTCCTGAGTGAACTTGATGATAAACGCCAGTCGCATCTGGCTACAAAGTTTCAGAATCATCAGATCATCATGACAAGTACCAACCCGCCAAGTATACTGGGCGACGCGAAAGTCATTCGCTTGCGCTAATCAGTCTGTTTTGTGTCGCTGCCAGGTAAGCTGATGGGTTCATTGATGTCGTGAAGTATGGATTTTGGTACATCGGGATACTCCACGGTCGACAATAGTGGAGCTGGTGGTGTCGTGCGAACAACCCATATTCCATCCTTTTTCTGCATAAGCACACGGAGGGTGTCGCGATTCATCGTATCTTTGCCTTGGTATGTGAGTGTCGTGCCATACCACTGTCCTTGGTCATACAATTTGCCTTGATTGATGACATACTCGGTCTTTATCTTGGGGTATTTGGCAGTAAGAACTCCGAGGATCGTCTTCTGTTCCTTTTTGAGCTGCTCACCTAGATCGACCTTTTTCTGAGTCGGTGTAGATGACGGTGAGGGTGACTGTTGTGCTGCTTGCGGAGCTGTCAGTGCTCCATAGGTAAACGCGCCTACACCGACGATAATCGCAGCGATAATAAGCAGTATTTTAGTGTTTTGATTCATTACCTTCCCCTAATGGATTGCGAAAATCTTTGAATGAAATCTTGAAGTCTGTCGGATCGTATCCAAATTTACGAATCTGCTCGACGGCATAGAAGCGATATCGCGGCGACGGAGTGATGACGGTCAATGTAATAGACTGATCGTCATTGGCAATGTAGCCGATAGTGAAATACGGATCGACAAATGGTAGCTTAGTCGTGATAGGGTTTTTCTCGGTAAAGTACTTGCCGTTGCTGTTTGCTTCGATAGAGCCGTAAACTTCATTTTTGCGATAATCATCCTCATGTTCATTCGCCCATTTCTTTGCTTCTTCACTCTCGGGGGCGAGCGACACGGCGACGACGTTTTGCTCCTTGTCGTCGGTGACAATGATCTTTTTCGTCTGCGTTTTGAAACCATCCTTGCTCACTGATACATCATAGGTACCAGCCTGTAGGTAGTGTGTACCATTACCGAGATGCTTCCCGCTCACTACGACAGACGCATCGCGCGGCACGACTGACACGACGACAGCTAATTTGCCGTGACGATTGGCATACGTGACAACGGCCCATATGATAATGAGCAATAGAAAACCAAGCCCGATAAGCTTGAAAAGTTGTTTGTGATTCTGGATAAAGTCGTAATACATATCTATAAGTTCGCTTTCTTACGATACCATCTAAATGACGAATCAGTGACTCCTTCGTGACCAGCCATTGGCGCGCGTACCGGACCACTCACGGATGCGGAGGCAATTTTGCTACCAAAGCCTGGTATATCACCGACATATATATAGGTATGTTGATTGTTGATCGCAACGTCGCCAGGTTGACGGTTGCTGGCGTCTGTGGCACTGATCGGCTCCCAATTTTGTCTGAGCCAGGCTTCCTGTTTGACGGTGTATCCAGCTCCACGTGACACGAAACTACCATAGTTATACTCTTTATCAAAACCGCTATCGACGACAAGTAGAGTGACAAATCCACCACAGTCATCTCCTTTGACAGCGATACCTCCGACATATCGTCCTTGACTCATAGCTCGAGCGACAGCCTCGGCATATGCCGGTTTCTGATCAGCTGCTCTGATGGTTTGACCAGGTGCCTCCGCGAGAGTATTGATACTACCGCGGATATGCTGTGACCATGCGTACTGCATAACCATCTGCTGCAGGTCACCGTTACCATACCCCGGTGCCACGCAGGCATTCGATGTAGCATCGCCACTCGGTTGCGAACTTGCTAATAACTGCACGTTGCTTGTGGAACCAGCCAGTGCTGGTGCGTCGCTATACGTCGCATAAAATTTCTGCGCGTTACCACCACGGTTATTCACGACAGCTGCTTTGGTATCGGCGGAACGCTCATAGCCGTCATGGAACACAACTGCTGCATCTACGGGATCGGTTGTCGCCTTGAGTGCCGTAAGGGTACTGGAGTAACTTTCGGACAACTCCTTCCAGGCGTATGACAACTGACCACCTAGATCGGTAATATCGACGCCGAGTCGACGTGTCTCTTCCATGAGTCCGCGCTGACGATCGCCGGTTGTCCACTGCGCCAGACCAAATCCAACTCCTGGCGTCGGTGTGAAATTAGTTCCCGGAGTGGCATGACCACCACCTTGAATAATCGTCGGCTCAAGCCGTGACTCTACCATAAGGTTACCGGCGATACCTGTCGCTTGAGCGAGCGTCAAACCTTTTTGCATGAAAAACGTCAGGATTTTCTCCAAGTTATCTTTGCCGCTCAATGTGATATAGCCAGACGCTTGATTACTTTCGCAACGAGGGTCATAAAACAGAATATCGTTGCCAGAGTAAAATGTTTCGTCATACACCGATGCCGCTTTGACTGTTTCTACCATATATGCCGACAGTAGGATGACAGCAGCGATGATGGAGAGGATTCGTCTAACCACTATGTCCTCCTGCGCTGGCCCGCGCTGTTTCTATAGTCAGTGCCGGGTCGACCGCTTTGCCGCCACTCAGTGGCGATCCCTGCCATAACTGAAACGCTAAGTAGGGTTTCCATTCGGTTGTCATATTGTCGCCGATACGGCCGATTTGCTGACCGGCTTTCACCTTGTCGCCGGGTCGCACAAATACACCGTCGTTGTTCATGTGACCATAGACGGTACTCATCTTTCGCCCATTGACTGTGTGCTCTACAACTATCCAGTTACCGAGTGCTACTGAGGGACCCGCTGCCATAACCACGCCGTCATATGCCGCAAAGATCGGTTGACCTAGTGCTTTTGACTCGTCTTTGGCTGTGATGACCACTCCGTCTTTGTCAACCAGAAGTGGTGCGTCTTGGAAATTATGCACGACAGTGCTGGATGCAACTGTCGGGAATGCCCAGCCATTTTTGCCCACAGGACCCTTTTTGCCATCAGGAAAACCTGTCGTACCGGGCATGGCTTGACCATTCTGATCTTTTTCATCCATAGATATCTGAATCGACCGATCCATCGTATAGACGCGGAAATGTTTATTCATAGCCTCGTACGCTGGGTCGATACACTTACTGCCATCGCCACTGGAAGGGTCTTCGGCGTCGATTTCACCCCAGCCCATTTCACGATGAGCACACTGGTCGAGGAATTTCACGTAATTCCAATCCTCGCCATTATCTTTTGCTTCGCCAGTTTCGCTACTCGGGTCAATATTGCCAGTATCGGCCATCCAACGTGCATTTTCGAGCGGATCCATATTGAGCTCTTCGTCACTCATCCAGTAGCGGACTTCGCAGAACGGACCCGCTTTTATATCGAGTGATTTGTACATCATGTCATTGCACTGACCGAAGTAGTTGTTTGGAACGGCACCAGCACTCGGCTGCAGTATATTTGCAAACGTTTTTGGTACCAGTGCAGCGATATTCATCGCCGCCACACCGGCACTGCTGCGTGATTGCCATGCTGTCGGTACGAGCGTGACCGCCATGGAACCAAGGAAGGAATACGGATTGTTTAAATCAAAAGGTGTCGTTCGTGCCATATATCGTTTGATGGAAGCATAGTGGTGGACGGTTTGTTTGTTTTTTGCCAGATAGTCAGCACCCCCCTGTCCACTGACAGGTGCCATGCCGCGCTCTTGGGCGATACTACCGCTAAGCCCAGCCATACCGACATATGCTGCGTTGCCGGAATCATCACCTTCTATATCTTTGAATACGTCACCGGCAATCATTTCACCTAATTGTGCTTCGATAAGCGGCGCAGCGAGTTGCAATGCGAACGACGCGGCACCTTGTATGAGAGTAAAGACACCGAGTGAAGCTACACCCGTTGCGATACCAGCAGCAAAAGCACCGACACGCACGAACGGACTTTGGATGTATCGACATTTTTTACTGAGCGCGTTCGGATCAGCATTGCCGCCATTAACGACCCGGGCGATATCTTGAGTCGCAGTGTCCATGACAGTTGGTGACCCGCCGCCACCAAGCGAGAATCTCGCCTCACGCGTGTTTAACTTACTAATCGTTTCACCGTTGGCGAGCTTGAAACCTTTTGAGTCGAACGCATTACCGATAGCTGTCGTCGTCGTAGGGGGTTTGCTGCCGATAGCGGCAGTTTGATTTATTTTTGACTCATCAATTACCTCGGTAGTCGTGGAGGTTGCCATGAGATTATTGGCAGAAAAGTTTGTCAGTGCTTCATCGGCGTCACCTGCTTTTATCCTATCGGCTGGCGTGAGTACAAGCGCGAGTGAGAAGCGAATCGCCTGAGACATCTTGACCATTTTGGAAAGAGCGGAGACACGCCGGATACTATTGAAAAGCATACACCCTATATCCGCTGCGGCATGAACCTGCACACCACGGGCGATAGAGTTTTTTAACACACCTATCGTGCCACCATTTTTGACCGCGTTTTCCACACGTTCCTCCATGGCCCGTGCCGCTTCGACAGCGTTTTTATCTATAGGATTGCCATCTTCATCTATATACCCTGTCGTGTTTCCGTCTTTATCCTTTATGGGTGTGAGGGTTTTACCGCCAGTATCTTCCAGACCTCCAGCTATTCGATTCAGGCTCTTTTGTCGTTCCTCGTCTGTTTTACCGGTTATTTTTTGGTTTTTTGTAGCCTTGTTTTTCGCTAGTACCTTTCGCGCTACCGGGTCAGACATGGATTTAAATTCCGGATTATACCCTTGAGTCCATGCAGCCAGAAATGCCGGGTGCTCGGCAAGAGCTCTCGTTAACTGGTCGGCCGATGTGATAGTAAGTTTTGTTTTGTCGTTTTCGAATGATATCTTTGTTACGCGCCCGGCGCGATCTCGTTCGATCGTGGTGCCACTATTGTGTTTCTGAAAGTCGCGTACTTGCTCATCCGACATTTTGGCAAAGCCTTTACAGATTTTGACGGTTCCACATGAGCCATCACTGACGCTTTTCATCTTGGCGCGTAGAATTGATGCTGAGCGACGATCGACGGCATGGAGCTGATCGTTCAGGCTTTGCGTGAGTACCTCTTTCATGGCGACAAGTGCGGTAGATGGCGCGAATAATATGGTCAAAAAACCACCACCGCCGAACAAGAGGAATACAACGGCAACGACTGAACTTTTACCACGCACCCTTTTGCTTGTAAACAATTGCCACACCTTGGCTGGCTTGCCACGGTGTATGACTGGTGTAGCCGAGTGTTTCTCTCGTGTGTCGCGTGGTAATGTAGAGCCGGTTTCCTCCATGTCGCGCAGCGTGGTGGCAGCCATGTCATCGAACTTTTCCTGTACTTCTTCGACAGGCGTGCCATCCATTTCAGCTCTGGCTTGAGCGCGACGCAAAGCTTCCCGCTCATCACTGTGCGGATTGTAGAAATTTTCCTGCCTTGGGTCAATTACTCCACGTGGCTTCATAAGAGGTCACTTTCCTGTATATTCTACCACAAACTTGAGTAATCGTAAACATAGTTATGATAAATATACCTCTGGAGGGTATAAGGTATGGCATAATGGTAATGATATGTCCGCGGAACACCTGTTTTTGTGGTTGTCGCTATTTGTGGCGACGACCGTCGAGATGATAGAGGCTTTGACTATCATATTGGCACTTGGCATCTCGCGCGGATGGCGGACCGCCCTACTCGCCACTGCTTCAGCGTTGCTCGTACTAGCTGTTGTGGTGTTTGTGTTCAATGAAATCATTTCTCAAGTGACCGATGAGTCGAATATACCAATAGGACCAATGTGGGCGGTTGTGGGTGGACTGTTGCTAATTTTTGGACTGCAGTGGATGAAAAAAGCACTGCTGCGAATCGGCGGTGTTTTACCTAGTCGTGATGAGGAAAAAATATACAAAAAGCTTGTCGCAGATGCGAAAAAATCCAAAAAAAGCAAATCTCCGATTGATTGGTACAGTTTCGTCATGGTGTTTAAAGGCGTGCTACTCGAGGGTTTTGAAATTGTGTTTATCGTGGTGATTTTTGCCAGCGCACGCGGAGAAATGGGTATAGGTATATCGGCGACACTGGCCGCACTTGTGTTTGTGGCACTCCTGGGATTGATTATCCATAAGCCACTCTCGCGTGTGCCGGAAAACTGGATGAAGCTAACAGTCGGTCTACTGCTCGTGACATTTGGCACCTACTTCAGTAGCGAGGGTGTCAATATCGTGTGGCCATATGGTGAATGGGCCCTTCTTTATCTGCTTGTATTCTATAGTGCGTTGTCATGGTTTATGATCCATATGATTCGTGGATCTCGCGCCGTACAAGAAGGAGTAAGATCATGAAATATGTTCGCGGGTTTTTCACGTTTTGGCGACACTTTATATTGGGTGATGACAGTACGATCGCGATTGTCGTGTTGTGGAGTCTTCTTTTTACATGGTCACTTTCGGCATACTTTTTCAATATCTGGATAGTCGTGCCGATTTGCGTCACAGCGGTACTAGTGGCACTGTGTTACGACAAGGTAGCCAAACGTCCACTACTTCACGGACGATCAGAAGTATTTAAATACCTAATTGCCACCGCCGTGCCGTTTTGTATAGTCGTAGCCGTACCGTCACTGATTTTTCGCTTCATTAACCACATGATAGATATTCAATATACGCTCCTTCCTCTTGGTATCTGCGTCGGAACCGCGACGATACTGGCATTTGTGTTATATGAAGCATGGAAGCGGTTTCCATCGACCATCGCTTTTCTGTTTGGTGCCATCGCCTATATGACGGTATTATTTCGCTGACTAGTCGAGCTTCTGAAACGACATATTTGTCGTGCCGACCTTGTAGCTTGCGAAATACTTCTTGACCGCGGAAGTACAATTGCCCGACCTCACTTGATTGGTCAGTATTGAAAAGCGGATGAAGTTGATATAGTTTAGTTCGCATCCGCCGACGGTATTTGGCACAAGCAGGCTGATTTTTTGCACAGGTAGATCGTTTGGCTGCTGATTTTGAAGAGGAATTCTATCGAGCCTGAACGACAAGCTTGCACGGTTACCGCCCTTTTGGATGGCGACATACAGGTAATCGCCGTCGTTACTTAGCTTTATCTGCGAAGGGCGTCCCGTTGTCGGGCTGAAGGTGATAAATGGCATCGTCTTGCCGCTTTGTAGGTCGTATCTCACGACGCTGTGTTGTAAGCCATAAAGTAGTGTATTTTCATCGAGCCACACTGGACTGAGGAAGTTACTACTCGGCAAAACGCCAATCTTTTGGAACTTGCCATCGAATACTTCCGATGTATCACCGGATGTCACCAGTTTTTTGCCGGATGGCGACCAAGCGGCTTCATACGCTCCACCTTTTATCTGATACTTATCGCCGTTCGTATGGAGGATCACCAGAGTCCCCTCGCGCGTGCTGTTTTTGGGTCGTTGCCAAAGCAAGAGCGCGTCGTTTGACACAGTGGTGATACCTATCTGTTGTGTCGAGGAGTAGATTTCTGTAAATGAACCGTCGGCATTTCCTCTATATACGGCACTTCCGTCCGATACATACCATGTACGATTAGGTGCGACGCCGATACTTGTAGTAACACTGGCGGTGAATGGCAGCTTGATAGTCGTCACGAAATCTCCCTCGATTTTCGTCACGACATATCGGTTGTTTTTGTCGACACCATAGCCGATGCCAAATTGTGGGTTTGCCCAACTGATTTTAGTATAACGAGTGGTGGGGTCGAGTTTTGTGACAGTTCCTCGACTATTGACAGAATACAGTAGATTATCTGCCGTATTTCTATCGACAAATCGTAATGTATCCTTGGATGCCACGATACTTCCCGCACCCATACTCGAGACAGGCTCGCTCACCGCGTGCGTTGCCGTGGTGGTGAGATTGATCGTGATGTCCTTGTGTTCGCCAGGGTTCAATGTCACGATTTGACTCGATGATTGCGCGGAGTTTTGAACAGTCACTACATAAGTACCTGCAGATACACGAACGTCCGCCCTGTTCCCACGCTGAGTTACATCCACTTGCTGATATGATCCATTACTGAGAATCTGACGCATCAAGATAGTATTGGCAGAACTACTTGTAGTGATAGTCAGTGAAGCAAGCGTGTAAAACCACACAATCAACCACCCGAAACCGATCAGCGTGATAACCGCGATACTGATCATGAGTGTTTGGCGTTGTTGACTCGTCATATGTATACTCCTACCATTTTGGCCAATCTGCCGGAGGCGGCGTCGTGCTTATACCTTCACCACTGTCATGCCCTTCGCCGACTCCAAGCGTCGACAGGAAGCGACCTATATCCAGCCCTGAGTTTGATGCGTAACCGTTGGATTTACCCGGATAATCACTCCATGCGATGTATTGGTTATTTCCACCCTCACTCCAGCCGATTTCCAAGTGCGTGCCCTGATCTTTGTAATGACAGACAGGTTGATCTGTTGTGACTCGATCACCGACCGCCACTGCAGGTGTACAATCCTCGGTGATGTAGACAAATAAGCCCTCTGCTTTACCTGATGTTACGCGGTAGGTGATGTACGCTCCGTCACTTTCGGTACCAAGTCCTGGCCAGCCGGAGCCGGTTGTTTGTACGTGAGTGATTTCTGCAGGACATACGGCATATACAGGACCTTCGCCGTTGTCTCCACCGTAATCGAGACCACCATCCCAGCGCATAGGGTGAGAATTCTTTAGGTCGCGGAACGGATTTTGACATTCACCACTGTCGGTGCGCGTTGAGCCACATTCGCTTGGACCGGTCGATGCTACAGTACCCGTACCGTCACCCTTATATATAGCTGCCTCTACTTCTGGTGGGAGTGGCGTGCCTTGAGTCGCTTTGTTGTAAATAGCCTGAGCGTATGTAGTACGCTGGTCTATCGATGCACCAAGGTTAGCCGGAGCTTCATAATACTGACCAAATGCCTGTGTTGCTTCTTCGACAGTATTGGTAGCACGTACTCTATCAGCCGCATCGTGGCGCGCACCGCCGTTTAGTTTGTTGTCTGCCGTGAGAAATTCCAGCTGAGCTATGAGGTCGTTAGGATCTTTGCCGGCGTCTTTAATAGGTGGAATAACTTTACTTGGCGGATCCCACTGTACAATACCCCAACCTATCCTTGTGCCGTCTACAGGCACCTGATCGGCCGGTGTCAGGTCATTCAATCCTGTTCCCTGTAAACGCTGCGGGTTCACACCCGACTCCAGAATCATGTTGCCCACCATACCCGCCGCCTGTTCCGGTGTGTATCCATGGGTGACCAAGAAGTTATATGCCCTCTCGGCATTATTATCTCCGTTTAGTTGTGTCGAGGCACCTGCTGAGCAGGAGTTGGCGCAATCATCGTAATACAAAATGTCATTTGTCTGACGAAAAATCTGCTTGGCACGAAATGCCGTATCGTCGGGATCACACATACCTCTAGTATCGGCTGCACCCACAAGTGCGGGCTGCCAGATATTTAACAGACAACCAAATAGTAATAGTCCTATGCGACATCGCTTCAATAGACGTCTTATCATAGAGCCCTCCTCACTGCACTTGGTATGGGTAGAGAATCGGGAAAATATGTTCCTGGACCCGCAACTATTGTGAGCGGGTTGTTAGGGTCATTTGTCTGGTGAAAGATCACCTTGGCTGGCTCCAGATTACCTGAGCGGATAGTGACGATATACCAGCCCGGTGTCGGGTTTTGCACCCTCAATATACCGAAAGAAACTTGCCCTTTTGAATTTGGAGCCACGCTGCCTGATTTGACGATGATGTCATAAAATTCATCTTTTGTCGGCTTGGGTTGTGCTGTGCTTCCAGTACCCTGCCCCGAGCCACTTGAACCGGTGCCGCCAGAGTTGGAGTTGTTGTTTTGATTTCGTTCTTCAATCTGCTGTTCGGTAATCGTTTCGCCGGGCTCTACGGTCGTTTTGGTCGGCTCGTTGTTATCCTTGGGTAGGAAAATCATGACAATACCGACGACGATGGCGATGATAAACGCCACTGCGATAAGTACAACTCGTTTCCCTCCAAATCTATCCATCATACCTATATTACCCGCCCTTGTACCTTAGGACAAAACTTTCAGTTCCCTGGTAAGTTCCCGGACTTGAACCCATACCTGGTCCACAACCAGTCGTGTGTGATCCAACCGTTTTGAAGTCGCCACCATTCGGATCGACGATGACTTCAACGTGGTTGGCGCAGTCTATCGCTAAGTCACCTGGCTGTGCCTGGTCTCGAGGAACACGTTCAAAATTCTGCGTATCCGCACACATAGTATGAGTGGTTTGGTCACCGATATCATTGCCGGTCGCATGAAGGATGACTGCGCGCACGAATGCCGAACAGTCGACCGCATAGTCTCCAGCAAAGTGATTTTGTATCGCTGCTTCTATCCACGCTCTATCTCTACCGTGACCACCTCCGTATACATAGCAAGAATTATACTGTGCACCCCACTCACCCATCATACGGGCACTGGCTGCTATATCGCCGTTACCCGCTCCGACACTGCCACCTGATGCCGTTGCGTTTGGCGGCGTATCGTTCGTGCAGTCAGTTGCGTTATTTGCTACGGCGTATTGGACATAACACATATGGTAGTAGTAAAAGAAGTAATCCATCATCAGGCTGCCCTTGCCAGTGTCTTTGCTCGGGTCAAACGCATCAGTATCACTGGAAGGAGTGCCGTTAGAGTCGTACGTCTTGCCGCACTGTTTGCCGCTATGCCAGTCCTGTTCTTTAGTACTACCAATACTTGTATCCAGATCGGTCGACCCCATCTCTCGCTCTCGCTGATCCGTGCAGTACAGGATGAATTTTTCGAACTGACTCCCCTTAACAGGTTTACCCTCATCATCGATACTGGCTTTTTCTCCAGAATCTTTGCATGTTCCCATGCTGCCAAAGTCCAAGCTTAGCGCGTCGGTAAGTCGGTTGCATGTTTCATCTTTGGTGCCGCCACCGTTTTCCGCCTCTGGTCTGTTTTGCGCCTCCTGCATCCACTCAATAGCTTCGGATAGATGGTCGGATACGCCCGCGGCATCCTCCTCGGCCCACTTGATGACACGAGGCGACACAACCTGCACCGTCCTGCCCGATGTCCGGTCGCACATCATTCCCTCTATCACCTTCTCTTCGTCAGATTCGCAGACGCCGCCATTGAGCCGTGACTGCAACTGCGCGTCAGTGATAGTCATGAGTGATGGTTGACTATAAAATGCTCGTGCAGTGTTGCTAAAGAGACTCGATACCACACCAAAGATATTAGCCATATATGAGAAAGCAGTTGTTGGCTTGTTGGGATTGAGCGGGTAAGGACTAAGCGCGTTTTTTATCTGTCCCATGAAAGAGTACCGGTTACTCGCATCAAACGGTGCTTGGCGGGCTTCGTATTGTGCGATTTCTGTCGTGTATGCGTCGTAGGTATCCTGCGTCGAAGCGATAAATGCATTGACGGCTGCCATGGACATGGCGGGCTTTAGTCCGCTTGATTGAGCTTTGTGTGCGAGCATGAGTGCTATACCGGAGGCTAGGGCGTTACCGGCTGCCGGACCTTTTAGATCGAGCGGAAGCACGGGTGCGTTTTTGATAATCATAGCCGTGACCGCACTGGTCATCAGATATCCGACGGCTATATAAGCAGACATATAGATACTCATTTTTACAGCCATCTTGGTCGCCAGTTTCGCACAACTTACAAACCCGGTGACATTACCACCAGCACTCGAGATGCAGTTCACGATGTCGATACCGCTTTCGGCAATTCCGCCCGCCGCTTGTGCTGCACCGACCGCTTTATTAAGGATACAGAGAGACCGGATATTCCGCTTTCCCTCCAGTTTATTGCCAAATCCGACAAATCTTTGGACTTGTTTGACGATATAATCCATCGTGAGTGTTGTCGAGCCTACTATTCCGACGGAAAACTTCTTAGAAAAATCAGATAGTGCCTTCAGGTCGCCGTAGATAGCCGCCTGCAGCCCCTGGGAATCAAGTGCGTTTTTGCCGGTAATCTCATCGATTTGCTTTTTCGCGTTGTTTTTACCATCTCTTTTGTCCAGATCGTCGGTCGATACACCATAGAGTTCCATGGTTTTTAGGTCTGCCTCTTCAATCGTATTGTTATCGATTTTTTCCTTTAGTTCATCTGCGCGCGACTCCGGCATGTAGTCAACCAGCTGCATGAACCGCTCCTCGATTTCCTTGAAGTCAGCCTCAGTGGCACTGCCATCCTGAATTTTAGACACGAGACGTACAAACGGCCAAGAGAATCGTATCAGGTCCGTGGCCCATTTCGCTTTGACCGCTCCAACCGTGATGCGAGTAGCGTTATACAGCATACAGGCGTAGTCTATGCCAGCGGTCGCCACGGCTGCCGAAGGACTCATAAGTGCTTTGAATAAGGTTCCTGTAACACCTTGTCGCTGAGTATCCATAGCTTTTTTGGCCTCATCCGCTGCAATGGTTTTCGCTTGATTTGTTCGCCTTTCTTCAGGAGTCGCTCTGGTTTTGTTGATACCGTACTTCTTGCTCAGCATTTCGCCGAACCTGCCGTGCAGGAAGCTACCTCGCATAACATCAACGCCACGAGCCATAAGACTGCGCGCGCTGACACTTTTGTCCATGTGTGTATTCATTTCTCCGACGGTCCGCGCCTCGTAACCGTCGTTAAAGACGACAGATTCTCTGACGACACGTTGTCCGTCTTCCATTTTGTCTGGATCGATAATTCCATCATTGCCTACCGCCGGTGATCCACGCACCGGGTTGCCATTGCGGTCCACGATAGAACCTTTGATTTTTGCCATACCATCCTTGAACTTCTGAACTTGTGTCTTGGTCATGGTTTTGAACTTACACTTCAGCGAACCTGGCTTGGCGCACGCATCAACCTTGAACATGTTATTGAATGCACGATGCATAATCCAGCTGATACGCGCGTCATCGTTGCCATCATTGGTGAGGTTTTTTTCGAGTGCGGCCCAAAACGAACTACCCCCTGCCATACTGATCATAATACCGCCGACAAAAAGGAGACTTGCGGCAGCACCGGTAGTGGCCCCCTTGTTTTTGACACCACGCATGCGTAGCAGCCGACTTTTTAGGTCATTGCCCTGATAAGGCGAGTCGCTGCCAGCTCTGAAAAACGATGATTTGTTGTCTCCTGACTCCTCTCGTTGGCGTACGTCATCGACTTCGATTTCCGCTTCGGTATCCTCGTCATCGGCATTGTAGTTGGTCATGACGGTATCGCCGTGCGCATCGACCTTTTTGTCCTTGGCACCTGATCCGTAGTTATTGGCGATTATCTGATCAAAATCAGCATCTTCTTCTGCCTTGCGAATTTTGTTGAATCGCCTATTGTAGGCGTTCTGCGACGCGTTACGACTGTCAGAGGCGTTACCGGCTAGCTTGTCTTCGTCGAGGGGATTTTTGGTCGCCACGATTTACCCCCTCTAAACCTGTGGTCCTGGAGCTTGCCCTGCCGCTTGCTGTTGTTCTGCGGCATGTTGACGCGCTAACTCCTCCATGCGCCGCTGCTCTTCCTGTTGTAGCTGCTGAACCGGGTTGGTGGTAACAAGTTGATGTTCAGTGCGTGACGCGACGACCTGGATGTGCACGTGGTTGGCACCGGCAAAGAACAATCCCTGTCCCACCGGGAAGTTACTCAGACGCTTGCGCTCTTCGTCGGTCAATTTGAAGACATCGGCGAGCACGTCGACGGCACTTGGTGACTGCTTGAGGAGGAGCTGCATAGAGCTGTTGGCCACAATCGCGCGACCCATTTTGCTTGCCATGAAATCCTCGACGTCCTGACTGATGGTCGTGACACCCAGGTAATACTTTCGGGCGCGTTTCGCGAGACTGAACAAAAAGTTTGCACTGTCTTCATACTTCATCAACTGCCACGCCTCATCAACGATCAGCATACGCTTTTTCAGGTGGCTGCGGGTGACATTCCAGATGTGGCTCAAGACGATATACATGGCGACTGGACGCAGTTCATCCTCGAGATCACGGATATTAAACACGACCATCTGGTTGTTGATATCGATATTGGACTGTTGGCTGAAAATACCGGCGAACGTACCAGAGGTGTATTTGCGCAAGCGTTGTGCGAGAGCTGGACCATTGCCCTCCATATGGACGAGCGTGTCGTACAGATCGACCATAGTTGGCGGTGGAGACGAATGTGTGAGCGGATCACTGGTGATACCCGCGCGTGCATACGTGTCGATAAGTGCTTGATCCAGGTCAGCCTCTTCGGCTGGGGTCATGGCGGTGACATTTGTCTGACCGCTGGCTTGCAGTGAAGCACCACCAAGCATCAGACGGAGCAGACCATGAAGCGTGACCAGGTTGGCACGCAAAGCATCGTCGGCTTCTTCGGTGTCGATGACGCGCGGCAGGTCAAACGGATTGACGCGTACATCGGAGTTGAGGCTGAGTCGGATATAGCTACCACCCACGGCATCGCTCAGTTTCTGATATTCGTTTTCCGGGTCGATAATCAGCACGTCGGCACCCATCATCATGGAGCGTACAGCCTCGAGCTTCACCGTGAAGGACTTACCGGAACCGGACTTTGCAAAGACCACCATATTGGCATTTTCCAGCGTGAATCGGTCAAAGATAATCAGACCGTTGTTGTGCATATTGATGCCGTAGAGGATGCCCTTTTCCTGTGTCAGATCGGCACTGGTGAACGGGAAAGATGTGCTGATCGCGCCGGTGTTCATATTGCGGCGAATCTGTAACTGGTCGGTCATCTGCGGAACGGTCGCGTTGAGTCCTTGCTCTTGCTGACTGGAGGCGACCTTGCTAAAGACAAGTTGCTGGCCAAAAATCGTCTCGATCTTGTGCTGGATAAAGTTCAGTTCATCCAAGGTGTCGGCGTACATTGTGATATAGAGACCGTAGCGGAAGAACCGCTCCGAGCCAACCTGGATTTCATCACGAAGTTCCTCGGCGTCGTTCAGTGCCGCCTCGAGACCAGGGTCGCGGGTACGGCCCTTTTCTTCATTGATGGCCATGGTTGCCTGCATCTGAGTCACTTTTTTGCGCAAGTTCTTGAGGACGACTTCGGACTCAACCGGATAGAAGAACATACTGACGTCGAGTACCTCATCGATATTGATAATACTCGAGAGCCAGCCGGTATAAATCTGGCGTGGATATGCGTAGACGTAGATGGTGCGACCATACTTGGTGCCAAGTCGGAAGTGGCTTGCATGGATTTCTAGGCTCGCCGGTGCCACTAGGTCGCGCAGAGTCGTGATACCCTTTTGGAACGCTTGCTCAACCTCAGCCTGCTCACGAGCACGCTGTTGGGCGGCAATATCAACGGCACTTGGACGCTTAGACATTGCTTGCCTCCGATGGCTTATCCTCTTCGCGAATCAGGTGAGGACGCGGTGCTTCACCCTGACCCTTGCGAACATACATGGCGGTGATACTTTCGAAATTACCCAGTGGTTCACGAACAGCAGTGTCGGGGTTATAGAAGTTGTAGTACAGCTGACCAAGCTCTTTAGTATTGAGCTGCACACATTTGATACCGAGCTGGAACAGACCGCTCATTACGGAGTCAACATGGTTTTTCACCTCATCCTTAGCCTTTTCGTACGTCGCATGATCGACCACGATAGCACGTTGTTTCGGAGCACCGCCAAAAATGGTGCTAAACAGGCTCTTGCTACTGCGCTTAAGCGTTGCCAGGTCGCCTTGTGGCCAATACGGAATGACAACGTAGAAGGATTTGTCCATGATATTCGCTTCCTGAGACAGTGTATCGATAAAGTCGATATAATCGTCGGTCAGAACATTGAGTAGCATGTTTTCCTGATCACGACGAATGTTGGTCAGCCGCTCTATGTACGGACCAATGTCGACACGCTGAGATCTGATGAGGATTTGGATCGGAAACGTTAGGGAGTTCAAGAAATTCTGGTAACTATACTCAATACCCTCGCGCTCCTTACTGCTCATGAGGTCGAAGTTGATTGATTTACAGGCGATGACTGCACGAAAACTACCATCGTTCATGATGACCATATTGTCCCTCAGCTCGCTAAAAAGCAGACTGTTCTGGGTGGTGTTTGGGTTGGTCGGCGGCGGCGGCGTGTGAGCTTCGGGGTTGGGTGCACCGGGGGGTAGTGGCTGACCGGGCGCAGGAGGTGGCGGAACTGGAGCTCCCGGATGTCCGTGCGCGTAGGGGTGCTGGGCCGGTGCTGGGCCGGAAGCGGGCGGCACGCCAGCAGCAGCCTGTCCGGGAACAGGTGCCGCTGGTTGCTGCTGAGAATTCGGTCCCATTCTTTTGTATACCCCTCCCTAGTGGAGCGAAATTGTCACTTCGTCGCCGTCCTTGAGAATTTCTTTATTCTTCGCCGCGACTCTGTTAGCTTGTTTGGATAACGTTTCCAGAGAAACATCCGTTAGCTCCGACAACTCATTCGCTTGTTTTTGAGTCAGTCCTATTGTACCAGTATCTGGGGTAGAAACGCTAGTGTTTACTGGCGTTTCTGGTGCTGGAGTTGCCGCAGGCACGCCACGCTCGTCGCTGACCTGTTCAGTCAGAGCATTAGCGAGTGCGATAGCATCCAGGGTTTCCTTTTTGGCTCGCTGCTCGGCCGAAGAGGCTTGCTTGGCTCGAACCTCTGCTACAGATGGCAATTTAGATACGGGTGGCTCGTCATTTGCCGGTGCTGGAGTTGGAGGGGTATTGGTTGTTGCTTCTACCGGGGGGGCTGAGTGTGTGGTAGGAGTCGAAGTTGATGCTTGAGTGGGCGTCTCGGCGGGTGCCTTGCTGGCCGCTTTCATAGAGTTTATCGCTTCTTTTTTGTGGTCTGCCGCTTCTTGCTGCAGATGTTGAGCCATAGCCTGTGCTGCCGGTGTGGTGTTGTCCATCATATCCGGTGTCTGCTGCGACTCGTAGTAGAGGTCAGTACTGATCGATGTGTCGGGTGTGCCGCCAGCTCCACGAATAGCCCAACCGTGCGTGTCGACAAGTTCAGCTAAATAGTTCAGACGCTTCGTCGCCTCTGATTCGTCGAACGTCTTCGTTAATATCTTGTCGGCATCTTTGGGCGGGATAATCGTCACGAACGAATCGATACCATCCGGCTGCCATAATCGTTTGCGCGATTTGAGGAAATAAAAAGAGACCACCGCAGAAAGGTATGCTTCCATGGGCTGGTCCTTGCGCAGCGGCAGTGCGAGTGCGGCAAAAAACACGATAATCGGCAGCGGTATGATAGCGAGCGGGATAAATAACTGGCTTAGACCCCATGCACCTGCCATGGAGATCGCCACGATAATCAGGTAGATAAACTGACGAAAACTGAACGGTCCGATCAGTTTGTCGTCCGCCTCTACATCCTGGGGTACTTTATAGACTGCCATACCATGCCACCATATCTGGTGATATTATAACTTACTTCTTATGGTTTAGCGAGTAGACAGTGCTAAATTTTGTCGCTGTTTTCGGCGAGTTCGCCCACGAGAATCGCGACTTCATCTTCGACGATGTCTTTGAGGTCAGGAACCTTCGCTTGGAGCCACTGCTGTAGCTTTTCATCGTCCTGATCACGGAGGGCTGCAAGCTCTTCCAGCTCCTGGTCGTCTAGAGTATCGACGATACCTTCGATCACGCGTTCACCGAGTGTTTGCTCGAAATGCTCAGAAAATGCCGCAGCAGTCTGTTCGTCGAGATTGATACCGAGAGTCTGGAGAAATTGTTGAGTGAGTACAGGCATGACTTTATCTTACCAAATCATAATCTTTTTTGAGACGAAAGTTTATCGTTGTAGGCACGTATAGACTCGCCAAACTGGTTAACGGCAAATATGGCCATACTTCTGACACTTTCGTTTTTGAAGTTCGCTTTCATGAGCCGGTCAATCAATACTTTGCGTCCAACAGCCTCTAGTTTTTCTACTGAACCGGAATCGACAAGCAGACGGCGTAACTCCTCGCGTTTCGCGGGGTTGCCCTCACCTTTCATAGCAAGTTTCTGCTGTTTACGATCTTCGCGACCAATTTTGGCCAGTTTATATTCGGCGGCAATCATGTTATGTATACGACTCTGCAATCGTTCTGCGCGAGCTTCGCGTCGACGCGTCCGCAGTCCTGGCGTAGTCATCATCTCTCCGTTTTTTTCTGTCACAGTGTCAAGGTTTGCGTTATATTTTTTTCGATCGAGTGCCTGCAGACCATTCAAGGTCGTTAGTCGTCGTTTCATAAGACGCGCTTTACGTGCGTATTTACGACGACGAAAGCCAAATACAGCCGATGTGGCCTTGTCTGTATAGTGATCTTTTTTGCGCTGCGTGCTATCAATACGCCACTGGAGATACTGGTCTTTGGCCGCGTGTTTTTTGTCGCCGGTTTTCGCAGCGAGTTTTTCTCCGCGCTGAAGCAGTGAGTCTGCTCGTTCTAGCACGTATTTATCGAGTCGTTGCGACTTGCGTAATACCAAGGACGCTTCCGCGTCTCGTTGAGCAGCCTCCTTGGCTTGTGCCACCTCTTTGGCATGGAGAGCCATATCAGCCTCTGGGCCGGTTCCGCCAACGTCTGAGTAAGCTTCTGGCATCTGATACGGACCCTCCTCCGGGTCGTAAGTGCCACCTGGACCTTCTAGGACCGAGAATGTATCATCATCATCTACCGTCTGGTCGACGGCGTTGTTTAGGTTGTCTGGTTGTCCGAAGTGTTCACCATCATCTTCCAACATGTCTAACTCAGCATCAAAGGCATCTTTTGGTGCTTCGTGGTTTCGTGCTGAATTAGGTGCTGGCTGGCGTTCCATGAGGATATTCCTACCAGTATATTAGCATAAACGTCTTTATGTGTCAATATGATACTACTATCTGTTTCTGTTTGCGTTGACCTGGTGAGCCCCACCAGCGAAGTTGGTGAGCTGGGTATCGATACGCGAGATCTTCTTGTTGAGAATGCTGTCACCCCTGACGGCCACAGAACTCTCACGCACCTTGGCAATAGCAGCCTGAGCAGTAGCGGCTGTCTTTGCGTCGGTTGAAGCAGAAGACGTTGCGAGCACGTGAGAAACCTCGGCTGCCAGGCTAGGATTAAGCGTAGCCATTTTTTCCGGAGAGAGAACTCCACCGGCAAGGTTATTGTTGACCGTTTCCATATAGCTGCCGATATCTTGTCCACGGCTCAACTCTGCTAATTGACCGCCAGTGAACATCTGTCCGGCATTTTCAGAGAGTGTCGACGAAAGCGTGCGTGATGCCAGGCTTGGTCCTGTGCCACGGAGTTTGTCCATAACCTTTTCGAGCTGCGCGAAATCTTGACGATTGCCAAGCTCGTGTATAGCTGCTGCCACGGTTGGATCATTCACATCGAGCTTATCAGTGTTGAGTACAGCGTGTAATTCGGCATTGTTTTGGTCTGCAGCCAGCTGTGACGCCGCCTTGAAAGCTTCACTCTGCTCGGCCCTCGCCGTGCTGATCGCTGCCGCCTCAACTCGTTGTAGTGCGCCTGGATCGGCATTTCGCAATCCATATCCACCGGCCATTTTCTTTTTCAAAGATGCGTCTGCGGGTAGTCCGTCAGCATCTGTTAGCTCACCTGCTATATAACTGCTCTGTGCGTTCTTAAATTCACGTTCGACGCTACTGCGTATAGCATCTCGCTTCGCTCTTCTGCGATACATTCCTCCACCGATTGTTCGCTGCCCCTGCATCGCACGCAGACCCATGCGGTTTTGTCGCGCTTGGTCTGCCGCCTCGGCACGCTTGGCAAAGTTTCCTCCACCCTTCGCGATGCCGGCTTGAATCTTGCCACCGATTGAACCGGCAGCTGACAGCGCACCTTTGAGGACGGCAAACACGGCGATGAGTGGTGCGACGGCTACGCCCATAGCAACGAGCCCGAGCACCCAGCTGGCGGTGACGTTACAGTTACTGCCACAGTCCTTACTACCGTCTTTGGTGCTACTAAATGTCACGTAGCCATAGCCACAACCATCGTAATCACCTGGCTTGGAGTTCGGGTCGGTGTTTTCGGCGTAACTTTGTTTGGCTTCGGTGTTATCCGGGTTACAGTTTCGTGACTGTTCCACCTGCGCGTCACTCTTGGCCGCACCAGACACCAGTATGATGGTGCTCGCGAGCTGGCCCGCACCGAAGAGCAGGCCTACTACTGGGAATATAAGCAGTAACTGCGTGAACATACGTAACCACTTGCTAAACAGCTTTTCGGTGTTAGGTAGCAGATAGAGCACGAATGCGATAGGTGATACAACGATGAGGAGGACGATCAGTGCTTTGCGGAGCAAGAGGATGACGATAATGGTGATAACCGTAATGATGACCATCATCACGACTGCCATCAAAGGGCCCATAATCAACCAGACGATACCGGCAGCTGCCAGTACGGCGACGGTGATAACAGTCAGGGCATTGCCTGTGCCGGTTTCATGATCGGCACCGCCAAACTGCGCCGCTTGGCCAAACACTGACGGTCCTAAGTTGTTAGCAATACCGGCCAGAGCGTTTTGGATCTCGTATCCGAGGATGTTTGTGAGGTCTACTGCCAACTGGCATATGTAGTACGACACGTTCACGGCAATGGCCGCCACGATGAGTCGCGGTAGCATTTTCTTGATACCGTAGTTGTTGATGCCCATACCTGTCACTTGTGACGCGATAATCGCCAGGAAGGCGATGATAAACATTACGTTCGCCAGATTGCGCGCGATCTCCCATGCGGTCTTGGTACCCGACTGGTTTCCTACCAGTTGCGGATCGGTTTTCAGGAAGTTGTCTGCCAGAAAAGCAAATGCCTTGTCGGATATGCGGGCCGCTTGCTCCATGACAGGACAGACGAACCACCCTATCTTCTCAACGGCGCAGGTTTCGGAGGCAGGAGCATTGCCATCCTCTTCTGTGTTATTTGAGTCAGCAGGTGTTGCGTTGGGGTCGGCTGGGGCACCAGTCGCGTCACCGATTACCTGATTAGTAGTAGGATCATAACATTTCGTGGGATCGGGACGATCAGTGTTACCTGATACACCCTGTACACCCGTGGCACAGTCGGCAAAAACTGATGGTGCGTGACCAAGCAAAGAAAAGCTCAATACGGCGAGCAGATAAACCAATATAAGCAAAGGCAAAGTGATAAAAAATTTTCTAGTGAATCCCACCACTGTTTGTTTCGCCTGCATATCGTATCTATACAATAGACGAAACTAATGGCTAAAACAAGACGCTTAAGATTAGAAAACGATACTATTTCTGTAGGATGTCAGCGAATGTGGTTGCGAACGAAGGAGTATTTGTTGGTGAATAAGTATCAGTGTGAATCCATTCACCAGTTGTGCCGTCCGGAGACTGCTGCCACTCATAAACGGCAACATACTTACCACCTCTCGTAGCTCCAGTTGTACCTATAATCCATGTGTCCGTACTTGCGCTAATGCCAGCATAGGTACCTTCAGAGAATCGATGTGGGCTACCAATAACAATACTAGGATCTGTACTATCTCGTTCCGATTGTGGAGCAGTAGAAAGTGTATTTAGCATGGTGCTATGAGGCGAGGAGCCCGGAGCAGCGAGTAAATCCACGTCTGCACGTGCTTGTGCTGCGTCAGGATTTGTTTTAATCCACTGTTCTTTTGCAGTAGCACGTGCAACGATTTCTTCTGGAGTCATATTTAACGAAGAGGGACCGGCATCTTTATCTTCTGAAAAAAAGTTACCGTAATCGAGCTTATGTAATGAAAGACCATGACGAACACTGTCGTTTGCAGCATCGATGTTGGCATCAAACCGTTTTTGAGCATCGAGTGCATTAAATGAGAGGGTTGGAGACTCTATTTCGTAGCTTAATGTCTCGCCCGTAGCGACCGTCTCTGCCCTGTCGGCACTATCGAACTGCGATTTTGCGAAGAGACCACCGCCTACAGCAGCGGTAATCGCAAGACCGCCAGCCGTTACCTTGGCCCATGTCGGAAGCTTTTTGTTGTCACCGTTCTTATTGTTTCTGTTGTTGAACTGCTCAGGTGCTGGACCAGGCTGGTGATACTGACCGAGGTATTGTTGCGACGGGTAGTGTTGATATGGGAACTGAGCTGGACGCGACTGTTGGTATTGATATCCGACCTGTGTCGGGCGAGGTTCGTGAGAAGCGGTCATGTGGTGGTTCTTCTTCCTTCGATTCGATTTACGAATAATATGTTTACTCTTCTGATTATACACTAAAATTTAAATAAACGCAAGTGTTTTAAGTCATAATGCTTGTGTCTATATATCGCATGGACTATACTTTAACCAGATTATGCAAGAACAGAGTCGATCACTTTCTCGCCCACTGATAGTCGTCATCGTACTGGTATTTCTGGCGATGGTCGCTGGTCTGTACTACCTAGCGGTTTTGCGTGTTCAGGGTAAAGATTACGATGCGGCGAGCGCAAACGTAGAAATGATGATAGCGAAAGCCACGGAGTTCGAGGCGTTAAACGAGAACAACGCACTCGGTCCAGCAACTGTAACGAAGCTGCAGCTAGCCAATGCGACGCAGATTGTTGCGGCGTACAATGAAGCACTTGAACAACTACGTAATTCACCAGCGGTCACCCGCAATGACACAGTGGCTAAAGCGTACGCGGAGGTGCGCCAGGCAGCTGAAGAGTATGGTCAGACATCTGAAGATTTCGTGGTGACACTTCTGGCGTTTTCGACGATCAAGCAGTCGTGCAACATCATGTTGTCACAGTTATCGTCCATAACCTCGCTTGCGAGTCTGCAGTCAGCGAGTACTGACTGTAAGCAAGCGGTTGAGGATCATGCATCCGTGCCGCTGAAAGAGTTTAATGATAAGTATTTTCTGACATACCATGAAAACGCCAAGAATCTGCTCGACGCGCTCGAGACATACTATACTGCTGCTGAAAGCGGTGCCGACACGCAAAAGCAGAAGGCTCAGGAACTCATAACGTCATCTATAGCTTCGATAAAGACCCTCAACGATGACAAAGAGGACTATATGTTGATCGCCAACAGTGACAGTCCTGTCGAGAGTTTAAAGAAGCTTCAGGCTGTCATCAAAAAAGAACGCAGCTAAAGCAAAAGCTTCCTGCTGCTGATGACGCGAGATAGTTGTGCGGCATAGAGATGACAGTGTCATAAGGTAGGAAGCAATATATTCTCTTGCTTTACTTCATATTCATATGAAATAATTGTGCTTTTGCTCTATCGCCTACATGCAGGTGGAGTGACAGCCGCTATGGCGCAGCCTGCCGCACCGCCGATGGCACCGCCAGCAGCACCGGCAGCTCCGCCAACGGCGGCTCCTCCGCCCATGTTACCGCTACCGCTGTTGCCGCTTTTGCTATTGCCAGACGCTCCAGCACATGGATTGACGGCAGCCGCAAACAATATAAGTGGTTTGTGGTCGAGATAGGTGTTGGTTGAGCGCGGGCAAGCGTTGCCACAGGAACTGTCTGGTCTGACGCTTGCGGCCAGTAAAATACGAGGAGAGTTTTCATCAAGTGTCGTTGATCGGACACATCCGTTACCGGTAGAGGTACGAGGCGGCGTGCTGCAATTGCTGGTGATCTTGTAGGTACCATCACCCTGACCCTGAACGGTATCTCCTGGCCGAACCGCTGCGGCAAGTCGGACAAGCGGACCATCAAACGTATTTAAGTGTGCACTTGCGGTACAGCCGTTACCGCCGCCTCCGCCACCACCAGAGCCACCGCCTCCGCTGTTATTTATTGACGAGTCCGGTACCGCAGTCAACCGTACCCTTATCTGGCTGCATGACACTGTCGATGAAATTGATACTTTCACAGACGAACCGAGGGTCGTAGCCGAGGTGGTTTTCGGATGCTCCGATAGCTGGCGTGCCAGCCTCTGCATCCCCTGGCAGCACGAGCGCGTCGGAGCGAATACCAAGACTGCGTAGTTTGTCGCGCATGTCGTAAAGCTGCTGCGGATCGATGAGGTTGTCAGTGTCGAAGCCAGCCAGGAAGCTTGGGGTTGATTCCGGACTGGCAAACAGTGCTGGAGATAGAGTGTTGAAGTTGTCAATACACTCGGTGAGCTTCTTGGCAGACAGGTTGAACACGCTACTGGGCAGACCGCTGTTCATGATGCTTTGCATATCGGGCTCTCCGTCGTTGTAGGCGGTTTCTAGCTGCTTGCTGATAGCCTCTATGTTTTTGCCAGTCTCGGCAGCATATTGAGCGGCGGTAAGTACTTGGGTGATAGCACCGATAGGATTGCTTCCGATATCACTTTCGCCGCCTATCCCGAGCAGTGAAAAGTCATTGCTACTGAGCCCTTGTCCGTATTCGGCGACATCACCGCTACCGCCATTGAGTAGATTTGTCGTGTTGGCTGCACCGGCGAGGTCGGTGGGGATACAAGTGGAGTGATCCATGCCGATCAGGAATGAACTGAAAGATTTGAACAGAGCGGTATAGGCATTAGTAGGCGCGGACCAGCCGACTGCTGCTTTGGCACCCGACTTGCCGGTAGCCGCTACTCGCATAGCCAAGCTACCACCGGCACTGTCGCCCCAGATGGCGACTTTGCTAGGATCGATGTCGTAAAGTCCGGCGTTGTTGATAACATGACGCAGGCCGCGCATGACGTCTTCGAGCATATAGTATACGCCGCTGGAGCCGAGCCGATAAGTAACTTCGATAGCGGTGTACCCGCGCTGCAAGGCACCGCCGCCAGCCGGAGCACCGATGTTTCGCGCACCAGTGTCGGCACCACCATTTTGACCAGGCTGACAGTTCTTTTGTGGCGAACCGATGGCGACACAGTAACTCGTACCGTCGTTGACGTGCCAACCGCCGCCGTTGAAGAAGACGATGGCTGGAGCATTACTGATACCGCTCGGGTAAACCTTGATTGGTTGTTTCTTGCCAGCACCGTTCACATATGAACCATAGCTGTTGTCGGCGATATTACTCGTGTCGAGACCGGCGTTCGGCCCGACAGCGTGCAGTATATTGATGATTTGAGACAAGTTATTGGCGACATCGAGCTGATCGAGGATCGCGTTTGGATTACTGCTACTGTCGCGACCGCTGTTTTGAGCGGTCAGATATGCGTTGCCAGCCGTCGCACCAGTAATACAGGCTCCTTGATTGAGGTCCGAACCTTGAAGCTCTGGTTTACTCAAACAATCAGCGATCGTTTTGGGTTTCCCCTCGGTGCCGTTTTGCCCGAGCCCACCGTATAGACACCATAGTGCCGCTGCCGTGTCATGCTGATACGGTGCGCAAGCGGCCAAGATGGCGTTTTTATATGCAGTCGCTTCGTTGGCTACGTCTTGACCAGTTGGCGGATGTGGCGTGCTTGTCGATGGAGACGGCGAGAACGATGGCGTATCTGAAATCAGCCCGTCAGCCTTCGCCTTGGCCGCTTTGCGGCAGATGTCGGCCGTTTCCTGATCGAACGTGATCGCGTAATCATTACATTCAGTACCCTTTATACCGTCCTTACAGGCGTTTCGCTGGCTGTTGACGGAGTATTGACTACAGTAATCATTGGAGGTTTGGACGGCACTTGCGTCGGATGACTGCATAAATCCGACCCCGGCAATCGACAAGACTCCCACAAGTACCGCTGTACGCATGATGGCAGCAGGATGCAGTAAGCGTTGTGTCCATGAAATGCGTGTTTTTTTGGCGATCATGTGTCTGTTCCTAATCAATATGAGTAATAAAATTTCGTATAAATATAGGATACAACAGGCTGTATATAAGGACAAGCATTATGTATGGACGCGAGTCTTGCTTGTGGTAATATATACGTTAGATATGGCAAAAAAGGTATCGAGATCCTACTCCGCGGCCAGACAGCTGAGCGAACGCCAGAGATTGGCAATATTGACGGTTATGATTACCGTCGGCACCATAGCGATCATGCTGGCAGTCATGTCTATCCTGGCGTCACCAAAGACGAACACCTCTGAGCGCGGTGTCGGTGCGAATGGGTTCCATGCATTTGTCGATGAGGGTGCTGACTTGGGAATCGGTGAAGTGGTAAGTAAAGACGACGTGAAGGCCGCTCTGGGCGACAAAGCGAAATCTGTCAGTGAACCAAAGGTAAGCAAAGTCTTTAATATGAACGGCGATCGCAGTCAGACCGTTTCCTTTGATTTTGTCCGAGCCGACGGCAAGAAGGCAGAATTATACGTCGATGTGATGCAGTTCAAGGACACGTCTTCGATGAACAGTGCTCGTATCTATGCACAGACCGCCAAGGCGGGTCCGGTAAACGGACACGAGGCATACTATATGCATGCACACACGTTTGGTTCGATGCGTGAATACCGCCTGATGGCAGTCAACGACCTAAAGGCTTATAAATTTGTAATCGGGCAAACATCGAGCGACATAACAATCAGTGAAGTAAGTGCCGTCGCGGCACTACTAAGACTCGCCAAAGAAGCAAAACTATAATCTCGTCCTAGTACCACGATAGATACAAGATATCGTTGCTGGTGTAGAAGTTATCGCTGTAGGCAGCTGCGGCGGAATTGTCGAGGTCGGTGCAGTCGACACCACCTGAGAGCGAGCCGTCGACAGAACACATCATCGTATAAGCACGAAAATTCGTCAGCATCTCGCTTTGCTCGGTACATTTTTTACCGGAGTACCAGTCTTGGTCGGCTTTCGCACCTTCGGTGATGGCCGGGTATGCACCCACGAGGAACTGTTGATACGGGTCACCGCTGTCATTGAGGCTAACAGGATTGCCATTGCCATCCTTGTCGGCTAATCGCTCGAGTTTTTGTTCGTTGGTAAGACCGACGCGTGTAACAGCGATGCCGCTCCTCCCCCATGGGTCTTGGCGATTAACGCAATATTCCAGAAACTTCTCGTACTCACTACCCGGTATGGCTTTGCCGGTTTTTTCGTCGATTTGTGGCATGCGGTTCGCGGTTTCGGCAGTTGTGAGCATGCGTGCAATGTTTTCTCGCTCCATCTCGTCGTCTGCGTTTGCCATGCGTTCTCTCAGCTCGGTGAGGTTCTCCTCGGTGAGATCAGGATGCTCCTGAGTCATGTAGTCGAGGACGCTGTCTACCTGCGCTGCAAGCTCTTGTGGCCCCATACTATACCGGACGTTACAGGCAGTATCTGCCATGATGCCGATTGCCAGATATTCCGGATCAGGACAGTTAAGGCGCAGTGGATTGAATGGATCCGGTTGCAGGTAGTAAATTGCATTGGCCGACGGATCAAGTCGCTTAATGGCGGTGCCGATGAGCGACAGACCATTGGCGAGTGATGAAAACAGCGGCGTTTTACTGTTGTATGTCGGTGTCAAGCCGCGAACGATCGAGCCGAGGAACGAATACTTATTATATATATCGAACGGCTTGTTGCGAGCATTGTATCGGGCGACCTCGGCGTAATTTTTCTCTACCTGCTCTTTTTGTGCCAGGTAAACAGTCATATATGCAGCGTTGCTTGGCATCATGCCACGCGACATTGCCATGTCGCCCAGTAATTCACCGGTACCGGCGAATATAGCATCACTTGCCGCCACTCCCTTTGTTTGAGACGTAAAGAACGGATACATGACGTTTGCCCATGCGATGACATTGGCACTAAACAGACCCGCGACATAGGGAGATAGCATTGCACTGGTCGCTTTGACGGGTGGCAGCATGATGTATTCACCCTGATATTTGCGATCCTCTTGGCTATAGTGAGGCGGCGGACAGTTTTCGCGTCCCAGTAGTAGCAGGTGCTCCATGGCTGCTTGCCATCCGGGTGGTGCACTTGCGGTAATCTGCGGTGCACACTTGGTCTCCATGTTGTCTTTGATAGCTTGATGATTCTCCATGGTTTCACCCTGCAGGCAGTAGTCACGATCGGTGCCCGTCAGGTTCGCCGGTGGCATATTGAGTTGACCGGTGACATTTGACGCAGTCCCTTGTGCTGCGGCAGATGCCATGATTTGTGACCATGCTGGGAGCAATGCGCCGATGAGGTCAAACGTATCCAGATAATACAGGAATCCAAACGGCGACGGAATCGGCAGGCCTCCATACACAATGTGCTTGTACATAGACGCGTCGGTAGCGTTCGGACCTCCGTAACCGCCGCCCGTACCCTGCGCCAGTTTGCTCGAAAGCGTGCTTATCGTTACGTCTTCAGACGTCCCTACCTTTATCTGATCTGCAGCCTTGAGGTATTGCATAGCAAAGCGTGCGAGAGTATGCGCCTTGGCCGACTTCGCGTTATTTGTGACAGCTTTGGCAAAGGAATACCAAACACACTGGATACCGACGAACGAATTAGCCTGCGCGGCAAGCGGAAGCATGGCGGCTTCCAGCTGCGCAGCAATAATAGGGTTGCGCAGAGACCCCAATCCTATTCCACCGGTAGTATTTGGACGGCCATCCAGACCGATCCCCTCACCGCTACCGGTCATCGACGCATCGAACGAGCGGTTAACCTGTTGCTCGGTGGTTCCTGATACCGTGGCACTTTTGGTCAGGGCATATTTGGTTTTGATGCGCTGCTTGAAACGACTATCCATGAAAAAGCTGGATTTCGGATTGAAGACACCATAGACGAGTGCCTTGTTGGCACTGCTGAGCTGTGCATAGAGCCACAGCATATCGCCGGTAACGATGGGTATGGGAGTGGCATTGACCGGAGGAATGATGGCCGTGACCTGGTAACGACTTTCGGGCTTTTCGTTGCCAGGTTGTCCGTCGTCACGATTGTCCTCTTCTACCTTGGTGCCCAGTACGGTGAACCCACGCTTTTCAAACGCGATTTTTTGAGCACGACTCATGGTCGACAACTTGCATTTGATAGAATCTTTTTCGCCGCAGTTGCTGCGACCAATTTTGTAGTTCATCATTTTTTTGTAGTATGCATCGAGGGCAACCGTCGCGTCTGCCAGGTCGTTCGTGTACATCTCCTTGATATTTACTAAGAGGATGTTTGGCGCGAAAACTGAAGTGTACCAGACACCGAGTCCAACCATGGCGATGACAAATGCAAAAGCCGAGCCGTTGCGGAGTGCACCGGCACGACGACCGACGAAGCGGAAGCGACCCTTTTTGCCCTTATCTTTGTCGTTCTGACCCTTTTTCTTGGTGACGGTCTTCCATGTGGCGTCTGGTGCGGCCTCCTGCTCTTTGAGGTCACTCACCTCCTTGGTGGCGAGACGCTGGTTGAACTTTTTGTCATAATCCGACTCAGCCGCCGTTTTGTTGGTCGGTTCGAGACGACTATCAGCCATTAGTCACCGCCATCCTTTTTGTTAGGGTCGGTATGAGGAGGTTCTTCAGGAGCTTTCTTGCCGTTGAGTATATCTTGTCTGTCGCGTGCCTCGTCGATATCACGCTCGGCATCAAACAGGTACTTTTGTGCTCGAGCCTTTGCCTTCTCTTCGGTGCCACTTATCGGTGGCTGACTTATATTGTCTGGCGGATGCATGCCCTGGCTTTGACCCAGGAGTGAACTGGCGTCGACCTGTACTGGTACGGCGACGATTTTGGTCGGAGCTCCTGCAGAGCTACCACTGACTATGTTGGCGTTTTGTGCGATCTCAGGTGCGCGGTATCTGATAGTAGGCGCAGATGGTGCAGCACTGCCAGAGGCTACTTGTCCGCCTCCCCCTTCACCTCCGCCGCCACCAGCGGGTGCAGGACCTGCACTAAATTTACGCTCCTCGTCTTTAGATTTGTGCGAACGATTCATATTGTTGAAGATATCTTTTGCCGTAAGCTGCTTTTCTTCCTTGTCTTCACGACCCTTTGCACCCATAACTGCATTGGCGACAGCATTGCCGACACCCATCTCTTCAGCCTGTGCACTTATGCGAGCATTTTGTAGTTCTTCCAATTGCTTTTTAGTGTTTTCACTTTCACCTTGAATACTGGAATCGAGTGCGTTCTCAGCTGCCGCACCGACACTGGGTTGTCGACGACCAGCTGCCGCGCGCACTGCAGCACCGTACTCTTCGTTTCCAGCCAAGCTACTACCGCTTAGTGATGCTCGACGCCTATTGCGACTAAAAGCTTGTCGACGGCTTTGTAGTCCACCCAGTGCCTTTGGTGTGGCCGCTCCGGCAGTCGCATTGCCGGTAACGCGAGCCTTTTCGTCTTCCTTGCCGCCGCGTCGACCAGCCACACTGGCAGACAAACGAGCCCCGGCGGTGTTCATGAGCTGTGACATGTTTTTGAATACGAACCAGACGCCAAGCAGTGGCAAGACTGCCGCTGCTGCGGCTGTCAGGTCAGTAATCGCACTTCCCGAACCGTTATTGCGCGAAAAGTAACTATCGCCCGAGACGCGGTAATTCGTGTCGTTAGTACCGACTGTCACAATGGTGGCACTGACGATCTGTCCGGCACCCAGAAGCAGCGCGATGATTGGATACAACATAAGCAGTTGCATAAACAAGCGAACTCCCTGGAAGAAAAACCGCTCGAGGTTTGGCAGCAGGTAGGCAACGAACAGGATTGGTGATGCCAGAATGAGCATGGCGATAATAACCTTGCGCATGATGAGCAGAACGATACCCGCCGCACAAATGGTCGCGATAGATATAGTGACGGCTGCGACCGGAGCAAGCAAGACCCATGCGACCCCAGTTTTTGTGAGTACTGACGACGTGATGACAGTCAACGTGCCGTCCTGAAATGCCGACGCGTTTGCACCCACCGGCATGATGAGATTGCCTATACGTCCGGCTATGCCATCGCTACTCGCGAGAATACTGAGCAACGAGTCGCCAATGATATTGGTGAGATCGATAATAGCGGCGCACAAGAAATACGATATATTGACCAGAATCGCACAGACGAGCAGTTTGGGTACCAGGCGTTTGATATTGTAGCCGCCTCCTCTGCCGGTAAGCTGCGAGTAGATCAATATCATAAATGCCACCACGAATAACGCATTGGCAATATTGCGCATGAGCTCCCACGCCTTGTAGGTGCCGCTATCGTTGGCGGCAAGCGCGTAATCCATCTTGAGAAAATCGGTATTGATGTACGTAAAACCGTAGTCGGCTAGCTTGGCAATCGAACGCATGGTTGGACATATGACCCACCCCACCGTCTCGATAGCACAGCTGGACAAGCCATTTGTGAGTGAACCGCCTAGAGACAAAAGATCCGTAAGCCCCTGCGCATTTGCAGTAGGAGTGAAAACCGGTGTCAGTGTGAGTGAGCTGACTGCAAACAGGGACAATACGAACAGAGCCCCACGCCTAAGAAGTGTGCTGAAGGTGCCGCGTAATCGGTCCGACCAGCGTTGTAACATATACTCCTCCAGTATCTGTTATCACGCTTATGGTGTCAATGGTATAATCAGGTGGATATGCAGCCGAATGAACCCAGACCGGACAACCAGAATTTCCCGCCAGCTCAGAGTGCGGATACACCGCAAGTGCCGCCAACACCGGCCTCACCACCAGATCAGCAGCAATCATCTGTCGGTACCGCTCAGCAGGCTATGGAGCGGCCACAGTCACTCTACACCAACGCACCGGACTATTTGGGGCTTCAGCCTGTGGAGGCTAATCAGACACAGAAGAAGCCACAAAAGCTCAAACTTCTCATACTGGCAGTCGCGGTCGCTCTGCTCACGGGTGGAGGTATAGCAGCAATGTTGTTGCTTCAAAAACCATCGCCTGAACAACGTTTTTATTCCGCACTGGAGCTGGCGATGCAGAGCAGTTATATCACCAGAAAATTCGAAATCAAAACTTCCGGTCAACAGACTCCCGATGTCATAACGGCAGAATCAGACTTTTCGAACCCGTCTAAACCAAAAACCAAAGTGATGTTTGAATATGCGGCCGGTGGTGACGATGCGGTCGTCGGTGAAGCGATATTGCTAGAAAAAGATAATTTCTACGGTCGCTTCGCGAAAACTCCTGTAAAAAGTACACCGCTAAATACGTGGCAAAAAATCTCTTCAGAGAACACTTCATACAACTTCTCTGAACTTGCATTTATAGTGAATAATCCACTCGATACAATAACACTCGGTCAGTTTAGTGAAGGTGTACGCAATCAGCTGATTGGACTGGTAAAACTAAATGACATATACACCATAGAAGCCACAGAAACCGTACAGGTAAATAATCAAGAAGCGATTCGGTACGATGTCGTATACAGCAGGCAAAAATTTGTTACGTACAACGAGAAAGCTGCGGAATTAATTGGTGTCACGTCTCCGTATGTTATGCCAAAATCGAATGACCAGGCCATAAAGATGCAAGTATGGGTTGAAGCTTCGACTGGCAAAATCCTCCAGCAATCATTTGAGGAAACACAGGGTGAAAGTACCATGACCGTCACAGTCACGTTTAGCTATCCCGACAATATCGCTATTCAAGAACCGTCAGTGACGACAGGCACACAAGAGCGCCGCTAGAGGGATAACGCTTGTGTTTTACAGATAAGCATTGTAATTTATAGACAGTGAAAACAGTACAAACAATAGTCTTTAAAATATTGCCGCTCGTCGTGCTGGCGAGCGTTGCGATGGCATTGTTGGACAGTTCGACATCTTCGGCCTATCGGTGTGATCGTAGCGGTGACAATGGTGGTGGAACTATCGATGGACATAAGCTGGAATACGACAACGGATCGTGTGTGTATTTTGGACCCGACAGCATAGACAACGATAAGCGGGATTTTGTACCGAACCCTTCGCATCCAGATGGCGGTACGTACAGGTGTACTGACGGAGCGGTACTCCATGATGATGGAAACTGCTGGAATTATCGTCGTCACTACACTAATGCCAAACCAACCTATGACGATGGCACTCCTGTTCCTCGGCAAGTGTGGGAAGATATGTGTTCCGATATCGACGAGGGCTGGGGGCGACCCGGTCACCACTATCACGAAAGTCGCCATCGATGCGAGTCGGCAAATGGGTGTGTCGGTATGGACGATACGAGCGTAAGAGAGGGTAGATCTCCTGGTCAGGCCCCATGGCAATTTGGCGAATGTCGACAGCTAGGGTCTGGCTCTGACCCTCCTGAAGACCCTACTTCAGAAGACAATAACTCTGATGATGAACGATGTGCGGACGGTAGTATGCCTAATCCTGAGACAGGAAGGTGTGCAGACGGTTCAACGCCGGGTTCCGGCTCTGGTCATGTCATTCCCCCGCCCGAGCAAGAGGATTTTCAAGAGTGTGGTGAAGCCGATACGGTGCTTGTCGCCTGTGGTGCGGATAATTGCGGCATAACAGGAGACACCTTCTCTGGCGCACCTGTCATAGGTTGCGTGTTGAAATTTGGCATCCAAGCCCTAACTGTACTTATTGGTATAGGTGCTGTCGGTGGAATCGCATGGGAAGCTATGCAGTACGCTCGCGCTCAGGATGATCAGAGCGTCGTGTCAAATGCACGTAAGCGAATCCGCGATATCGTCATAGGTATAGTGGTGTACGTATTTATGATAGCGGTGCTACAATGGCTGATACCAGGAATGGTTATAGGATGATGAAAAAGATACGCATAGTTATAGCTTTGATCGCCGCCCTGCTTTTTGTACCACAGATGGCACCTGCGACCGCACATGGACAAGGATTTTTCACGAATCTTTTTGGTGGCGGCGGCTCTAGCTCGACCAGTGCCAATTCATGTGGTGACACAAAAACACAACTGATAGCCTGTGACGAAGGTACCACTACGGGTGTGAGTGCTATAAGCAATTTGATAAAGATGACTGTCATGATATTGACGGTCCTCATCGGCGTGGTGGCGGTCGGTGGTATAGCGTATGCGGCTATACTGTATAGCAGTGCGCGTGACAACCAGTCACAGGTTGAGCAGTCCAGAACCATCATGCGCAACATCGTTATCGGATTGTTGCTGTATGGATTTACGATTGCTATATTGAACTGGCTCATACCGGGTGGCATTATAGCTACGCCAGGCGAACCGGAGTCGAGCGTTGCGCCCAACCCGACAGCCTCGGTCGTTCCGACAGAGAGTCCTACTCCATAAACACTAGTGGATCACCGATCAGCATGATAGGATAGAAGCAATGACAACGAAAATCAAAAAAACAATCATCGGATTTTTCATCAGCGTATTTTCTGTGTCGGCCATGGCTGCGCCGACCGCCTTGGCGGCGACAGGTACTGGCTGTACGTTGGACAATGCCCAGCCCACCAACGCGGTGACGTTTTTCCCGGCATGGTACGACGGACTGTACTGTAATAACGGTAATATTGTTTCTCCGGGAGATCCTTCGCTGGGCGAAAACTCAGGTCAGCGATTTGGCACCTGGCTTTCAATCATCGCCATGAATATCGTCCGTATGCTGCTCTATGTTGTTGGCTATGCATCGCTCATATTTATCATATGGGGCGGATTCAAATACATGACCCAAGGTGATAATAGCAGTGGTACTGTGGCAGCACGCAAAACCATACAGAACGCTATTATCGGCTTGGTACTCTCTATCATGTCTATCTCTATCGTGACGTTTATTGTAAGCAGAGTGTCGGGAGCGTAAGTTATATGTTTAATTTTGGTCAGAACAACAATAATCAGGACACCCAGACATCTATAGAGATAAATGCATCTGACCTGGGCTTATCTGGCGCGCCACGTGACGTTGGACCTGATACCATTGGCAGTCTCCTCGCCATCGCCTATTTTCTGGCGGGCATCGTGGCGGTTATCGTCATTATCATCGGCGGTATCCGCTATGCAGCAGCCAACGGTGAGAGTAGCCAAATTCAGTCAGCCAAGAACATGATCATGTATGCCGTCATTGGTCTGGTGGTTGTGATTATGGCAGCAGCGATTACCCAATTCGTCATAACAAATATTACGAAATAACGGAGATATCTATGAAAAAACACCTCTCTACTCTACTAGTCAGCGCAGGCATGGTTGTCGGTGGTCTCGCGACCCTGCTCGTTCCTGTTCCGGTGAGTGCTCAAACTCCGCCTCCTGCCGATCCCGGTGCGGGTGGTGCAGCAGGTGGTTCTTCTGGTGGTTCTGGTATCAACGTATTCCAAAACTGTAACGGTGCCGCAGCTGGTACGGCGAGTGGCAAGCAAATCTGTGGTGCTCAAGATGATGGCGAAGGTTTTAATAGACTTATGACCAACATCATCAACACCATTTTGTTTGTACTCGGTATCATCGCGGTCATCATGATTATCATCGGCGGCATCCGCTATACGACGAGCAACGGTGATGCGAGTGGTATCAAGTCTGCCAAAGATACGATCATGTATGCCGTCATCGGCCTCGTGGTCGCAATCATGGCGTATGCAATCGTAAACTTTGTCCTGGCGCGTCTAGGAGGAAACTAATAGGAGGAGATATGAAAAAAGTACGCACATCACTACTGAGCCTTGCAGCGGTTATGGGTCTCGTGGCTGCGCCGCTCGTACCGGTAACCGTCCATGCACAAAGCAATCCAGTTGATGAGATTTCGCAAGGTGTTCAGGGAGTCGGTGGTAACGATGCAAATACCGAAGACCTGCAGGACAATATAAAGACCATCGTCAATATATTGCTGTTTATCCTGGGTGCAATTGCGGTTATCATGATCATCGTCGGTGGTATCCGCTACACCACCAGCAATGGTGAGGCAAGCAGTATTAAGGCAGCGAAAGACACCATACTCTACTCTGTGATCGGTCTGATTGTCGCTATCCTGGCTTATGCTATCGTCAACTTCGTACTCGGTGCGTTTAACGGTAACTAATACTTAACAAAATATGAACCATCTGGTATAAAAAGTATAAGGTAACAAACGAAAGGTACACACATGAAGAAAAATATCAAACAACTTCTGTCGGCCGTACTAGTAGTACCAGCATTGGTACTTGGTGTCAGCGTGTTTGCGCAAGCTACGCCAGCGCATGCGGCTTTTGACAAGGGGCTCGGCGACGGTGCCCAGTCTGCACAGGGTAAAGACCAGCAAGGTGACGCAGCCAGCCTGTTCGGTGAAGGCGGCCAGGGCGGTATCTTCCGCACTATCACCAACGTCTTGCTCTTCCTTATCGGTGCTATCAGCGTGATCATGCTGATCATAGGTGGTATCCGCTATGTCGTCTCCGGTGGTGACTCAACAGCTGTTCAGAACGCCAAGAACACCATTCTGTACGCTATCGTCGGTGTGGTCGTGGCTATTCTCGCCTACGCTGTCGTCAACTTCGTCATCGGCAGCTTCACCTCAGGTGGCTAAACGATAAGCCTGTTTACATAAAACTCCGCGCCAACCAGCGCGGAGTTTTGTATTGCATGTGTGGAAGCTAGTATTCGTACACATTGGGGGGTGGTGAGCGTTTGAGCGCTGTGCAAGGAAGCTATGAGGAGCGGAAGGAGCTGTATAAGAGGTACAGCGACTGAGCACCGGAATAGCTGACGCCGCAGAGTGCCAAAAGTAAACACCTGGCAGCCTGCCAGGTGTTTACGTCGCTCGTCATCCCTAAAGGACTTGGATCTTTTTGGCTTGCTCTTGCTTCACCTTGTTAAAGGTAATCGTCAGAACGCCGTCTTTTAGGACAGCCTCGACTTCGTCTTCCTTGACGGCAACTGGCAGGGCCAGGGTGCGGCTGAACTCGCCCCAGTAGCATTCCTGGATATGCCAGTTGGTTGCTTCTGCTTCGTCACCGCTGTTTAGTGAACCGCTGATGGTCAGGATGCCATCAGAAATACTGACGTCCAACTCATCTTTGTTCACACCAGCCGTACGAGCTTTGACAACAAGCTTGTCTTCGGACTCGTAGACATCGACAGCCAGTTGTCCAGGAAAATCGTCCTCGACCTGGTCGTCGTTTTGAGCGGCACCACTATCGTCAGAAGTACTGCTGAGGTCGTCGTCATTCAGGAATGCGGCGGCCAATTCGTCTTCGATCAACAGATCATCGTTTTGTTTGCGGGCCATGGTATCCTCCACTTTTACTCTTGGCTCTTGACAAATAGTCTCCTACAGTATAACTAATAGCGAAGGCATAATCAACCGATGGAGTACCAAAAACGTAAAAATCACAATGATTGATAACATCCTGTCTTTTGTGGCCCCTCACCGCTGTTGTGGATGCAATGAAGCCGGTTCGCTGTTATGCGAGAATTGTAAATACGACATCGTTAATGAACCGTTTGAGGCTTGTGCAGCGTGTGGGACGGGTCTTGCTGGCACGTATGGCATATGTGGACGATGTACGGTACCGTATGCCCGAGCATGGTGTGTGGCTGACCGTCGTGATCAGCTCGAACGACTGATAAACGACTACAAATTTTCTAATGCGCAAGCGTCACATAAGCCATTGGCAGAACTGTTGGATATGCGATTGCCGGAATTGCCTCAAAACACCGTTATCATACCTGTTCCGACCGTGAGCACACACATACGCCAACGTGGCTACGATCATATGCTGCTTATTGCGCGGCGATTTGGGCGTTCACGACGATTGCCAGTATCTACGGATTTGATACGCGTATCGTCGACTCGACAGCGTGGAGCCGGACGCCGCCAACGCATAGAACAGGCAAAAAGAGCGTTCGACTGTCGCCGAACGCTCGATCCGGGTCGTACATATTTGCTACTCGATGACGTGGTGACGACCGGCGCGACCGTACAATATGCAGCACAAGCACTTCGAGATGCCGGTGCCACCACCGTCTGGGTGTCATCCATCAGCCGTCAACCTGTAGACTAACAGAGGTTAATCTGGTAGACTTTTTTATTGTAGACATTGCACCGCTAGCGGTGCCCCAAATCGACAAACCAAGCTTTAGCTGTTTGTTGATTTGAGAGGAAGCACAATGTAAGATGGCAGGATTAACCGCTCGCGGTTGATCCGAGAATCTGAAATGAGTGCTGACGAGGAGAGGTGACCGAGTGGTTGATGGTACCGGTCTTGAAAACCGGCGTGCGGTAAAACGTACCGAGGGTTCGAATCCCTCCCTCTCCGCCAAGATAAGACGAGTCCCTGTGGGCTCGTTTTATCTTGCGTAGGGTTTGAACCCTGGCTTTTGCGAAGCAAAAGGGGTTCGGCGTAGTGAATGAAGCGAAGAAAAGCACGAAGTATTTTTCTGAGCGAATGAACGAAGGAGCGGAGTGAAACGGAGCGATATCCCTCCCTCTCCGCCAAAGAAAAAACAGTCCTTCTGGACTGTTTTTTCTTTGCTCCGACTGGTGTAGCACCTCGACAGCGCATACGTGAAGCTCACTGAGTCTGTACTAAGAGGGTTGGCTAGGTATTGGTTGGAGCCATCGCGCCACCTGCGCCTTCTGCACCAGAGAATGACGAGATGATAAAGCCGACAATGGCGTAAGCCATGATGGCGATGATGACACCGACGATGGCGTATAAGATGGTATTTTTGGCGTTTTGCACGGCGGTCGAGTCGCCACCAGAAATAACGTAGCGTAGTCCGCCGATAATCAGCATGATTACGCTGATCGCACCGATGAGAAAGAGCAGGACGTTGGTGATAGTACGAAACGTACCTGTTTGACCAAAGAGATCAGTGACCTGATCGACGCCACGAGCGGCGTTGGCACCGTCACCTATACCTTGGTTGAAACCGGCTGCCTGCGCATCCGCACCAAAAAGCATACTGAGTGCCAAAACAGTAGCTACGACCGATATTGAGGATATCACCTTCCATTTCATGCTACTATTATAGCAAAAAATAAGCATAAAGTCAATAGCCCTAGTACTAGCCCACCCCTGAATCCTGTGATATAATCAACCAAGTTACAGCCAAAGGCAGCGTGACTGCTGCGTGAAGACGTAACTCTCAGTCAGGTGTGGAGGAGTACCCAAGTGGCTGCTGCGTGAAACGCAAATCATTGGACGGATGCCGTCCCCTTCAGCGTCACTGTAAGGAAGATTTGGGTTTTGTGCAGTGGTCGCGTGGCGACACCGACCAACAATACGGAGGAGTACCCAAGTGGCTGAAGGGGACGGTTTGCTAAATCGTTAGTTCGGGGAAACCTGAAGCGGGAGTTCGAATCTCCCCTCCTCCGCCAAGCAAGAGCGACCCGAAAGGGTCTTTTTTGTTTTGCTCATACTTGTCATATTTTGCAAGAAATTGTTAGCTGATCGATATTTTTTTCTACAACGCTCATGGTATACTGTTACCATGCAACCGAACGACCAGCAGGGGTACTACCAGCCTGATCAGAATCAGTCTGCTCAGCCACAACCTGTTACTCCCCTGCCGCAGCAGCCTGCTCCAACTGTCGATCCCGCTGCACTGCAAGCAGCACTGGATGAGCCGACTCCAGGCGCAGTACCTCAGCAGCCACAGCCTCTTGCGGATCAATTCGAAGAGCAAGAACTTGAAGATGAGGGCGGTGAGCTGGCTGGAGAGACGGTCACCTGGGTCGCGCAAGAGTATATTCACCAAGAGAAGGGCGCGCTTTGGTTCATACTTTTTGCGATTATTGTCATAGGACTTGGTGCGGTGTCGATTTTTCTCATGAATTCATGGTCATTTGCGGTTCTGCTCGGGGTTATCGCACTGGTGGTGATCGTGTATACGCGTCGTCCGCCACGTCAACTGACCTACGCGCTTACCGATGACGGTCTGATGATCGACAACACGCTCCACAAATTTTCGGCGTTCAAGTCATTTGGGGTTATTCGAGATGGCGAGGAATTTTCTGTCATGCTTATCCCTGTACAACGCTTCCAGCCAGGAATTACCGTCTACTTCCCCGAGGAGTCTGGCGAAGCAATTGTCGATGTCCTCGGTTCTCGTCTCCCCATGAGAGATCTTCATTTGGATGCGGTGGATCGCATCGTGCGACTCCTCCGTCTTTAGTGCAAATCCAGCATTCTCTCAACACCTTTGGCTTGTCACCCCTGTAAATATATGGTACACTTATCTGGTGCCTAATCCAGGCGTAGCCTGGCACGGCTGGTCAAACCAAGCGCAACACTTGTTTTTGCGCTGTTTGAACAGACGAGAGGAGGAACAACGGAACAAGAGAGATTTACGAAGTAAGTCGACCAAGTGTAGTGAGTTCCGACGAGCACCCGTAGCTCAGCTGGATAGAGCGTTGGCTTGCGGAGCCAAAGGCCATAGGTTCGAATCCTGTCGGGTGTACCAAGTAAATCGCCTCACCGATCGGTGAGGCGTTTTACGTGGTATACGGTATCAAACGATTGCATTTTCATACTATTTATGCTAGAATATACTCACCTATGAACCCTGATCGCAGGACAAGTAATTACAAAATCGATGACGCCGACCCGCTTGTGTGGATGGCGCTCGGAATCGAAGAGGGTGACTTTGACAAACGGGTGGCGGTTGAGTTTAAGGCTGGAAACATCAACGCGCTTGCAAAGGCTGCGGCTCGGCTAAACTTTATCAGCGATCACGATGAACGTGCCATAGATGATCTAGCAGATGACTACCTGCTGCTAGCAGACAGGCGCGACAGCATAAACCTTCGGGCCAATATGTTGCCCGATGCCAAAAGAGTGGCGTATTTCTCTGCGCTGCAGGATGAGCGCCGTGAACTCAACAAGGAAATGGACAGAGCCGACTTCCCTCCTCAGGGCTAATGAGGCTACACGGAACAGCGAAGCGCTCTGTAAATTCTGTCTTTTCGCTCGGCTTCGACTTCTGCTCGTGCCGTACGCCAAGCGTATGCGGTGTAGTTTTCGAGGTCATGAGCCATGGCGTCACTCTGCCAATCGTAGCGGATGTACGGCATTTTAATGCCCGGCCCACGATAGCCGGCGGTGTCGGGACGTGCCATCCGCTCGATGATGACAGGAACACCAGCGACGTGCGCGGGTAGTGCTGAAGTATCCTCCAGATCGTTGGGAGCGTAAAAGATGGCTGCGTGCTGCTCATAGTCATACTTCCACGTGACTAAGTGACCTGCAACCATCAGCTCGCGTGCTGTCTCGTCGACAGATTGTGCCCTTTCAGCGTCGGGCAGCAGGTCGGCTGCAAGCTGGGCTGCGCGATCCCTAAAGCCCGCTGATTCTGAACGTATAAGTTGAGATGTGTCTGTTTCGGCGAAACGACGCAACGACTGGGCGATCGTTTCGGCGTCGTCTCCCCTGTACTCAGTCGGTTTCTCTAGTACTGTGGCGCATTTACCAAGTGACTGCACGAGGCGCGCTTTGCGCCAAAGAGGCAGCTTGTCCAAGATGCCGTCACCTCGCTCCTGCATGACCGCATAGGTAGCGATGAGTGCCTCATCGCGATTTTCAAGGGTAAGGCTTTCCTGTTTGCCGCTGGTGGGGTTTCGTTCTCCGTACATAGTTTGACCTCCGATATTCTCTATACTATAACATAAGAAAAAGACCGGACATAAAGCCCGGTCTTTTTCTTATGGCGGAGAGAGAGGGATTCGAACCCTCGATGAGTTGCCCCATACCGCTTTTCGAGAGCGGCCAGTTCAACCACTCCTGCACCTCTCCTAATAGACACATCAGTTTGTGACTACTGCTATTTTAACAGATAAGGATCACTGTAGGCGATCATATATCACGTTATAAGGAGATAGGTTGGGTCTGCCTCTGTCGGAAATAATGACGCGCTGTACAGTTGGCATGTTTCGAAGTAGATATGACCCAACTGCACGCTCTAACTGCTGTCTATAGTATGCGTCTTCGCTACCTGCCTTTTCAATGTCTGAGTGATTTTGTCCCTCAACTACTGGAGTTGCCCACATGGTCGGTGCGAATATCTGCCGTACGTTTTTACCCTGGAGGGCATTTTTAGGGTCAAGTGCGTAAAGAAATAACTCGGCACAAATTAACACGGCGTTACCGTTTTTCATCGTTCGAAGATCTCTTGCTGGTTCGCTGATACCGAGCCTTTTTTCGACAGGTAAAAGTGATGTCTTGTGCGTAATGGATGCGAGCTTGCCACGTCGAAGCGACAAGACGGAGTTGTACCACTTGATCTCATCGTTTTTGTCATGTCTCCAAGTGGGAGTTCCGAGATGTAATGTTGCGTCGGAGTGCTTGGTGAGTTCTGCAGCTGCGTGGATACGCTCATCAATCAAGCTGGTAGCATCATGAGCATCTAACAGGTTATCGGGCATTGTAATGTACTCAGGAGTTACAACATTTCCATCGCTGGGAAAATCTGTCTTCAAGGTTTGGATAGCTTCATCCCAGTTAGGAAATGACGCGATATAGTCTTGACCGCCGGGCTGCTTGACAGGATGCATACCGTATTCGCGGAAATATGTGGCGTTCATGGGTATACCGGCGTTTTTCATCAAAGTAATTTTAGCATAAACACTTTAAAAAGTCAATCATTAAACAGAGATAAGCTATAATGATAGTATGCAAGATTCGATTTTCACGAAAATTATCAACGGCGAATTGCCCAGCCACAAGATTTATGAAGACGAACACACCTATGCTTTCTTGGATATTCATCCTGTGGTTCCCGGTCACACACTGGTCATACCCAAGAAGCAAGTGGAATTTCTGTGGGATCTGGATGACGAGACATATCAGCATCTTCAGGCAAGCGCGAAAAAGATCGCGCTTCACATGCGAAAGACGCTTGTGGTCCCCTATGTCGGCGTGCAGGTAATCGGAATCGACGTGCCTCATGCTCACATTCACCTCATTCCATTTGCGCGCGTGGCCGAATATTACAATCGCCCAGATATGAGTGCCGAGCCTAACCATGAAGAACTGGCGGCTATGGCTGAAAAGCTGGCGATGTAGATGAGCGCGTTTATTTCGATTGTCGCTATCGGAAAAAAGCATGAACCGTGGGTTGTCGATGGCATTAAGCATTATCAGAATCGTCTGAAAAAGCCGTTTGGTATGGAATGGGTACTTTTGCCACACAGCGCGCTAAACGACGCTGCAGCGCGTCAGGAGGAGTCTGAGCGTGTACTTTCGCGGCTGGACGATCGTGATTTCGTGATATTACTCGATGAACGAGGAGACGAAATCGATTCGCCTCAGATGTCTCGCCTCTTGGATACGACGTTTACGGCTGGTCGCAAAGTAACGTTTGTCATCGGTGGTGCCTATGGTGTAGATGACCGTCTGCATCAACGCGCTGATTTCGTATGGTCACTCTCGCCACTCGTGTTTCCTCATCAACTTGTACGCCTGATCCTGATAGAACAGCTCTATCGTGCTCAACAGATCGTAAGTGGGCACCCGTATCACCACGTGTAGAGTACTTACCTCAGTTATCGTGTGACATATAGTTGACATTTTATAAAGCTTATGCTAATATGCTTTGGTAATCACATCAAAAACAAAAAGCATGTTACAAGCACTTTTCCAACGTATCATCATGAGCAGTATCGCCCTAGCGGTGATCGGTATCCTTGTGCACGACACCAAATTCGATCAAGCGTTACAGGTCGCGCTTCCAGTGACGGCGGTGTCGTTTGTCGCTGGTATGGCCATGCTCGAGATGAGTGACCCGCACACCCACTCTGAACGTGGATCTCTGGGGCGTGTATTTGCCAATGGTATGCCACGCTTGTTGCCGCCAAATGACCGCAAGCGTCAGCTCGCTAAGCGATACACGAAAAACGGTGGTGATGTCGGTACGGGTGGCATTATCTGGCCCAACCCAGTGTAGTATGGCGCGTTAGCCTACGCCCTACAGCACTTCCAACTCATGCTCGAGCCGTTCGATAAGTGCCTTTTTGTCCTTTAGCTGCTGACGAGTTTCCTCTACCAGATGCTCTGGTGCCTGATGAACATAGTGTGGATTCTCCAGTCGTTTCGCCAGGGTAAACTGTTGCTCACGAGCATCGGCCAGACGCTTCTCCAGGTTTGTCTGATGCTCGTATAGTGTCTCTTCGTCGACATCCAGCCAGGCTTCTCTGTTTGACGTGGCGAGGCGCAGACCTTTTGGCTGATCTGCCTGGGTAACTTCTCCGAGTCGTGACAGCCATGCGATCAGATCGGCGTTGTCTGCAATCAGACTGTCCTGCTGATAAATCATAGAGTACTTTTTGCCAGCTGGCAGCACACTCAAGACGTAGCGGGTCTCAGCCACAAGTGCCTGTAGCTGCTCGAATTCTCCTGCGGCGATATCGCTGTACTTCAGCTCGGTTGGCCATGGACTACTGATGAGCAGCTCTTCGTGCCAGCCGAGCGTTTGCCAGATAGTTTCGGTGACGAAGGGCGCGAACGGATGTGCGATGCGAAGAGCTGTATCGAGCACCCAGCCGAGCAGCTGTGGGTTCGGCTGTTTCTTGCTTGCCTCAATATACCAGTCGGCTACATCATCCCATATGGCGTGATAAACCGTCTCGCTTGCTTCAGCGAAACGGTAGTTTTCTATCTGTTCAGAGACCGTCTTGGCAGTTTCGTTGAGCTGTCGTACGATCCAGTGATCGGCGAGACTATTTGGGATCGGTGTCGCTAGCTCAAAGTTTTCTGGCAAAACTCCCTCGACATAGCGAGCGATATTCCACAGCTTGTTACAGAAGTTACGACCAGCAACTACCTTGCCTTTGCTAAAGGCTTGGTTTTGGGCGGCACCACGAGCCCCGATGATACCCAAGCGCAATGCGTCTGAGCCGTACTCCTCGACGATAGTCATTGGATTGACGACATTGCCCTTGCTTTTGCTCATTTTTTGTCCCCTTTCATCCAGTACCAGTCCGTGCAGATAGACGTCTTTGAACGGCACTTGGTCGGTAGCGTAGAGCCCCAGCATGATCATGCGGGCGACCCACTGGTAGAGGATGTCCGCGCCTGTGGCAAGGACGGAGTTCGGGTAAAAACGCGCCAGGTCGCCATCGTTGAAGTAGTCCATCGTGATAAACGGCCATTGCCCGCTGCTAAACCATGTATCAAAGGTATCTTCTTCTCTGTGGTATGTTGTACCATCTACATCGATAGTTGCTTGATCGACACGCGTGTCAAAGATCCAGTCATTGGGGTCTTTTTCACTTTGGAAGGCAGGAATCGGAATTCCCCAGGCGATTTGACGGCTGATATTCCAGTCATGCAGATTTTCGTAATACTGGATAAGTGCTTTTTTGCGGCTGGCGGGAATAATGTTTACTTCGCCCTTCTCGATTGCTTCAATTGCACGTTTTGCCAATGGTTCTACCTTGATAAACCATTGGTCCTTGACCAAGGGCTGGATAGGCAGTCCGCTCTTGTAGTCGTAGCCTACAGAGTGTTCGATCTCGTCTTGGCCACGCATGAGCTCCTCGGCCTCGAGTGCCTTGAGGACTTGCTTGCGTGCTTCTTCGACCTCGAGCCCCATGAACCTATCAGGCACATTCATCATCCTGCCGTCATAGCCAATGACCTGAATGCGCGGGAGGTTGTGCCGCTGCCCAATTTCGAAGTCATTGGGATCATGCGCAGGTGTAACCTTCACGGCTCCGGTGCCGTATTTTGGATCGACGTGTTCGTCAGCGACGATAGGAATCTCACGCTGAGTGAGCGGGACCATGACGTGCGAGCCGATAAGCTTTTTGTACCGCTCGTCCTCTGGGTGAACGGCGATAGCCGTGTCGCCAAGCAGCGTTTCGGGGCGCGTCGTCGCCACTACGATTTCGGCGACGTGATCAATCACAGGATAAGCGATTTTCCACAGAGTCCCCTTCTCTACCTTGTGATTGACCTCTATATCGGCGTAGCTGGTTTGGTATTTGGTGCTGTAGTTGACAATGCGCTCACCTCTGTAAATGAGACCTTCGTCCCACATTTTCTTGAACGTATCGTACACGGTAGCGACAACTTTTTCGTCCAGGGTGAAGACCATGCTATCCCAGTCGGCACTGACGCCAAGTGCACGAAGCTGTTTCTCCATGTTGCCACGCTGAGCCGCTACGAAATCCCACACCTGTTTGTAGAGTTCGTCACGCGTAAAGTCCGTACGTGTCTTACCTTGTTTCTGTAGTTCTCGTTCGTAAACAACCCATGTTTCAAAACCTGCGTGATCAGCACCAGGAAGATAGAGCGTATCCCTCCCCTGCATGCGGTAGTAACGGATAAGGATATCCTGCAGATTGTCGCCAAGCGCGTGACCGGTATGGAGATTGCCGTTCGCATTTGGCGGCGGCATGACGATGCTATACGGTTCGCCGCTACCTGTTGGCTTGAACGCGCCAGACTTCTCCCACATCTGGTATACAGTGGATTCAAATTCTTGCGGGTTGTATGCTTTGGCGAGTTTCATGCGTGGCTTTATCCTGGTAGTTATTGTTCAATTTACACGTATAAGCATGAGGTTTTTCACGTGGAAAAGGCTTGTGCTTGTCTCCATTTCACGAGAAAGGTTATGCTTTTCATCTGTATTCACAGATGAATATCATCCATAAGTATAGCACACCACCAGTGGTGCAAGAGGTCTGGAGTGATGATAAATCTATTGCGCCCAAGCGGTCTTGGTCATCGACAGGCTAGGGATGACTTCGAAATTGTATGGATCCGCTGGATCCGTTTTTTGTGCCATATAGTAGCCTAATGTTGCTATCATGGCAGCGTTGTCGGTACAGAGCTGCATAGGGGCGTATTCGATGTCGACAGGAAGTCGCTCCCTCAGTTGTCGGCGCAGTTCTTGATTGGCTGCGACGCCGCCTGCGATGACGACCGAAGCAGGGGAATAGTCACGATAGGCTTTTTCTGTCTTGTCGACGAGCGTTTCTACGGCAATGTGCTGGAAACTGGCGGCAAAGTCTGCCCGTGTGGCGTCGTCTAAGAGCCCAGGAAGCTCGTGAGAGGGGAATGTGTAATCATGACCGGTTTCGGACTGAACGCGCCTTAGAACGGCTGTCTTGAGGCCTGAGAAGCTAAAGTTGTATGGATTATCGAGTTTAGACTTGGGAAACGTGTACTTGTGTGGGTCGCCGGTCTCGGCTGCCTTGGCGATGGATGGACCGCCGGGGTAGGGGAGGCCGATGATCTTGGCGACCTTGTCGAAGGCTTCTCCCACAGCATCGTCTTGGGTTTGACCGAGCAGTTCGTAATCTCCGTGGTCGCGAAAGAGGACGAGCTGGCTGTGGCCGCCGGATACGATGAGGGCGAGCATAGGGAACTCAGGCTGCTTGGACGGAAGGGAAAGGGGACCGTTTGCGGCGTTGGCTGCGCTCGCTAAAGCGTGCTCGCCACGTAGCGGCACTGTCTCGCGGGTCCTGTCGCTGTGATTCAGCAACTGCGAAGAATCGCTCGCGATTCGTTCTTGTTGCTCGGATTCTCGCGTCACCCGCTTACTGGTGTCTGTAAGCTCTTGTTCCACGATAAAGTTGGCGTACACGTGCGCCTCTACGTGATGTATAGCATACAACGGTTTGTCGTGAATAATCGCAAGCGTTCGAGCGGCGAGCGTACCGATGAGTAGGGAGCCTATAAGACCTGGTGCGTAGGTGACGGCGATGGTGTCTATGTCATCCCAGGTGCAGCCAGCATCTGTCAGAGCCTGGTTGATTACTGGGGTAATGACCTCTATGTGGCTACGGGCAGCCACCTCAGGAACCACGCCGCCATATTGGGCATGGATGTCGATTTGCGAGTGGACGACATTAGACAGCAATTTGCGACCGTCTTCGACGACGGACGCGGCTGTTTCGTCACAACTACTTTCGATACCAAGAATTTTCACTACTGTTAGTATAGCAAAATTATAGAGATATGCTGCCTTGGCGCAAAATTTCAACGCCTTCGGCGGTCGGGCGGATGATGGTGGAGGTTTCGGCGATGACCGTACCGCCGTCCACATAGAAGTCCACACTGTCGCCGAAGTAGGTGATCGCCTCGTCGACATTCGTAGCTGGTGGCTTACCAGGCTGATTGGCACTGCTAGTGATAAGCGGTCCGGTTTGCTCCAAAAGTGCGCGAATAGTTTCGTCGGCAACCACGCGCATAGCCAGCGTGCCTACACCTTGGTGTAGGTATTCGTGCCCGCTCACAGTCAGTACAGCACTGACAGGATTGGGCCAGTACTTGGCAACTTGGTCGATTTCTGACTGTGGCACTCCTAGGGATAGCAGCTGGTCGGTGCTTGCGGCTATCAGTGTGCCGGGTTTCTGTTCTCGATTTTTTAGCGCATAAAAACGTTCGACCGAGGCTTCGTTGCCAGCAGCGGCTACCAGTCCGTATATAGTATCTGTCGGCATGACACCAACAGCGCCGCTTGCTAGCAGGTCGGCTGCTTCTTGGGATGTGACAATATGCATGTTTCCATCATACATGATGAGTTAGCGAAGGAATTCAGTAGTTTAACTTAAGCTTAATATTAAATTTGACCGACATTGTCGAGCATGATAGCATGGCAGGGCTCTTCAGCTATTATCCTCTGTAAAAAAGGAACACGTACATTCACAATCTAGAGGAAGTAGAAAGCTATGCCTAAACATAAGGTGAGCCGATATCTGAGTATTTTCGGTATTACCATTCTGGTGGCTGCAATGCTAGGTATGATCTCGCCCACGGTGGCGGGAGCAGATCCGGGCTGGCCTCAAGCGGTCGACAGTAATGTGTGTATGGTCGAGTCTACGCCAAGCGGCGGAGTTTTACTAAACCACACGAATGGCAAATATACCCTTCTGTCTAGTACGGGGGTGGTTGTCACGACGACCGACACAGGGCTAGACGGTGCATGCGACACATCAACGCCGCAATATGCGGTGACAGATGACGGGACCATTATTGCAACAGGTATGAATAGTAGCAACAAAAAGCGCGTCGTTGCATATAAGAACGGTGCGTTATTGTGGCAGAATACCCTGGTGGATCTGTGCAGCAACCAGGTCTCGTCATTCTCAAGCAATCGCGTGAACGTGGGTGCTGACGGTAATGTTACGCTCAGGCTCAACTCGTCATGTTCTGCGAATCGCGAGATGATGAGTATCGATCCGTCGGACGGTTCCATTAACTGGCAGGTTGCGGTTCAGGCGTGGGCGGATCCAATGGGCCCATCACCCTACAGTAGCGGTGTGGTATACAGAGCGAACAACAACAAGTTCGTCTATCTCACCAATGCTGGGACCGTGGATACGGGCAAGACGTTCACGATTCCATCGGGCGTCTATGTGTATGATTATCATACGGTCGGCAAGGATGGTAACTTAGCCGTGCAGATCGATGATAACTCCGGTGTGTATGGCACGTCGGGCAAATCATACATGTATTTCCGCAATGCAGACGGCACGGAAACACTTCGTGAGGTGCCTGCATGGACGCAAGATAATCGTCTGAGGATGATGCCGAATGGCGACGTGCTTGTCACAAGCCCGTCTCACTGTAGTTATGGTGCGGCCGCGGAAATCGTTCATCGCACAGGCGACACTGTGTCGAGCTGTCTTTACAATCCATGGCCTGCCGGTAGCTTCTCGACCACCAATAGCTTCGAGAAGGTGGACGCGAACGGCAACGTCTATGTAGTGGGTATGTATCATAGGACAATCCACTCTACCGAACAGGGGCATACGCTCATAAGTATGTTCGGGCCATCTGGACATTTGCGCAATGTGTTCTCGACCGAAGCAATCGATCAAGACGCAACATTCTGGATGGGGGATGCGAATCTGGGTCTCTACGATGACACGATGTACGCGGTTTTCGGTGACTACTGGTCGACAGGGTCCGACAAGACCATATACCAGATCGCTCTCGACAGCGCTGGTATGGATTATCCGCGTGGCGAAATTCTTGGGCATAGTGATCCAAGATTACAGTATGTCGCCATGGGTGATTCATTCTCGAGCGGTGAGGGTAATCCACCCTTTCTGTCGGGAACCGACAATGGCGGAGTGAATGAATGTCACCGGAGTGATGCCGCATACCCGCGGTTACTCGACGATGACATCAATCTCAACCTCAACCTGGTGGATTTTGTTGCCTGTTCTGGTGCGACAACGGATACTGTTCTCAATGGCGGGTCTAGCACCGGTGCATGGGGCGAACCGCCGCAAGTCGATGCATTGACGAGCAGTACTGATGTGGTCACGATCACTGTTGGTGGTAATGACGTCGGATTTGCTGATTATGCCGAATCCTGCCACGCCGCCGACTGTAGTCCATCGTCACAGAGTTATGCGGATATCATGGATGCTATCGAGGATCCTGATTTCTACGATAATCTCTATGACACCTACATGGAAATACTGATGCGAGCACCAAACGCGGAGGTATACGTACTGGACTATCCCTACATTGCCGAGCAAAATGCTGGTACGTGTGGGTTGGTAGATTTGTCTGGTGCGTGGTACGTGCAGGAAGCCTTGGATAACGTGATTTCCCTAGCGGTTGACGAACTTGTCACCATGGAATCGCAGACTCGTCTCCACTATGTGGATACGAACTATACAGGGTCACCGTTTGAGGGTCAGCATATCTGCAATGGTGGAGACAGTGATTTTAACACCTTCACTTATCCGGAGACCGAGTACTCGTATCATCCGAATCAATCTGGGCATGAGCACTATGCCGAGATTGCCGAGGATGTGATAGGCTAGTCCTATCATTCGGCTGAAGAGCAATGCCCCAGGAGTAATCCTGGGGCATCTTCATGTCTGTCTGACACTTGTAGTATCATAAGCATATGCCCAGTAGCAAAAAACACAAAAAGAAACGACAACTGTCGCGTAAAAAAATAATTATCATTTCAATATCACTAGCACTGCTGATAGCATTAGGCTGGTTCACCAATATAATCCCCTTCGCATATATGACCGTGCGATGTGGGAGATTTCCAGTGCAAACCACAACTCTGGGCGGTGGATCATATTTTTTACCTGAAGATAGCCCCTATTATCAAATAAAACCCCTATTGGTAGAGTACCCTTACTGCACGGCGCAGGAAGCTGAAGAAGCGGGTCTCCACAGGACGCCACTTAGAGCAAAAGATACGGAATGAAGCTCAAAACACGAATTTGAAATAGCTGAAGAGCAAAGCTCTAGGAGTAATCCTGGGGCATCTTCACGGTCTACCTAGACAAGGAAAGGAACGAAAGCGTAAATACAGAATACAGGAAAGCATACCACGATATGACCAATACAAAGGCCGTAACAAGTATTCCAGATAATATGCGCAACCAAAGGCGTAGCGTGGGGGGCTTATTCGACACAGTAAATGAACGAAAATCCATTTTATACACAAGCAGGAAAGAAGTAATTGCAATAGGAATGAGCAATATACACTTCGCTACAAAATTGGAGTCCTCTGTGTGCATTGGTGGCAAGAGCTTGCCTAAAAATCCGCTAGAACTTGCCATGACGATGATTACAATCCATAAAACTATCGATAACCAACCAGCATAAGTCCACAGCAGTTTTGTTAACTTTTTGTCGAACGGATTGTGTAGCTTTAATTTAAAATAAGAAGAATCGAACAATACTCCCTTGCGGTGATTGACGATCTGTACCATGGTTGATGTGGTGCATAAGATGCTAAGCCACGGAATTAAGGCGGATCCGAGCGCCCATGTAAACGATTTGGCACTATACGTACATAATGGATGCGAGTACATATATCCGTGACACTGGGCGCCTAAAATTGGTAGCGTTCGACCCCAGCTTTCGGCAGTTAGAATAAATATCATTACGCATGTGACGGCTAACGTCACAATTGCATACCCCTTTCCGATGCGACGGGTTGTAATGAAGGGTGCCACCAAGCTACAGAAAAAGATAACATATGCAAAGAGAGACAGGAAGTTGCCGATGGCGAGGATGGAAAAGTAAAGCGCGATAACACCAGTACAAGCCGAGGCTATGAGGACGGTTAGCCTCTGTGGATGGCTAGTCGGAAGTGTCTTCGCGCGGCGATCCTGCTTTTGCTTAGTCATTGCTTACAGCATAGCATGTTCGACTAGCACGATAAACGACTGGAACGGTGCTAAAATAGTTTTATGAAACAGCGATTGGTGAGGGTAACGCGCAAAGTACTGCCAAAAAAGGCGGTCAAGAAACTAGAGGGAACGTACAGAAGGGGGCGGGTGCGAGTGGTGCGCGCGCGGTACGGCAATCCGTCAAAGGGGCTGAAAGTCATCGCGGTGACCGGGACGAACGGCAAGACGACAACCCTGAACTATCTAAATGAGATTCTCAAGGAAGCAGGCCACAAAACAGCAATGTTTACGACGGCGGTCATAGAGGTGGCAGGTGAGCGCAAGATCAATGACCTGAACGCTACGGTCGCGAGTACGGCTGAGATGCAACGATTTTTTGCCAAGGCTCGACGAGCCAAGGTGGAGTACACGTTACTCGAGGTGACAAGCCACGCGCTTGATCAGCATAAGCTGGACGGGGTGCCGATCCACATGGCCATCATGACCAACCTAACACAGGACCACTTGGACTATCACAAGACTATGGAGGATTACGCGGCTGCCAAGAGCAAGCTGTTTGCACACACGCCGCGCTATATCGTGCTGAATCGCGACGATGAATGGTATGAATACTTCGATAAATACCAGGCAGGTGCGCAAAAAATCACCTACGGAAAGCATGATGAGGCTGAGGCGAGGATTGACTACACCAAGCTCTACCGCAAGGGGAGCGAGGCGACTGTAGTGATAGACCATACGAACAAGCTGGAGCTAGCCACGGCGTTACCCGGTGAGTTCAATATAGCGAACATGACGGCGGCCGCGTCTGCCGCGTATCTGTTGGGCGTTGATCTGAACGATATCGTAGAAGGTATCGCGAACCTAGAGGTAGTGCCGGGACGATTCGAACGCGTCGTAGAAGGACTAGGATACGATGTGATCGTGGACTATGCGCACACGCCTGACGCGCTCGAGAAGTTCCTCGGTGCAGCCAAGGCGATAACCAAAAACCGCATCATTTTGGTATTTGGCGCGACTGGTGATCGAGACAAGGGTAAGCGTCCGATCATGGGCGAAATTGCCGCTCGTCTCGCCGATAGGATTATCCTGACCGACGAGGAGAGTTACAGTGAAGACCCAAATGCTATCCGAGCAGAGGTTATGCAGGGTATCCGAGATGCCAAAGGTGAAGCCAAGACGACAGAGGTACCGGATCGTCGCGATGCTATCAAGAAGGCGCTCGACATCGTGAAAAAGGGCGATATGGTGCTTATCACCGGTATGGGACACGAGAAGTTTCGTATAGAAAACGGCAAGAAGATACCTTGGAACGACGCAGACGTCGTGAAAGAACTGCTGGAATCCAAATAGGCTAATACCAGTTTTCGTGATGGCGATGCCACCAGAGTCGGCGCACGACCTTTTGGACAAACTTCGTCCAAAGTCGGTATTGGCGAGGGTGGACGACCAGGTCGAACGTACCCACGTAATCTGTCACTTGTTTGTTGAAGCTACTTTTGAATCGCCCGAACCCATAAAACGGATGCGTTTCGTCCTTGATACGGTCGCTCGGTGGTGTGCCACAGAGGTCGTGCTGTAGTGACCCCTGCTCTTTGGCCCACTGTATGACGTGCCATTGGAGCAGGTGACTCGCACCATAAACAGGGCGTTCACGGACGCTTGCGCCGTCCTTGTAGGTGCTCTTCTGACCAAACACCATGGCAAATGCCGCGGCAACTAAGTCGTTACCAGCATAGGCGAAAAATAGCTGGCCAAGTCCAGCGTCGACATAACGCTGCCAATAGGCACGGTAGTACTCGTATTTTCTGATAGCAAAAGATCCGTTGGCGGTGACGGCGAGCAGATCATAAAAGATTTTGCAGTTCTCGTCTGAAGCATCGACACGCTTTACCTTCACTCCGTCCCGCTCAGCCCGGCGCAGGGCATGGCGGCCCTTTTGGTTCAATTTTGCCAGGATCGTGTCGAGGTCGGGGGACAAGTCCACCAAGATGGTTGAACTTGGCTGTACGTGCTGTACGCGCACTAAACCCAGCTCGGTGAGTGCCTTCATGGCATCATCGGTCTTGTGGAGTTCCGGTTCCATCTTGACGACGAACACGCCATTTTCGTGAGCGAGCTTACGAAGCTCAGGAATCCTGTCGCCCACCTGGACGGGGCTGGTTACACCGGGACCCTTGGGGAGATACCACAATTTACCGAGACCAAAAACTTGCTTTTCGTGGATAGTCAACGCTATATCGTCCGCCATGACATAGCGAGGTGTCCAGCCGGAAATCTTTTTTTGCTGGGCAAACTCTTCACCCTGAAATACGCTACCGCCATCAGGATTGGCAAGGATTTTTTCATTCCAGATATTTATTTCGTCGTCTGTCGCGAAGCGTACGGTCATGGACCTATTGTACTAAGAATCTGTCGCATCTGGTATCATATTAAGTAATGGGAACTATCTTTTCATCCACCGACATCCGTGGTCGTATCGGCGAATCCGGCACGACCGAATACATTTGGAACGCTGGCAAAGCCTTTGCTGAATGGCTACCGGAAGAGCGCGACGTGGTGGTCGTCAAAACAGAGGACGCCGACGAAGCCAGCGCGCGCGCGTTTGTAGAGGGTCTGCTGCTGCAGGGACGAACTGTCATAGATGCCGGTACAGGGGACCAAGCAGCACTCGTGGCTGCTATCAGAGAAGCAAAAGCCGCAGGCGGCGCACTCGTAGATCGAGATGCTGCTCAAAGTCTGACGATAGTGACACTTTATGACCTCATGGCTGCACCGATTATGGCCGAGTCAGGTTTGACGGAGGTCAATCAGCTCATTGAGGCGGGTAACTTCTTGCCAGCTGTCGAAAAAGGCAAGCTTATCACAAAATAGCTAAAACATAACCACATTGACAAATACACAATTTTGTGTATAATTTAAGCATAACCATTTAACATAAACACCTTTAAAACATGACACGCCACATAGAGAATCACCCTCGCAATCATGAGCACGCGCATCGTGACCCGGACGTGCGACGTGATCGTCACGCGGGGGCGCGGGTGCTTGACCGTGTGGATGTCAGACCGCCGCGAATTGGCAGAGACGGCGAGCGGCAACTGTCGCTCACTGACGAGCTGCGGATGGGTACGCGCAATGCTGCACTCGATCATCTGCGTCGTGTCCGTGATATATATCAGCGCGAAAAGGGCGTCAAGCTACCGATGAATACCAATACGGTGCGTCTGGCCTATATCGCACAAAATGCACGCCTCAATGACGAACGGATAACAGATGACATGACGCGAAGCCAGCTGACACACGAGCTCATGGCAAAGGCGGTTCTGTTTGCGCCACAGGTGTCCGATGCGTTGAAGCATCGTCGCCGCCATGAGAGCAAGGCTGTGCTGTCGCAGTACAACGATATGGTTCGTGATATCGTGCGCAGTCTTCCACCTAAGTTGAAACCAGGATACAAGACCGCGATCGTGGAAGCACTCAAGCTGGAAAGTTTGGCACTCAACAAAGAGATTGGCCATAGCTCCGAGATTTCTGGTAAAGACCCAGAAACGCGCATCGATGAGCTGACCACGATCATGAACGGCACCTCGTATGAAGTCGCACCGGAAAACGGTTTGCGCGCTGACCCACGACTGGATGTTGCTATACCCGATGACACCGATTCAGACCTGGAGGGTATAGATATGATCGTAACGCGTAAAGAAGATGACAAGACTATTCTTGTGGACACAAAAACACGCGGCTCATACCTGCGAACAATCGCTGAACTGCAAGGGCTTGAGTGGGTAGACGCAGCAAATGCGCCGCCATATTATTTCACCGAAATGAAAAGCAGGGATGGACGTGACTTTCCGCACTATATATTGAATGCCAATTCGTTTGGCGAGATTCCTGCGGAAGGGTTTGACTACACTCCAACCGGCCAAGACAAGCTGCGACGTACCATCCACCAAATGCTCGATGAATAGATTGATTTTATAGGCATATTATTGTACTATAATTGTAGCGTTCCTGAACGATATGGAGGTGGAATATGTCTGGCGAATGGGTTTCGCCTGATACGGTTCCGCCTGTCTGCAAATTTTTCCGCGATGTCATCGCGGACTCTGAACTGACCGAACACGACATCACCGTCGTAGCGCAGCATACTCGCGAATGTGCTGGTTGCGAAGCGACAATCGGTCAAATGATTCACGAAAAAATCCAGAGCAATAAGCAGGCGGAAGCATCAGGAACATGAGGGGCGGTCGCAACTGGCCGCCCCTCTTTTCATAGGTTTACAGAGGTAGAGAGCATAAACAGTATTGACATTTATGTAAAAATATGTATAATTGTAAGCATGACCACCATAGAAAAACCAACAGCTCCAAAACCATCAAACATGAACGAGAAGAATCCAAGCCTCAATCGCGGCGACATACTGCCAGAACAGGAATCAGTTGAAATGTTCAAGATTCCTGCGCTTGGTCGCATAGCCACACGAGAAGAGTACAGGCAGAGCCAAGCTGAAGCGACCGATGCAGTCGTTGATCCTGAGAAGTTTGACCGCGCAGCAGAAACTGCCATCCGTGATGCCGAAGACGAAGAGGTTCGAAATGAATTGTTCGCTGGATTTACCATCCATGACTCAACTCGACCCGAATCAGCCATTGACGAAGATCACGATGAGCTCCCCGAGGATTTGAAAGACGAGCTCGGCGATCCAGATAGCGACGACGTTTAGAGCAGCAGAAAGGACCTTTGCTATGACCAGTATGATGGAAAAACCACAGTCCAAAAGAGCAAAATCGTTTAATCGTTTTAGTGGCAAGCAAAATCACGGTGAAGCTGCACAACGTCGTGGGCGTGCCGAGCAAAATGATTTTGTGAGTAAGGATTGGCGTAAACGCTGGAATGAGCGTGGGCCTATTGCCGCTGATAAAACGTACATGAAGGAAGCTATTCAAGATGGTCTGCATGCAGATCTGACTTCGGATGAGCTTAAATTTGCAGAAGCCAGTGAAAAAATCGAAACAGAGTCTCTAGAAAACGTCAAAGATTTTGAAGACGGTCGCTATCGTGGCGAAGATGATTTTGATGACGAAGAAGCGTACATAGATTATCTATATAGCCGAGCGGCACACATTGTCGATCAACTCAATGAACTTCCGAGAACTGCCGATGGTGAATCGATGAGTCAGGCAGAGCTCGATAGCATCAAAGACGAACTTGAAGCAGAGCTGGACTCTATAAAAGCATCGATAGAGATTGAGGAAGGGGAGTTGCCGCGTACGAGTGACTTCGGTCTCAAGACCAAAAGAGAAATCAAAAACGCCATGGCAAAGCGAGCAACGCTTGATCATAGCTATGTAGAAGACGATGACGTTGATGACGAAGTTTTTGACTCTCATATCACCATACGAAACGCCCCACGAAAATAGGCAAAAGAATAAATTAGCACTCTGCCCTTGCAAGTGCTAATTTTTTTGTCTACAATGAGATATACAAAGTAAAAACACGGAGGAGCACAAATATGAGTAGTCCAATCAAACCGCTTGCTGACCGTGTGGTCGCTGTCCGTGAGGAGGCGAAAACCCAGACTGCGAGCGGCATTTACTTGCCTGATACGGCCAAGGAAAAACCGGTCATGGCGACTGTAGAGGCAATCGGTCCAGATGTAAAAGGTATCAAAAAGGGCGATCGCATCGTCTACAAAGATTACACGACGACCGAGCTCAAGGTGGACGGCACGGAATATATCATCGTACGTGAAGATGACGTACTGGCAACTGTATAGGAGGTGAAACGCAATGGCTAAAAAAGTTTTTTATGATGATGACGCCCGCGAGCGTGTGCTCGGCGGCGCGAAAGCACTCTACGATGCAGTGAAGGTAACGTACGGTCCAAAGGGTCGCAACGTGGTAATTGCCAAGGGATACGGTGGTCCGACGGTGACACACGACGGCGTGACTGTTGCCGAAAGCGTGAGCCTGCCAGAGCAAGACGATGAAACGCTTGGCTACAAAGTAGGTGCGGAGCTTATCAAGCAAGCTGCACAGAAGCTCAACAAGGCTGCAGGTGACGGCACTACCACTGTGACTGTGCTGACATACAACATTCTCAAAGAAGCCAACCGTCTGATTGCGGCAGGCCACAACCCGATGGAACTTCGCAAAGGTATCGAGCAGGCCGGGGCGGAAATCACTAAGCAGCTCGACAAACTCTCGGAAAGTATCGAAGGTAACACCGAGCGTGTGGCTGAGGTCGCAACCATCAGCGCGGGTGACGCACAAATCGGCAAGCTCATCGCCGGTGTGATCGAAAAGGTGGGCAAGGATGGCGTGGTAACCGTCGAAGCAGGGCAGGGACTAGAGCTCGAGGCCGAGGTCGTCGAAGGCTTCAGCCTGGACAAGGGTTGGTCGTCGCCGTTCTTTGTCACCGATGCTAGCCGCCAAGAGGCTGTGTATGAGAAGCCGTCGGTCATCATCACTGACAAGAAGATCGCCAATGTTTCTGAATTCTTGCCGCTTATCGAAAAACTGGCCGCTGCCGGGAAAAAAGATGTCGTGCTCATTGCCGACGACGTGGAAGGTGAAGCACTCAGCGTGCTGATCCTCAACAAGCTCAAGGGTGTACTCAACACCGTGGCGGTCAAGGCACCGTCGTACGGTGATCGTCGCAAAGAGATTCTGGAAGATATCGCTATCTTGACTGGCGGTGCTGTGATCAGCGATGAGCAAGGCCTGACGTTTGAAAACGTTGGTTTGGAGGCTGTCGGTAGCGCGCGCAAGGTCATCGTAGGCAAAGACGCGACGACTATCATCGAGGGTGCAGGCAAGCCAAGCGATGTAACCGCACGTATCACTCAAATCGTTGCTCAGGCAGAAAACGCCAGCAGTGAATACGACAAAGAACAGTACGAAAAACGTGCTGCAGCACTGAGTGGTAAAGTAGCCGTGATCAAAGTCGGTGGTGCAACCGAAACCGAAATCGAAGAAAAGAAATTCCGTGTGGATGACGCTGTGGCTGCTACCAAGGCTGCACTAGCGGAAGGTATCGTAGCCGGTGGCGGCGTGACACTTGTCAATCTGGCTGCAACTATCTCTGCAGAGGGCTCCGACAGTATCAGTGCAGGTCGTCAGATTCTGAAAAACGCGCTCCGCGTGCCATTTACACTCATCACGAGCAACGCCGGGCTAAACAGTGAGGCACTACTCGCGCAAGTAGAAGCTGCCAAGGCAGGACAGGGTATCGATGTGAATAGTCCTGATGCAGGACTGATCGATGTCAAAAAGGCGGGCGTTATCGACCCCGTCAAAGTCACTCGAGAAGCGGTGCAAAACGCCGTATCTATCGCATCGACTGCCGCGACGATGGGCGCGCTCGTGGTTGACATCCCTGAGCCAGAGGCTCCAGCCGCACCTATGGGCGGCGGCATGCCTGGTGGCATGGGCTTTTAGTCCAAAATCTCTAGTCTACTGGAAATAACTTATGCTATTATTTCCAGTATGGCAGAGAAAATGATAGAACGAACGATCACCCCGCTTATCCGCTCCCACCTGGGACGAGGGCGGGTGATCGTGCTTTATGGGCCGCGGCGAGTCGGCAAGACCACGGTAGCCAAGCAGCTTTTGAGTGAGGCAGCCCCAGAGGAGCGGCTGTACTTGAACTGTGATGAAATGGTGACGGCAGACGCGCTTAAGCCAACTAGTTTGGCCGCGCTTGAGCGCGTGATCGGACAAGCGAAACGTGTCGTTATCGACGAGGCTCAGAGGGTAGAAAATATCGGCCTCACGCTCAAACTCCTCATCGACACTCATCCTGAGCTCGACATCATCGCGACTGGCAGCTCATCGTTCGATCTGGCAGGCAAGGTCAAGGAGCCACTCACTGGTCGAGCGTATGAGTTTATGCTCACTCCGCTTTCACTCACGGAGATCAAACATTACTTTGGCTATAGCGATTTACAGATGGAAACGTTGTTGCCGCGACTTCTGCGCCTCGGCAGTTATCCGGGTATTGTATTGACCGATGACAGCCGTGCCGATGAAGAGATTGTGGCTCTTGCCAATAATTATGTATACAAAGACAGTCTGGAGCTTGTGGAACTTCGGCAACGCCAGTTACTCCCACGACTACTACAGGCGTTGGCTCTCCAAATAGGGCAAGAGGTGTCGTATCACGAACTTGGCGTGACGTTTGGCGTGAAGACAGAGACGATCGAACGCTACATCACATTGCTTGAGATGGCATTTGTGGTGTATCGTCTCCCCGCGCTTACTGGTACACAGCAAGGCATGTTGAGTAACCGCAAGCGCAAGGTTTACTTCTACGATCTAGGTATCCGAAATGCACTTATTGAGTCGTTGCAGCCACTCGACCTCCGTACTGATCGTGATGCGTTATGGGAAAATTTCTGCATGAACGAGCGCATGAAGTATTGGCAAGCGCGTGATGAACGGGTTCAGCGTTACTATTGGCGGTCGCTTGGTAGCGAGTTGGATCTTGTGGAGGCAAGGAACGACACGTATGCTGCATATGATTTTTCGTATGCTGACAAAAAGCTCACAACGCCGAAATATTTTAGTGACACTTATCCCAATACAGAGGCCATACTGGTACATCCAGGTAATTTGTCGCAGTGGCTTGGTTGACAGGCTTTTACGAAAAAGCTAGTGTTTAAGGAGAACTAAGCAAGGAAATACCATGCCTCCAGCAGACAACACAAACATCACCCCGCCAGAACCACCAAAGCAAGGATTCTGGGCAAAACTCTTCGGCAAGAAGCCAAAGGAACCGGAAGTTCCCGCACAGTCACATGAGTCGCAGACCCCGCCACCGCAGCTTGATGCGCCAACAGGCAGTGAGGTAGAGCCGACTCCTGTGGGCGGTACAGACGTGACAACGCCGAACGGTACCGAGGGAGCGCCTGAGCTTTCTACTCCGGTACCGACCGTCGGTCCAGATGAAGAGCCTCCAACGCTCGATGTGCCTGACAGCGTGAGTGCCGAGCCGACTGGCGACGAAGGTACGCCACCGACGCTACCGACACAGCCTGAAGCCGACGGAGGCGAACAGTCATCCGATAAGTCGTCAGATGGTACGCCTCAGAGCCCTGCTCAGTAATAGATATCCATATACTTTGCAAACTCCGTCAGTAGGCGGAGTTTGCTGCATCATGCACCATATTGACATGGCATTCCGTTTATGCTAGCATCCAAGTAGAGTTCACAAAAACAAACAAAAAACAAAAAGTACTTTCTCAGGAACCACCACATGAAACACGAGTCTGACCCAGTCGAAGAGCGACGCTTTACCGCGCCGAGCGGTTTTGCTGATGCTAAAACCGAAGTTATCGGAAGCGAGCCCGAAAAGCCAGCTGTGGATGATCAAGAGAAACATGACTCGAAAGATGATGAGCACACGTCTGATTCACCTGAGAAGGAAAAGCGTGAGCCGATTGATTTTGAAAAAGCGTTCGGCCCGACTATAGCTGCTAGCATATCTCCTGCGATGATGGATCGCATATATAATTCCGAGAGATTGCACGGTCAAGCACTCAACATGATGAATACAGGACTTGGCGAAATTGTCGAGCAAAACCCCGATCTCGTGGATAAGCTCAGACGCGCATTTGGCATACCTACTGGCGAAGCTGACGATAGTGAGCGGTCACATGAACTACCGGAAGGTGCGCCGGTAGGAGTTCCAACCACGGCAGAAGCCGTGGAGGCCAGCCGTAGCAAATCCATCCTGCGTCGCTTGGGCAAGAGGTTAGCTGGTATCGGTGAAGGCACAAAATGGGCACTTAGCTCACCGATTGCTGCTTCGCAACATTTCGCAACGAAATTTATATTGCACTCGAGTACCGCTAGCCGGGATGAACGTTGGAACGATAAGTTCCGCGGCATGAGCCCGGAGGAGCGCAAGAAGCATGAACGGCGCGCCCTTCGCAATGTCCATCTGTCGCTATTTGGCGCAGCTGCACTTTATCTTGCGTACAGGGGTCACGCGTTTGATTTTATGCCAGGTATAGGCGATGGCAACAACAGCACCGAAGACCATTCTGGCGGCGGAGATCAGAGCCAGAGCCCCGAAGACGGCCATACGGATGATGACAGTCAGGACAGTCCGGAGGCAGAAGTGGAAACGCCACCACCTCATGACTATGCTTATGATCCGAATGAAGACCCGGCACGTGACCCAGCGAAGTTGGGCAACGATTGGGGTACTATGCCGGAAGCAAGTCCGGAAGATGGTGACAAGCCAGCTGGTTGGCACGACTTCTTCAACAATCATCTCCCCGATAGCCCGGGCGAACTAAGCGCGACGTTGAGCGAGTTTGGTTTGAATGGCAAGGATGATGCATCCATTCGAGGACTTGCTGAACAAATGATCAATGACCCAGACCTATTCCAACAGAAACATCAGGAACTCATGGATTACCTGGGCGAACAGGTCAAAAACGTCAGCGTGGTGACGGACGCGCGCGATTATGGTAGCTACTTCGCTGTCGCGAACCCCGATGGTACGGTTACGGTATCGTACGATGGTTATGTTGATTCAGCAAGCAACATACATAAGTATGGACCGCAGGGCAATGACTTTGTGGTTATAGAGCTCAAGGACGGCTCCAAACACTATGCACATATGAGTTGTGGCTGGCAGTGGAGTCATTTCATCAACCCAGCTCCTGCTGCGCCGCCACCTCCTGTCGAGGTTACGCCGACACCTTCGTACACACCTCCGAGTGAGACACCGCCTCCGTATACACCTCCATCTTCACCTCCGCCACAGGGACCTCCAGTGGCACCACCAGAGACACCGCCTCCATCACCTCCACCGCCAATTACGCCTCCGGAGGTACCTCCGCCACCATCGCCTCCACCTGAGCCTGAGCCACCCAAGCAGAATCACTTCCCTCATCCTGGTGACGGTACATTTAAGCCAGCTCCAGCCCATACGGCCCCACCGGCACCACCAATTGTCGTTGAGCAAACCGCTCCTGGCGGCGCATCGAGCATGGCTCCTCCAGGAACCGAACACGGTATCACCCCTGACTCCGGCGTAGGGCAGAGCGGCCCGGTAGAAAGAGTCAGCGGCACAAATGATTTAAGCGGCGACCAAGGTCCACCGGCATAAACAAAAAGGAAAACAAACATATGCGCACGTTTATCAGTAATCTCACTACCAGTTTCCGGATACGCACATTGAGCGTATGTATATTGAGCATCGCGCTTGTCGGGCTTATCCCCGCCGCTGTCATGGCATGGGGTCCGTCTCGCACGACGTTCACTATGCAGAATCCTGCATCGTACGTGACGTTCAACTCGATTACGGACAACCCAACTCATGGCGATGAGCGTAACTTCATGCGCGCCAAGGAGAAAACAGCCAATGATGGTTCGTACTCAGACAATGTCGCACTGACACCTGGCAAGAAGTACACCGTCATGATTTTCTATCACAACAATGCGAAAGAAAGTCTCAATGCCAATGGCACAGGAATTGCGAAAAACGCCTATGCGCGTGCTGAAGTGCCAGCAATCGTGAAAAACGGCGTACCTACCGAAATGGCAGGGTATGTGGGCGCGAGCAACGCCACTCCCAAGAGCGTATACGATGAAGTGAAGTTTACTAACTCTTCGGGCAAAGACATCGCGTTGCACTACGTGCCAGGCTCTACCGTCATTCATAGCTTCGGCGCGGTGAACAAAAAAGTTATGCCAGACACTATACTAAGCGCGAACGGCGTGCCGCTTGGTTATGATTCGCTCAACGGCAACCTGCCAGGATGTAACGAATATTCGGGATACATCACCTTTGATGTCCAGGCTGATCAGCCGAACTTCACCTTCAAAAAAGAAGTGCGCAAGAGCGGTACCAAGGAGTGGAAAGACGCCATCAAGGTTGCTCCAGGTACGGAAGTCGAATATTTGCTGAGCTACAAAAACACCAGCGACACAGTCACTCAAAAGGACGTCACCTTCAAAGATGAGTTGCCAAAAGGTCTTGATTATATCAAAGGTTCATCACGCCTGACCGCCGGTAGTACCATTACCGACAAAGCCGTGGGTGATGGAATCAGCACGTCAGGATTAAACGTGGGTGACTACAACCCAGGTGCAGCCGGATATCTGGTGTTCCGCGCCAAAGCGAACGGTGTGCCTTGTACGACTCTGCAGAATACTGCAGCCGTGGAAACCAAGAGTGGTTTCCTGAAAGATGCGGCGAGCGTGACGATTACCGGCGAGTGTGAGTTACCGACCACTGGTCCCGTGGAAGTCATAGCTGGAATGGTGGGTATCGGTGCGATTACCTTCGGTATCGTCTACTACCTCAAGAGCCGTCGTGAATTGGAAGACACGCTCCTCCATGCTCAGACCCGCACCGGTTCAAGCAGTCATAGCACGAATACTGCTGATTCGACGACTATCGTTGACATCGACGAAGAAGTCAAGTCGCATTCTGAACACAAAAAATAATTGTTCACGTAACGAAAAAGCTCCTCGTCCGAGGAGCTTTTTGTTTATGATTTGTTTTGCCGTGATAAATAGTCGATTTCTTTGATGATATCGAGCAGTGCTTCGGCGCGTTTTGTCTCGTCTTCTATGGATTTGGCAGCTTCATGAGCTGGTGCGATGAGATCCTTGTCGTCGGTGCTACGAATAAGCAGTAGGTAGGTATCGAACTTTTCTTCTGGCGCGAGGTCAAGCTTGTCGACGAGTGGACGTAGTGCTACCAGCGCGTCCTGCTTGATTGACTCTAGCGGACCATTATCGCCACTGTCAGTGTTCGATGGATTGTCCGTAGGCTGGGGGAGCGTCGACGAGGGGGTGCTTGTATTTGCAGGATCCAGATAAGGAGTCGAGGTGACGGTTAGAGGTTGCTCCGTGGAAGGAGTGGAAGTTCCAGGAAAAGGTGACTCCACTGCGCCCGCCACTGGAGCGGTCGCGGTCGCAGTATCTGACGCAGGAACACCCCCGATACTCGCAGCGGTACCGGCGACACTATCGAGTGCCTTTACTAAATCCTGTTCGTCTGTCTCTGCAGTCATGCCCACCTCACGTACATATTAGTTATGCTTTTGTCTGTGCAAAGTGTATCATATATACAGTGAAACTCGCAACAGAATCTGTGAGAGGAGGAGACTATGCTTGACGATGTAAACGTGCTGAAACAGCGAGATCCGCAAAACGCGCTTGGCGTAGCTGCCGAGCAGTGGAGTCAGGTACAACTGGCGGCAGAAGTGGTGGATGGCGATCATGATGGACGTCCTATTACCAGGGTTATTGTGGCTGGTATGGGCGGTAGCGCGCTCGCCGCGTTGGTGGCAAAAGCCGGACTCTACACTATGTTGAAGGTGCCGTTTGAGGTGGTTCGAGAATACGACTTGCCGGAATACGTCGACGAATCTACCCTTGTGATTGCCAGTAGTTACTCGGGCAATACAGAAGAAACCATCAGCTGCCTGGATCAGGCACTTGAGCGTTCAGCGCAGATAGGCGTCATCGCGGCCGGTGGCAAGCTGGTAGAGCGAGCAGAGGCCAGCAAGATGGCACGTGTCGTCGTGCCTGCTGGATTGCAACCACGCATGGCTATGCTGTCCAATCTGCGTGCGCTGGTGGAGTTATTGGCACATTTCGGCGTGGTGCCTCAGGATGTCGTGGAGCAGGTAGTGGCTCCGGCAGAGTGGCTGCAGGCAGAGTCTGCCCAGTGGGCTCCAGATATCCCGACCGACAAAAACTACGCCAAGCAGCTGGCACTGCTTGCAGTGGGCAAGACACCGATATTTTATGGCGGTCGCCTGACTGGTCCGGTGGCATACAAATGGAAAATCAGCTGGAACGAAAATGCCAAAAACGTGGCATATACAAACGTGTACCCAGAGACAAATCACAACGAATTTATCGGTTGGTCGTCACATCCTGTCGATAAGCCGTTTGCGGTGTTCGATCTGAAAAGCTCGTTTGAGCACCCTCGTATACTCAAGCGTTTCGAGGTGTCCGACAGGTTGCTCAGCGGCATGCGCCCCAAGGCCGTACCCGTCGAACTTCAGGGTGATAATCTACTGGCGCAAATGCTTTGGGGCTGCATATTGGCAGATTTCGTGAGCATCTACGTCGCCATCCTCAACGGCGTCGACCCAACACCCGTAGATCTGGTAGAGAAGTTCAAAATCGAACTGACGCAATAAACAGATTCATACGACAGAGGCAAAGAGGCTACCGCTTCTTCAGTCGCCACACGATAGCACTGGCTATCACAAGAACCAACGCCACACCTCCACTGATGAGCCAGAGGTTCATGTCGTTGGTTGTTTTTACGTTATTCGTAGCATTTTTCGTATTATTATTTTCAACCTCTTCATGTATTGAAGAGTCATTGCTTGTGGTGTTTGCAGAAGAATTATTATTGGCAGTGGGCGAACTTAAAGTTCTTTTGTCATCAGGGCTTTTATGCCTTTTTATTTCTTCAGGATTAACATTGTTGTTTTCTCCTGGCTTAAAAACCGCACTTACTCCCAGAGGCGGTATAGTTACGCAAAAAATCAAGGAAAGAATTGTCGCAAGTGAGGTCGCTCTATGTAGAGTAGCCGTTCTCTCTAGGGATGAAAGAATTACTTTAACCATAAGCTTATAGTAACACAAGTTTCTGCCGCAGGGGCTTGTGCGAACCGGTACCTCATTAGACACTTGGACCTCCCAGAGAAGAGTCGTCATCGTCTAAAAAGTCATCTATACCTATGACGATTGCATTTATGTCATTGTGATCACCAGTACCATGTGTTCCGTCAGAATACGAATAGTTGTTGGTAAACTGGTAGTGGTAGTTCATCGCGCTCTGATAATTTGAAGATGCAGAGTAATCGTCTATACCACTAAATAAACAGGACGAATCTTGCCCGAAATATGATGTATTCGTGAGGCATAGATTATGGCCCAACTCGTGAATGATTGTTCCGGTCACTGCATCGTCAAAATTTGCATATCCAAAACCGCTTTGATTATCCTTTAAGTACCCGTACGAAATGAACGTATCGTCACCTCCTCCTTCTGCCTTACCAGATGAAGTAGTAGAACCAAGAGTGCCGTCATCAAAATTGTACCCTGAAATCATATAGTGCCATATATGATAACGATTTTCGTTAAAGTTTGCAGGGTCCGATGTATTATAGCCCCACTTGAAACTATAAAATTCATCACGCACGTCGAGCGGATTGTTGAAATTCGCAACAGTCAATTCGTTACCACCACCGAACAAACCGGTATCTGCATGAAAAAGGATGTTGAGGTAAGCAAACTTATTTTTGACCGATGCAAGCTGAGAGTATGTTGGTTCGTAAGATGTTGTACCATCACTCAACCAGTCAATCTCCACGTAGAGATCCCATACTAACGGATTAGGGTATGCGCAACTTGTGCCGCAGAAAATGTCGTCTCTATCTGGATTCCAAATCGATTCGATATCATCATCCAACGCATCGCCGTCTGTGTCGGGGTCGCCGTCAGATGTTCCTTGTGTTATTTCTTGCGCAAGAGTTAAGCCGTCACCGTCTATATCTCCCAACCCTGCTGGGACCTCCTCGCCATCATATCCGGTAGGATAAGTAAGAGGATATGTAGAGAGAAACGGTGCAAAGAGAGGAGTGCATGGAGATGGTGAACAACCGGTTGCAAGTATTCCATTGGTATTTACGATACCGCCCGCACACGTTCGTGAGTCGCTGGAGTCAAACCCTAGGATGGCCTGTCCTTCGACAGGAACCGTAAGCCCATTAACACTTATGAAGGATGCTGACGCGTTGGGTGTGGTTGTCCAGTAAACCGCTACGCTTGCTATACCTGCGTTGTTTATTTGTGCTATTGCCCAATTTCCATCTTCGTCTTTGATTGTGGATTCGAATGCATTGTAAATCTCTGTAGCACAGTAATCCCGCATGAAACTTATAATGGGGTCGGTAAGAGCTTCGCTATCTGATCCGTCTATTTTTGTTAGTGTCAAAATAGAAACAGGATGCACTACATCATCATAAATACTTGCGGCGAAGACGCTGCTCATTGGCGACAACGAGAAGCCTAGTGACCCTACTATTGCTAGTAGCCATAGACTCAGTCGCCGGAGTAGCCCTGTTTTTGGTTTTGCTCCCTTTTTCTTTTTGATGAATTTGTTCATGAAAATGTCACTCATACCACCCCCTTTTTAAATGACACCTTCATCATACATATGGTGTATAATTAAGACAATAGACACTATATACAGTGTCCTAGGTGGTTTTGACGCTCTCTAGAAATTGGACGTTTTTTGTTTGTGTGCCAATCTGTCTAGATACACAAATTTGTTGTTTATTCTACACCAATTTAATGATACTGACGCAGTGCTTCTATGGGATCTTTGCGGGCGGCGCGGATGGCGGGGTAGAGGCCGAAGAGCAGGCCGACCACGAGTGATGTGCCCAGTGCGGCTCCGGCAATACCCCAGGTGAAGGCCGGGTCAAACGGCAGGAAGCTGCGTGCTATAGAAAATGCCATCAGATAACCAGCGACGTAGCCGATGATACCGCCTGTCAGGCTCATGACGAGCGATTCTATGAGAAATTGCCAGACGATGTGCGCGTTGGATGCGCCGAGAGCTTTGCGAATACCGATTTCGCGCGTGCGCTCAGCCACGCCTACCAGCAGAATGTTCATGATACCTATGCCACCGACTATCAGCGATATACCAGCGACGGTCGTGAGTGTGGCAGCTACTGCTGTAAACAGTTCATTGGTAGGTTGCGCGAGGGATTCACCGCTGACGATCACATAGTCTTTCTCGCCTTTGTGGTTGCTCTCTAGGATTTTGTCTGTCTGTGACATGACGCTGGCCAGCTTGTCCTGTGACTCGGCTCGGATGTTTATTTGCTGAAAAACAGCGATGTTTTGATGGAAAGTTTTGCCGCTTTCCAGGCTGATGATGGCAGCCCGGTCGAAGTCGACGTTGTTGTAGTTGACAGGATCGTTGAGCCGCTTGAGCACGCCGATGACGGTAAATGTCATGCCGTGCGTGTCGAATGTGCGACCGATGGACTGCTCAGTGCCAAACAAATCTACCGATAGCTGCGCACCGATGACGGCTGTGTCACGCCGGGTGACCGTGTCTATGAATTGACCGTTGCTGAGTGGAAGAGGGGTTACCTCGGGCAGTGATGGAGTGGTGGCGACGATAGCGACATCGTTTGGCTTGCTGTCGTCTGCAGCTACGCCACCACCAATGAGCATGAGTGGTGCGGCTGCTTTGACTCCCGGAAGTGCCTGTATGTTGTCGAGGTCGTTTTCTGTGAGGCTGCTTGCGGTTTGACTGCCCGCTAGAGTGGCGGTCAGGTTGTCGAGGCGCACGTTCTGATGGGGTGATCCGGAGCGCACCACGACGAGCCCGCTACCAATCTCGTTTATCTGACTGGCAACGATGCGGGCAGCACCGACGCTCAGTGACAGGATGACCGTGATGCTCGCAATACCGATAGTGACACCAAGGACGGTCAGTGCAGTACGCAGGCGATTACTTCGAAGCGACTCCACGGCGTTTTCGATGTGGTTTTTGAGGAGTAGGGGCATTAGGCGGCTTCCTTTTTGGTTTTGGCGGCAGGTTTCTTTTTGGCAGGTTTTTTACGTGGTTTGGTGGCTTTGTTTAGGGGTCGCTTGGGGGCGGATGCAGCTTTTTTGGGTCGGGGCTTTTTGGTATCGCTCGCGATTCGTCCGTCGACCATGTGGATGACACGACTGGCGTAACTGGTCAAGTCGGGATTGTGTGTCACCATGATAATGGTGTTGCCGCGCGCGTGGATGTCGGCCAGTTCCTCCATGATAACGTGCGATGATCGGCTATCCAGGTTGCCTGTCGGTTCGTCGGCCAGCACGATCGAAGGATTGTTTACCAGCGCACGCGCTATTGCCACGCGTTGGGTTTGTCCGCCGCTGAGCTGCCATGGCATGTAGTACTCACGTTCACTCAGATGAAACGTTTTGAGGACCTTGCTGGCTGACTGAAGGCGTTTGACTTTGCGCATGCCTTGATAGGTGAGGGGCAGAGCGACGTTTTCGATGACACTCAAGCGCGGTACGAGGTTGAAACTTTGAAACACGAAGCCTATATGGTTGCTACGTATACGAGCGCGTCGACCCGACCCCATGGTCTCTATGTTGCGACCATCGAGCAGATATTCGCCGTCGTCGGGATGGTCTAGAAGTCCCAGTATGTTGAGCAGAGTCGTCTTGCCACAGCCGCTTGGACCCATGATCGCGATAAATTCTCCTTTTTCGATGGTCAGATCTAGACCGTCCAGTACAGTATGTTCGGCCTCACCTAAGCCGTACCTTTTCGTAAGGCCTGAAAGAGCAATAACCGGAGATGTTTTATCAACCGTCATTGCCTATATTATAGAGGCCGGTCAACACTCTGGGCAACCGTAAGCACGTGTGATAATCACAACTCAGGCCCTATCTGTTAGAATAGATGAAAGCGACAACGCCGATACGGAGAGGTGTCCGAGTGGTTGAAGGTGAGAACTGCCAGTGGCAGTTCGCAAGGCGATGTCACGGATAAACTTGTTTATCCGACTGACTCGAGGGGTCGCGGAACGTGACCACGCCTGGACCAAGCGTGCCGTATATGTCGATAGAGAATCGGCTAGGGTATAATTTACATATACGGAGAGGTGTCCGAGTGGTTGAAGGAGCACGCTTGGAAAGCGTGTGTGCGAGCAATCGTACCGCAGGTTCGAATCCTGTTCTCTCCGCCAAGAAAAATGACGTCCATTTGGACGTCTTTTTTCTTGACGGCAGGATTTGAACTCACGGAGCGACAAGCAGCCTGCTACACTAATAGTAGTGAAGAGATTGCGCACAGGCATAGGCAAGCTCGAGGTCGTGGCGTTTGCGAGCGGCTTTGCGTTGATGGCATATGAATTAGCGGGTGCGCGCATACTTGCTCCTGGCATTGGTAGCTCTATGTATGTATGGACGAGCGTCATCGGGGTTATCATCGCCGCACTTAGCTTGGGCTACTGGGTCGGCGGCAAAGTGGCGGATCGCAGAGGATATGCCATAGATGTAGCGCGGTTTCTGCTGCTTATTGCTGTTGCGGTCGTGGGAACTATGGTGTCGTATGAGGCTGTGATGCCATGGGTCACGATCATGTTCGCAGATGCGCGCATACAAGGTGTCGTGACATCGCTGCTTCTATTTGCTCCAGCAAGCTTTCTGCTCGGTGTTGTCAGCCCTTATCTGGCTAAGCTAAAAGTCCATTCGCTCAAGATGACAGGTCGTTCAATTGCCGGGCTGAGTACATTCAATGCCCTTGGTAGTATCACGGGAACGTTTATCACAGGCTTTATCTTATTTAGTTATATAGGATCACGCGAAACTCTTGTCATCATTGCTGTGAGCGTGATGGCTATCAGTTGGCTGATGGCACCGCGCGTACAGGTATGGCAACGGATCGGTCTCAGTGTGGCCGTGTTGCTACCGGCAGGTCTATCACTGCTCACGCCAAACGCGCACAGTATATCTATCGATACGCCCACCGCGCATTACGAAATCGTCGAGCGCGACGGCGTGCGCATGCTGCTTACTGGACCACGCGGCGTGCAATCAGGGGTGAATATGAGTAACAGCGACGAGCTGGTGTACTGGTACACCCAGAAAATGGCTGAAGTGGTAGAGTACGCACCCGAGCGAGACCGAATACTTATGCTGGGGGGCGGCGTCTTTACGGTTCCGCGGTATCTGGCACACAAATACCCGGATACGACGATTGATGTCGTAGAAATTGATCCGCAGCTTGCAGAAATTGCGAGACGACATTTTCATTACGACGATCCGCCAAACGTCAACCTCGTGTTTCAAGACGCACGCACGTATATCAACCAAACTCATAAGCGTTATGATGTGGTACTTGTGGACGTGTATGGCGATATAGAGGTGCCGTTTACATTTATGACGCGAGAGTATGGGCAAAGTCTGGCACGCATAGTAAAGCCGACCGGTATAGTCGTGAGCAATCTGATGGCTGGATTCAAGGGTCAGTGTAGGCAATTACTAGAGGCACTCGACGCACCGTATAGAGCGCATTTTGGCTATGTCCAATACAAATCAGAGGACACGGAAGACGAAAAACATATGAATATTGTCGCTACCTATAGCCGTCAGTCGATACAATGGCCTCAATCAAAGCAATTGAAACTATCCGGTTCGCCACTCTATACCGACAATTTTGCCCCATCGGAACGTTTACAGTACGGCTGTCTGCATGGAGCGTAATTTTCAGATATTTTGCTATACTGAACGCATGGCTAAGCATAAGAAGAACAATCACTCAGTATTAAGGCGTCCAATGCTACCTGTATTGGCACTTTTCGTCGCAGCGGCAGCTCTCACGGTAGCTGCTATACTTTCGGTCGTGGTCGTGCACGAACAGGATCGCATCGATGCACTATATGAAAAGATTGAAACAAACAAACAGTAGGCGACGCAACGTCCGCCGCCTCCAACTCGTCAGATAAATTCAGTTTCCACTTATGCTAAAGTGAAGATGGATGAACAGTGAGAATAGCGTCGCAAAATCAAGTCCGATTATCGAGGTAAAGGGACTATCGAAAATCTACCGACGAAAGTCGCAAGAGATCACTGCTCTTCGTAATATTTCACTGACGATCAACAAGGGTGAGTTTATCGCTATTGTCGGTGAGAGCGGAAGTGGTAAGAGCACGCTGCTGCAAATTCTTGGCGGGCTGGAGATACCGACAACAGGCAGTGTCATGATCGGTGATACTGACATAGCAAAGTTAAACGGACGGAAACGGACGCTGTTCCGTCGTACGAATATTGGATTTGTATTTCAATTTTTCTACTTGCAGCCTTTTTTGACGCTACGCCAGAACATTGAGTTACCTCGGATGTTTGTGACGAACAAAAACGAAGACAAAAATCATGTTGATACGCTAGCGAAGAGTTTGAATATCGTTGATAGACTAGAGCATTTACCGCGCGAACTTTCTGGCGGACAAATCCAGCGCGCTGCAATAGCCCGCGCACTTGCGAACAATCCGCCTATCTTGCTCGCGGACGAACCGACAGGTAATCTTGACCCGAAAAGTGCAGCGAATATCATCGAATTGTTCGACAAAATGAGGTGCGAGTTTAATACCACCGTCGTGGTTGTGACACATGATAGGAACGTGGCGTCGCATGCCGACAGAACGATCACGCTACGCGAGGGAAGTATCGTATGATTCGGTTGAAGTACATGTATCCGTTGTTGAAAGCGAAACTGCGCGCACGACCTGGTCGGTCGGCCATTATCGTCGGTATTTCGAGCGTACTATTCGGTATTGCTCTAGCCGGGATGACAATTGTCGACGCTGGTCTTGATAGTGCTGCAAAGTTTAGCGAGGCAAAGTTTGGTGGCCACTACTATGTGCAGGCAAGCTACTTAGAGGACACGAGTGCCCTTACTAATAATGAGTGGGTGCAGCAAAAAGCCAAGGCAATTTATGATGCTGATCTGACAGCCAAGAAGTCTGAAGCTGCAAGGCTGGGTATAGATTTTGATCCGAGGACCGTCGCCGAACCGCTGAAACAGGTTCCTGGGGGCAACAAGGGCGAGACGGTGCTCGATCTCACCGCTCCAGCGGCCATGCAGGCGGTAGAAGAGTATCGTGCCGCACACCCCGGCATAGGTATAGATGATCTGAAAAAGCTAGCAGAGCCGTACGCACCGGCGAAAGTTATGTCGCTAAGCGGAATCAATGTAAGAGATGGCGCAATGAGTCTAATGCTAGATGGCAAAGAAGTATTCCCTTCGATTGATGCACCGATAGACATGTCGTACGATTTCTTAGCTCGTGCACCTTTACGATTGATGAACAATTCAGTTATGCAATCATTTATAGACAGTAATGTGCAAACCTCGTCGGAAGAAGTTCCAGTTCTTTTGCCGTATTCGGCTGCGACGACAATCTTAGGGCTGGATAGCCTCGGGAGAGACGCCACTTCTATGCAAAAGCTCGAGCGTTTGGAATATCTGCACAAACACGCAATTGGTGTCGCGTTTACGGCATGTTACCGCAATACGACATCCAAGGCGCAGATCGATCAAGCAACTAATAGAGAAGACAATGGCTCCGCTTCTTCGATTGAATATTCACTACCAGATGCGACCTCGTGTGGAGCCGCCAACGTAGTGAAGGATACAAGGACGGAGCAAGAACGTGCACAAACCGAAAAGCAGCAGCAGTTTGATGAGCGGTTTGGTATACAACATACACCAGTGCAACAAAAGGTATCGTTTAGGATTGTTGGTTTGGTTCCGGATGATTCGTGGGTGTCACATTCATCCAAATTTGATGCGAGTGACGCAGTACGACTGCTGTTTGGTCCGGCTCTTTTGGGGCAGGCAACCATCACGACGCAGGCATATGATGGGCTATCTGCGCAGCTCAAATCACTTTTCCAAAAAGGCGGTTTGATAAATATACTACCTACCGATACCTATTTAGTTGAATTTACCAATCCCGAAGACGCGCGGCAGTTTATCAAGGAACAGTCATGTGACAGAATCCAAGGAGCGGCTTGTGGAACAAGTAAATATCCGTTTCAACTGACGGCTTTTGGTAGCAATGCGGTAGCGTTGCTTGATTTCAGAGATACGGTATCTACCGTATCGAATTACATTATCGGAGCAATTGTTGTGGTTGCGATTATCATTATGGCGGGGACGTTCGGCAAAATCATTGCAGATGAGAGACGCGATATAGCGGTATTTCAGGTGGTTGGTGCCACACGCACCGACATAACGCTAATATACATGGGATATGCGCTGGTATTATCACTATTTGCAGTCGTTATTGCGATTGTCATTGGCCAGCTTTTAGCAATCATTGCTCATGCAGTATTAGTTGTGGATACGACAGTCGCCATGAGATTAACGTACGGCGTATTAGATAAATCTATTACCATGGAATTTTACGCAATAAATATTCAGAGCATCTTATTGATTGGTGCTGCCACGGTGGCAACGGGCTTGGTGAGTGTCCTTGCGCCGTTACAAAAGGGTATTGACGGGGACCCAACAAAAGATCTCAAAGGAGAGTAAACGGCTAGCTGTCAGCAAAAAAGACCCAACCGGTATATATCGGTTGGGTCGCTCCTATGTCAGGGGTATGCAATATTTAAAATTTAGTTTCCGGTCATATAGATAGGACCGTGATAACTCTCGAAAGGTGGACAGCTGCCGATGACGGATGGAGTATTTCCTCCTACTGGCTGCCAAGGTCCTGAAATGACATGGGTTTGATTAAAAATATTGATACACATGATGTTTGCTTTGAAGTGTGTTGAGTCGCCAGATCCACAGTATCCTGTGGGTCCTATCGGTTCGAATTTTGTGACACAGTCCCACACGGCTGCACTTGCCGTGGGTGCTAAAAGCATTCCGCCTACAAGTGGAATAGCCAACAAACCACCCACAATTTTAAATATATGCCTCTTGACATTTATACGCATATATAACCCCCTATTGCTCACCCTGTTTTTAAGGAGCATAACCATTATAACAAATTTGATTCAAAAATACCAAAAAAACGCTATATATAGTGTTTATTTGTAATTCATACGCTATTTATGCTGCTGAATAATTGTATATAATTTCAATGTGCTATGGAATGAATGGCAAGAAGAACTTTTGTAATACGAAGATACCCCCGCTTTGATGGCGGGGGTATCCTAGAGTTGAGCGGGTAAGTGCTAGTTGCGGCTTCCTGATGGGATCTTTACGATGAGCAGCAGCCAACCACAAAGCACCGAAATCCAGAAACCGTGCAGCGTCAACGTGTCCGACATGAAGTGCTCGGCCGCCTTGAGTACGAACCACCCGATGAAGGGGTAGGCAAGCAGCATCAAACCGAATGTCAGGAGCACACTTACGCCGTAGAGCAAACCGACGACGATGCCGGCCAGCCACATGACGACTGCCACCAGCAAGACGCTGCCAAAGATTGGCCAGGTGAGATCATCGAATTCCACTTGCTTGCCGTCGTGACTGAGCGTTAGCCAGCCAAAGGCATTAAAGAGGAGTAGCAACGCTGTTGCGATGACCAGGTTGAGGATGAAGCGCATTTTTGCATCTCCTTGGTGGGTTGTACAGGCACCTCTAGGACGCTGTTATTTTACCATAAAAATTATATTTTTGCAACATACAAGCGCATCATTATGGTATGGGTCGCACTTTTCGAACAAAACTGGTACACCATATATAGCGTAGTGTTTCTTATTTACAACACTATAAGGTGTTATTATGCTTGTGGTGAAAAAAACACAGGCAAAATGCTTGAAAACCACATATATAGGGTCTATAGTGCTATATAGACACTACATATGTAGTAGTTCAACAAAAATACACATTTTGCAAGCAGCAAGAGCCACCGCCACGTCTGTTATCAGATGAGGTCTCTTCTTGCACCCCAAAAATGCGCATGAGAGACGCGCGGAGTAAGGGAGAAGTGTAAAGGTATCAACAAAACTAAAACAAGGGAGAATGTATAAATGAGCATCAATGTGGTTAAACGCGATGGCACCCGCGAACCATTCGACGCCAACAAAATCAATCTCGCCCTGGTCGAAGCCAGTGAGGGGCTACCTGACCAGATTAGCAAAGTCGTACAGGTTGCGACCGAGCTGCAACTGACGCTGTTTGACGGTATCACCACCGAGCAGTTGGACGAAGCACTGATACACACCGCGCTGCAAAACGTCAAAGACGATCCTGACTTTGATAAGATCGCGGCAAATCTGCTGCTAAAGAATATATATAAGAAGGTTCTAGGTGCGTACTCAAGCCAAGAAGAGCTAAAGGCGTTGCACGCCAAAAAGTTCCCAGAGTATCTGAAAAATGGTATCGCTCTGGGTCTGCTCGACAAGCGCATGACCAGCAAGACATTTGATCTCAAGAAGCTGGCGGCAGCACTGGACCCGTCGCGGGACGGTCTGATGCGTTATCTCGGCGTTATCACCAGCCGCAACCGCTATAGTTTGCGCCAAAACAGCGGTGATTCCATCGAAGTTCCGCAGTTTACTGCTATGCGTATCGCCATGGGGCTGAGCCTTCTCGAAAAGGACCCAACCGCTACGGCGTTGGAGTTTTACGAGTACATAAGCAAGCTCGACGCCAACCCGGCAGGTTCGACTCGTATCAACGCTGGCGGTTCATTCCCACAGCTGAGCAACTGTTTCTTGTTTGACATAGAGGATGACATGGAAGCGATTGCACGCGGCGTGCGTGACACTATGTGGATTGCCAAGGGTACCGGCGGTATCGGTATCGGCATCACCAAACTTCGTGCTGCTGGCAGTCCGGTCAAGACGACCAATAGCGAATCAACCGGTCCGATTCCATTTATCAAGATGATCGACACGGCACTGTTCGCGGTCAGCCGCAAGGGCAAAAAGCAAGGCGCGGCCGCTGTCTTCATGGAAAACTGGCACCTGAATTTCCCACAGTTTTTGGACCTCAAGCAAAACTCTGGTGACCCATACCTTCGTACGCGAATTGCCAACACGGCGGTCATCCTGAGTGATGAGTTTATGCGTCGCGTGCAGAAGGAGCAGGATTGGTATTTGTTTGATCCGGCCGAGACAGCTGATTTGATCGAACTGTATGGTGATGCGTTTGCCAAGCGTTACAACGAATACGTCAAGCTGGCCAAGGCAGGCAAAATGCGAGACTTTGCCGTCGTGAACGCTCGTGAGCAATACCGTCAAATTCTGACTATCCTTCAGGCGACCAGCCATCCATGGCTCACCTGGAAAGACACTATGAATGTGCGCGCGCTCAACAATAATACCGGCACGATTCACCACAGTAATCTGTGTACGGAAATCACGCTGCCACAAGACAAAGACAACACGGCTGTCTGTAACCTCTCGAGCATCAACTTGTCGGTTCACTTGCGCGAGGACAAGACATGGGACTGGGATCGTCTGGAGCGTGCTGTCCGCGTATCGATCCGCCAGCTCGATAACCTGGTTGATCTGACCAACACGCCGATTCCACAGGCGATGCACAGCAATCAGCAAAACCGCGCCGTGGGTCTTGGTATCATGGGCTTTACCGATGTCATCGAAAAGCTTGGTTATAGCTATGAGTCCGAAGAGGCGTACGATTTGATGGATCAGTTGACTGAATTTATCAGCTACCACGCCATTGATGCCAGTGCGGATCTTGCTAAGGAGCGCGGAAGCTACCCGACATTCAAGGGCAGTGGTTGGAGCAAGGGCATCTTGCCGATCGACACGCTCGATCAACTAGAGCTTGATCGCAAGATCAAACTCGATATCACACGCAAGAAACGTCTGGACTGGGAAAAGCTGCGCGCCAAGGTGAAAAAAGGCATGCGCAACGCGACTCTGATGGCTATCGCACCGACTGCAAACAATGCGCATGTCAGTGGTACGACGCCAGGCATCGATCCGCAATTTGCCCAGATATTTAGCCGCGCCACACTGAACGGCAAGTTCCTCGAGGTCAATGTGAATATGATCAACGACTTGAAGCGACTGGGTCTCTGGGAGCAGGTAAAAGACGAAGTCTTGCGCTACCAGGGCGATATCCAGCAGATCGAAGCGATTCCGCAGAACATTAAAGATGTATACAAGACGAGTTTCCAGCTAAGCCCGTACGCATTTATAGAAGTTGCCGCCCGCGCGCAAAAGTGGGTCGACCAAGCGATCAGCCGCAATATGTATCTGGAGACACGAGACATCGACGAGTACGAAAAGATTTACGCGGCCGCCTGGAAAAAGGGTCTCAAAACGACTTACTATCTGCACGTCAAACCGCGCCATACCAATGAGCAAAGTACAGTGAAAGTAAACAAAGCCGAGGCACTGGCGGGCGGCGGTCCGCGTAAGACTGGGTTCGGATTTGCTAAAAAACAAGCAACGGGGTCCCCATGAAACCTGTTTCATGGGATGTAAGGGTGGAGACATAGCCTATGGGTACGCTCTGAACGAAAAGAACACATGAAAAACATAACTGAAAAGAAAAGGGTATAAGGGGAAAATAATACTATGAACGCATCACAAATCATCGACGACAACATGACTCTGCAAGAGAAATTGGACGCGATCGACAAGGCTATGAAAGCTGCGCAGGAGCAGGCACAGGAAGAAGCGCAAAAAAGCGGTTCTATCGCTGCACCGCTTGATCCAGCCATGCTGACGATTTGCGACGGTTGCGAGTAAAGGGTTACGATAGATATGACACGTTTGTTTGAAATATTAAGGAAAGGATTTGCGAATTACCATGGCAGGCATTCTCGGAACAGGTATCCAAGACGGATTACTTCTCAAACCAGTTAAATACCAGTGGGCATACGACCTCTACAATCAAGCGGTCGCCAACACGTGGTTTCCAAACGAAATCCAGCTCGGCCAAGACCTGGCGGACTGGAAAAAAATGAGTGACGAGGAACGCCACGCAGTGACGTTCCTGATGAGCTACTTCAACCCGAATGAATTGCTCGTGAACAAGGCACTGGCTTTCGGTGTTTACCCATACGTCAACGCGGCAGAGGCGCACCTGTACCTCGCTAAGCAGATGTGGGAAGAAGCCAATCACTGCATGGCATTTGAGTACGTGCTCGAAACATTTCCAATCGACCGCGAGGCGTCGTACGCTGCGCACGTGGAAGTGGAATCAATGGCACGCAAGGAAGAGTTCGAGACGAAGTTTATCAAGCGTATGACCGAAGACACGCTGGACATCACGACGACCGAAGGCAAGAAGGACTTCATTCGCAACCTGGTCGCTTACAACATCATCCTCGAAGGTATCTGGTTCTACAGCGGTTTCATGGTGGCACTGAGCTTCCGCCAGCGCAACCTGCTGCGTAATTTCGCATACCTTATCAACTGGGTGGTTCGTGATGAATCACTGCACCTAAAATTTGGTATCAATCTCATCCTAACGGTACTTGAGGAAAACGAAGACCTGCAGACTGAAGAGTTTGCTGCCGAAATCAAGCAGATGATTCTCGACGGTGTGGAAATGGAGGAGCAGTACAACAAGGATCTGCTGCCAAACGGTATCTTGGGTCTGAACGCGGACTACATCAACCAGTATGTGAAGTACTTGGCGGATCGACGCCTAGAAGAGCTCGGTTTTGATGCGCACTACAACGTCAGCAACCCAGCCAAATGGATGGCGACGGCAAACGATACGCTTGAACTCGTGAATTTCTTTGAGGCGACAAATACCAGTTACGAAGTAAACGGCGCGAAGAAGGACTAGTATTTCGGCGAATTGCTGTGTTGTCAGCTCCAGTCCTCCCGGGGGTGTATGTTAGATACACCTCGGTCGTGGCTTCGCTGTCGCCTTGCACTTCATCCGAACTCCTAACCTTCTTCACCTTAGTAGATAACACTAATTTAGGATACAAATATGGAGACTTTGGGAGATTATCGCGAGTTTATGTCGAAGGCAGAGGGTCTATTGGATAAACTCTCTATCAATAGAGATGAGCTGACACAGTGCGACACGCTGGCTTACGAAGTAAACAGTAATGAACGCTACGAAGAAGTGAAGCAAAAACTGGCTCAGTCGGCAAAGGTATTGAGTGAACGCGAAGTAAACGGACGTTTGGTGAGTATCCTGGCGGTCGATCCGCCGCTCAAGACTGATCATTGGAATATTCCGTACATCGAACTTCTCCAGCCAAAACCGGGTAGAGAATACGAAGAGGGTCTGGACTGTGCGTTTTTCGTAACCGCATTGCCACTGTCTCGTTTTCTTGCAAAGCACACTGACATTGCTTTTGACACCAAGGGTCTCGCGAACGAGCTGAATGCATATGTTGAGTACGTTGGCGAGGATGTATCGTTTAAACTGCACGACAAGCATTTTGGTGCTGTCGTCGAGCCGGAAGAGCGACTCCAGAAATAAAGGTGTAACACCATGCTTTTCGCGCTGATACTGACACTACTGGCGGGACTTTCGACACTCATAGGCGGCTTGCTTGCCATGCACAAGGGCATGATCCGGCGACATGTGCTTGCTATGGCACTTGGATTTGCAGCGGGTGCTATGTTGCTCGTGTCGTTTGTCGAGATGCTTCCCGCAGCTCAAGCGTCTATCGTGTCCGAGTATGGAGACTTTGCATTTGCGGTGACACTCGGGGCGTTTTTTGCTGGCATGGTTGTGGTGGCAATCATCGATCGATTATTGCCGAGGGCTGTTAACCCCAGCAAGCGCGAAGGCAGAGAAAACGAGCCGAACGATGGTCTGACAAAAACAGAGACAAAGCGGCTCATGCGGAGCGGCATACTGGTCGCGATCGCGATTGGTATGCATAACCTTCCTGAAGGACTGGTGACGTTTATAGGTGCGATGCAAGATCCGCAGCTGGGTATCATGCTTGCCGTGGCAATTGCCATTCATAATATCCCTGAAGGTATCGCGGTGGCAGCACCGGTATATGCCGCGACGAGGAGCCGCAAAAAGGCGTTTATGTACACGGCTGTTGCCGGACTCGCGGAACCTGCAGGTGCGCTGATAGGTTACATTACACTGATAGCTGTCCTGCCGGAGGGCCTAATCGGAACGTTATTTGCCATGGTAGCCGGCATGATGGTGTTTATCAGTTTGGACGAGTTGCTCCCGGCAGCACGCAGATACTCTACATCGACGCACCAGGCGATTTACGGCACAGTGGCTGGCATGGCAGTCATGGCGATGAGCCTGGCACTATTGCAACTCGGCGAGTGATATACTGAGGGCAATGAAAGTATACGTCACGGCGCGTTTTGCGGGAGCGAATAACAAGCAGGAAATAGAGGAGCTATGTACAGCGGTACGCGAAGCGAAAATGCGTGATTTTTGCTTTGTGCGCGATGTCGAACAGTATAAGCATACGTTTGATGATCCGAAGCAGCTCTGGGATCGCGCCTATGACGAACTCGGTAGTTGTGACGCCCTGCTTATAGATATTTCTGATCAACCGACTGGCGGTCGTATGGTCGAAGCCGGTATGGCATACGCACTACGAAAGCCGGTCATTGTGGTCAAAAAGCGTGGGGTGCACCACAAGGCGGTGTTTGATGGTATCGCCGACACGATCATCGAGTACGATAGCTACAAAGACCTGACTAAGCAGCTAAAAGCATATGATGCAGAGCGCAGTTTCAGTGTGACGGACCGGTCGACACTACTGGTGATGTTTTTGTCTGTCGGTGCAGTACTTGGCTGGTTTGCATCACAACTGTTTATACCACTTGGTCTGGTGGTTCCCGTGGTGTACTGGCTGGTCGTTCGAAAGTTCGCGCCACTCATGCGGGCGTTTGATCGCGTGGTGATTTATATACCGCTGACTGTCCTGTGGGTGGGTGGATTCTACCTTTTGCAACCGCTCTACTTGCCGCTCGCGCTTGCCTGGGGCGTGATGTTTTGGATCGTAACTTTGCTTATCATTCGCAGACTAAAGTTCTCACTTTAAAGATGACTAACAACTTTTATGCTTCGATGACACGCAAGGAAAAGCCGAGTATCGAAGTGCAGCGTATAAAGGATACGTGAGCATCGAAACGCAGGCGTTGACGCAGCGGGTCGCGAAGATGAAAGTTGTGTATACTGAAAAGAGTGAAGACGAAACTCGTTATTTTTGGTATTACCGGTGACTTGTCGCGGCGCAAACTGCTGCCTGCGCTGGCGAATGTCATTGAAGCGGGGAAGTGCGACGAACTGTCAATCATCGGTGTGTCGCGCCGACCCGTCGAGCAATTTCAGGTGCTCGGCGACCACCACGGCAGCCTCAGTGGTACTACAACTATGTTTCAGATGGATCTGGATAATGCCGACGACTATGAGAAACTACGTGAGTACATAGATCAACAACCCGACGAACAGGTACTTTTTTATTTGTCGGTACCGCCAGATTCTGCAGGGGGTATCGTGGAAAATCTCGGTCAGGCCGGTCTCAATGGATCTAGCAGCAAGTTGCTCTTTGAAAAGCCGTTTGGCACCGATACCGAGTCGGCGCAGACGATGATCAATCACACTGCAGCGTATTTCAACGAAGAACAGATATACCGTATCGATCACTACCTGGCGAAGGAGATGGCACAGAATCTCGTAACATTTCGAGCACGAAACGCCATCTTTTCATACCTGTGGAGCAACAAGTATATCGAGCGCATCGACGTGCTCGCGCTTGAATCGATCGGTATCGAGGGCAGAGCGGCGTTTTATGAGCAGACAGGTGCGCTGCGCGATATCGTACAAGGCCACTTGCTGCAACTGCTGGCACTGGTGTTACTACCGCTGCCAGAAGGCGAAGAGCTTGACTGGGATAGTCTACCGGCCCGGCGGCAAGCGGCACTTGACGCGCTGGCACCAGCTGATCCAGCTCGAAGTGTTCGTGCGCAGTATGATGGCTACCGCGATGAAGTGAACAATCCCGACAGTATGGTCGAAACGTTTGTGTCGCTAGCACTTGAATCGACTGACCCCATGTGGCAGGGCGTACCGCTCGCGCTCACGACTGGCAAAGCACTTAGTCACAAAAAAACAGAGGTGAGAGTACATTTTCGCCGAGCACATGACAGCCAGAGTAATTATCTGATATTTAAAATTCAGCCCAACGAAGGCATAGCTATCGACCTAGTAACCAGAAAACCCGGCTACGACAGAGAGGTCGAGCATCAAAGTTTGAGCTACACATATCCCGCAGACGCACGTATGCCCGATGCGTACGAACAAATACTGGTCGACGCTATCGGCAGTCGCAAAAGCCTGTTTGCGACCAGTGGCGAGGTGCTGCGTGCCTGGGAAGTCGTGACACCGCTACAAGAAGCCTGGCGGCATGAGTCGGAGATAAAGTTCTATCCGGTTGGCAGCAAAGCACTCGATGTCATCAACAGATAGGGCGACGAGATTTTTATTAGCATAAACTCTTGACTTTTTTGCAATTTATTGATATCATATATTCCGTATAGGAATTTATGAACAAGAATCTTTCCCCATCTGTCGAAACAGTGACGACCGCCTCTCCGGAACGCGGCCACGACAACATGCCGACTGTTGCGATGTTTCGTGAAAAACTCATAGAACTGGAGTTTGCACTTCGCAACAACCCTCGTTCGAGTTTCGACCCGTCTGAGTGGCTCAATGACACCGAAAGTAATACAGATAGCGCGGTGTACGCGCGTATGCTCGACAGCTTCGGCGAAGATTTTGATAACGACCAGAATAAAAAACTGGATGGCTATCAGTTGGGTGTACTGGAGTATATCCAAAATCAGATTGATTTCAACAACAAGCAGGCAGCACTCGATATGAACGACGATCAGGTGACAGAAGCTGCCTCGACGTTACTCCAAAGTATCACTCAAGCTCGCGAGAGCGTTCCTGAGCCAATGCGCAAAAATTATGATTTGCCCCTTCGTGCGGTCAAATACACATCAGAGTATGCGCAACCCGACAGTACACTGCCGCAACCGACTGGTGAAGCGTTGGCCACTTTCGTGACGGCATTTGAGAAGGACGATAAATCCGATGAGGCGAAAGCCGCGAAACTGAGCTTATTCGAGCAAATGATGCGTACGCGTTACGTTGCGATGACATACGGCATGCTGTCAAAAGAGCGATCCACGCCAGCAAGTACCGAAGCGACGACTGAGACCGCTCGCACGCCGGAACAACAAGAAATGTTGGATGCAGCCAACGAGAAATTGGATGAGCTGCGCCAAGAACTGGCTACGCTGAACGCCAAACGAGAGAAGCGTATGTGGGGTATCGATGCCTATAAGGGTGACGCTCGTTATAGCCCCAAGAACAAGGCGTTATACGCAAAGTACCACGCCGCTTCTCTGGATGTTTTCCGCTTACTAAACCCAGATATCGCACGTGATGCGACCTTGACCATGACTGACAAGATTAGAAAAATCGCTGAACACACCGTCGACGAAGCCAAGAAGCTTGACCTTGCCATACTGGAGAGTTACAGAAATTCCAACACCAAATTCGGTAAGCTGCTCGAAAAATATGGCCGCTTGCACGTCGTTCCCAAGGTTATCCTAGGCGTTGGTGCATCAGCGGTTGCAGGATTCTTTACTGGTGGTGCCGGCACGTTTGCTACTTCAGGTACTCTGATGGCAGCAAGTTTCAACGCACGCCAACGCCAGCAGCGTGCTGACGGTGCCAATATGCTGAATTTTGATGCAGACGAGTTGATGCAAGAATATGCAAGTACTGATGAAGCATTTGAATACATGCACGCACGAATTCGCAGTGATTTCGAAAATCGTATCAGTAAAGCACAATCGAAGACGAGAAACTACACGCTCGGTAGCTATGCTGTGGCTGGTGCTATTGGTGCTGGTACACACACGCTTCCAGGCGGCTGGTTCGATGGTTCAAAGGGACTGCTGTCTCATGATGCGGTGACGGATGCCTCAGCTGCACCAAATGTAGATCCTCCGCTGAGAGAGGGTCCGCCAGTGGCTGGCGGTGACGTACCTCCAGCTGCTCCAGAATACGTCATGGAGCTCCATACAGGCATGAGTGACGTATACGCGCATAGTGGTATGGGTATGTACGAAGCTGCACAGAAGGCTGGCTTTGAGATCAGTCAGTCTGACTTGCTACGAGCGGCTCCCGACCTGTACCGTTACCACTTAGCATATCCGATGGCTGACGGTTTGCCTGGTATTCCGATACCTGGAAACATACCAAACGCAACTATCGATATACTGCGTTATTTCGCAACGCATCACTAAAATACTATAACTTTTTCACCTCTGTGATGCTGGCGTAAGCACGACGCTTGATGATACAATGAACTCCCATGGGAGAGACAAAACCTATGGAGAAAAATCAAAAGTTTATTTTTGTAACAGGCGGTGTTCTGTCGGGTGTCGGTAAAGGTATCAGCGCGGCAAGTATTGGTGCGGTGTTACAAGCCAAAGGTGCAAAAGTTTCGATTCAAAAATGCGACCCGTATCTTAATGTAGATGCGGGGCTTTTAAATCCTGCCGAACATGGTGAGTGTTTCGTGACCGTTGATGGTGCCGAAACAGATTTGGATCTGGGTCATTACGAACGATTTTTAGATTTGGAACTAACGCAAAAGAACGCCACTCTCAGCGGGCGACTATTGCAACAATTGATTGCGGATGAGCGAGCGGGAAAGTTTGGCGGCAAAACTGTCCAGTTGGTACCTCATTTGACTGGAGCTATCCAAGATGCCATTCAGGATGCGGCTGACGGTGCCGATGTGCATATCGTCGAAATTGGTGGTACGGTCGGTGACTACGAGGGTTTGAGCTTCGTCGAAGCGATTCGTGAGTTTGCAGGGCGGGTCGGTCGCGAAAACTGCTTGTATGTCCATGTCGTGTACGTGCCATTCATCGGCACAAGCAAAGAGTTCAAGACGAAACCGGCTCAAAACGCACTCAACGACCTGCGCGGGTTCGGTATCGTTCCAGACAGTGTCATTGTGCGGACCGACAGTCCGGCTCCGGCGGGTGTAGCACGCAAGATTAGTCTGTTTAGCGGTGTTCGCGAAGAGGCGGTTGTGCTGCTGCCGAATGCCTCGACAGTGTTCGAAGTACCGCTTTCTATCGCTGCCAGTGGTATCAATGATGTTTTGGCAAAATTTACCGGCAATCAGAACGAGCCGAATTTGACCAAGTGGAAAGAGATAGTCGAAAAGCAAACCAAACAGCACGAGCGAACTGTTAGCGTGGGTATGGTCGCGAAATATATGGACAACGAAGACACATATATCTCTGTACTTGAAGCTCTCAAAGCGGCTGGTTGGCAAGAAGATGTAGGTGTGGAAATCAAGTGGATCAATGCCGAAGCAGCGACAGAGGATGACTTTGCCAGCGTGGACGCGCTGTTGGTGCCTGGTGGATTCGGCGAACGCGGCGTATCGGGCAAGATTGCCGCCGCCTCGTACGCGTTGGAGCACGGCAAGCCGTATCTGGGCATATGCCTGGGGCTGCAGGTGGCAGTCATCGCGGCTGCCCGTCGAGCAGGCCTATCGGACGCAAATAGTACAGAATTTGACCCGAACACACCACACAACGTGGTCTATATCATGGATGGTCAGCAGGGCAAGGAATCCACCGGCGGGACGCTACGCCTCGGTAACTACGAAGCTCAGTTGCAAGCTGGAACCAAGGCGGCCGAAGCATACGGCGCGACCGACGTTGTGGAGCGGCATCGTCACCGCTATGAGGTGAATCAAGCGTTTAAGGCGTCGATAGAGCAGGGAGGTATAACGATTAGCGGTACGTCACCTGACGGACGGCTAGTTGAGTTCGTCGAAGCGTCGGATAATCCGTATTTTGTTGCTACACAAGCTCATCCCGAGCTGAAATCTCGTCCTAATCGTCCGCATCCGCTCTTTGTCGGACTGATCCGTTCAGTGTTGTAGGACTTGACATTTTTAAACACAAGTGCTATTATGTATCTATCTATAAAGGTAAAACATAAACAGCATGAACAACTTTAGTACCAACAACGAACCAGTAAACTATCATGATGACAACCGTGTGTTGCGATATCTGCTTCACAACATCAAAGGCATTAGTGCCGTATCGGGCGGTGTCTTGGGCGAAGCACTTGAAAGTCAGTACGAACTGGCAGAGATAGAAGCGCAGGCAAGCCAGGAATTTGATTTCGAAGCAGACGTCTAAACCCCTTGTTATCTGTTATAATTGTGAGCAATGGATACAAAAATTGCTCAGCTGGTCGCAGATGAATTCGATGTGAATGTCATCGTGACCTTGACGCGCCCTGAACCTCAGTTTGGCGACTATGCCACCAATGTGGCAATGCAACTGGCAGGTCGAGTTGGCAAGCCACCGCGCGAAATCGCCGAGCGACTAGCAGAGAGGCTCCGCGAGACTGGCGAGTTTGAACAAGTAGAGGTCGCAGGTCCTGGATTCATCAACCTCACTTTGTCTCGTGAGGCACTACTCGATTTGACGAGACGCGAACCAATACCAGGACGGGCTGGGCAGACGGTTGTCATCGAGACAAACAACCCCAACCCATTCAAGGCTATGCATATCGGACATGCGTATAACGCAATCTTGGCCGACACGATAGCGAACCTCCTAGCCGTCGACGGTGCGAAAGTACATCGCGTGAGCTATCATGGCGACGTAGGGACGCATGTGGGGAAGAGTATGTGGGCAATCCTACGTGAAACAGATGGAGACATCTCCAAACTGGAAGCTATACCAGCGGATGAGCGCAACCGGTTCATGAGTCGAATGTATGCCGACGGGTCAAGAGCGGCAAAAGAGTCCGAAGAGGTAAAAAAAGAAGTAGACGAACTAGCAAAACAGTCGTTTGTGCTCGATGATCCGACATATAAAGCTGTGTATGACCTGTGTGCGAAATGGAGCTACGACGAAATCGATGCTATCGTAGCACGACTTGGTAACGTGCCGACAGAGCGTCGGTATGTGGAAAGTGAAACAGAAGAGCCAGGGAAAAGGTTAATCATCGAACACACGCCAGAGGTGTTTACTAAGTCTGATGGTGCGTATGTGTTTGAGGGCAGCAAATACGGATCATTTGACAACGTCTATATTGGTTCGCATGGAAATGGTCTCTATGGTGCGCACGATATGGGATTGATTCGACTGAAGTATGCGGACTATCCGAATATGGATGAAAGTATTGTCGTGACTGGCGGAGAACAAGCTGCATATTTCAAGGGTGTCATCGCGGCTAGCGAGCTTGCGATACCTGAGCTGAAGGGTAAATTGAAGAATTATCCGACAGGCCTAGTCAAGCTAACGACGGGCAAGATGAGTTCTCGAACCGGAGAAGTCATCGAGATAGACTGGCTGTTCGACCAGTTTAGACACGCTATTACGGAGCGAGGCGGTGATCCGACCGATGACATTATCGCAGGTGCCCTCCGATATCAGTTCCTCAAGGTAAAGATTGGCGGAGATGTGGTATTTGACGTAAATGATGCGGTGAGCTTGACCGGTAACACGGGAAGTTACTTGCAGTATGCACATGCGAGGGCACGTCGTATTTTGGAAAAAGTCTCCAGTGGCGACATACAGCGACCGACAGAAGTCCACGACGAAGATCGTATGCTGGTACGGAAGATGGGAGAATATCGCGAAGTGGTGGAGCTTGCTACGCGGACGCTTGAACCACATCATATTTGTAGCTACTTGTTTGAGCTAGCGCAGGAATTTAACAGATACTACGAAAAAAACCAGGTGGTCGGCAGCGAGCATGAAGCGCATCGCGCAGGACTAGTAGCAGTATATGCAGACACATTACGCGCAGGACTCATGATTCTCGGCATTGCCGCCCCTGAAAAAATATAGTATTCTGAATGCATGGGAAATAACTTCCGCCAAAACGCAATCACTAACCGCGAGGCTCTCCTCGTGATTATTGGCGTTCCGGCGAGTTAGTTCCTGTTTTCACCGCACAGAACAACTCGCCGACACCGGCGAGATTTTTTGTTCGAGGGCTTACCATCCGCGCGGCGTACATTACTTCGATGCTGGTGATCCTGGCATCGGTGGCGAGACACCTAAACAGGGTTATCGTCACTGCGGTCAGGAGGGGCACACACCACCCCCTCCTGACCGCTTGTATACATCTGAGAGAACTTATAGAATAAGAAATATTACCAGATGAATGGAGATATGAGAAGTATGGCAGATACTAAGTCAGCAAAGCGCAAGGTCGCAGCGGCCAAAGCGCGCGCCGCCGAGAGAGCACGTACCGCAAGAGAAAAGGCTGTCGTCAAAAAAGCCGCCGGACACGCATCCGGCTTCATTGATTTTATACGCACGCAAGGAATCGTCGGCTTGGCAGTTGGTCTCGCGATTGGTACGGTCGCCAGTGGAACTGTAAAGACAATCGTCGAAGGATTTATTACGCCGATCGTACAGTTTCTTGTGGGTACGCATGACAACCTCGAGCAGCAGACATGGCATGTTGAACTATGGGGGCGTACGGCTGATTTTCAATGGGGTGCCGCTCTTTCATCAGTGATTACGCTCACCGCAACGATTTTTGTCGTCTATATTTTGGTGAAAGTAGCCAAGCTGGATCAGCTCGATAAGAAAAAATAAACAGCTGTTCGCAATCAGATATCTTGTTCTGTACTTCTCTGCAATATTTGTTGTAGGCGTGATTGAACCGTCCATACCTTGTAAAATGGAAGTATGAAGGTGGCTAAAACTGACCAGCAATGGAGAAAAGAGCTCACGCCCGAACAGTACCATGTGCTACGAGAAAAGGGCACGGAGCCAGCGTTTAGTGGTAAGTATGACAGTGTGTTTGATCCTGGCACCTACAGCTGCGGTGCATGCGGAGCAAGGCTATTCGAAAGTGACAAAAAATTTGATGCACACTGTGGCTGGCCAAGCTTTTATGATGCGATTCCTGGAACCGTGGTGCTGAGTCCAGACGATAGTTTAGGTATGAGTCGGACAGAGGTCACATGTGCCGCATGTGGTAGTCATTTGGGACACGTGTTCGAGGGAGAAGGCTACGGCACGCCGACAGACCAACGATACTGTATCAACTCGTTGAGTTTGAAGTTTGACCCAAGCCACTCGTAAATCTGTATAATGGTCCTATGACGAAACGCGCCAAGGTGTTATGGATTGATTTGGAGATGACTGGACTTGATCCTGTTGAGGATCGGATACTTGAAGTTGCTGCTATTGCGACAGACTGGGATTTTAAAGAGATAGCCACGTACGAAGCAGCCAAAAAAGTCGGACCGAACCTCGTTGCGAAACGCATGAAAGCGGCACCGGATTTTTGGGACAAGTTTCCCGAGGTACGTGACGCGCTCATCGCCCAGAACAACTCTGACAGGGCAAAAAACGGTCGAACGGTCGAAAATGAACTACTGGAGTTTATCGACAAGCATTTTGATGCGGACGAGCGAGTTATCCTGGCAGGTAATTCGATTCACCAAGACCGCAAGTTTATCGAAAACGAGTGGACGCGATTTAACGCTCGCTTGCACTACCGCATGCTTGATGTCAGTGCCTGGAAGGTTGTGTTTGACGGTAAATACGACAAAAGATTCGCAAAACCAGAGATGCACCGTGCAATCGATGACGTTCGTGGCAGTATAATGGAATTGAAGTACTATCTGGGTAAAGTACGGCTATGACACATAAAGAATTCGAAGAATTCATACTTGAATTGCCAAAGGTCTGGCTGGACTATCCGTTTGGCGAAGGTACTGCTGTGTATAAATACGGCGATAAACCAGATGGAAAAATTGTCGCGATCGTCGCGGAAGGTAGTACGCCACTCAGAGTCAGCCTAAAGTGTGATCCGCAGCTGGCCGAACATCTTCGTGAAAAGTACGAAAGTGTTTTACCAGGCTATCACCTGAATAAAAAGCATTGGAACACAATTATATGCAGTGGTCAGCTGACCGACGATGAAATATTTGACTTGACCCGCCTGAGCTACCAGCTTGTAGGCGGGACACTATAGCAGATCCGGTTAGTTGCCGTCATCGATGTAGTCATCGAATGATTTTTGAATAGGTTCCAGGTTTGCACTGCTTGTTTTGGCGTAGTCGCGTATGGCTGGTGCGCCACTTTGCTTCGCCATCAGGTTAAACATGTTCATCAACTTTTCTGCTTCTGATGCCATAGTACGTGCATAGACGCGATCAAGAGTTGCATTGAGGCGTGCATCTTCGAATGTTTCGGCTAGTTCGTCAGCCAGCGTCGCCTCTTCTGAGACCATCTCTTTGTTGTACTGGGTTTTCTTGACACCGGCCTGACTCAATAAATCGTTTGCGTCTCGCAGGCTGTCTGTCATCCAAATAGTGTAGTTACTATTCGTCGTTGAAAGATTATTGCTTTTTAAGTCAGGCTGTACTTTTTTGACTACTTTGATGAGATTGTCGAGCCTTACGGCAATTTGCTGCAGATCCGCGGTGTTGTCCTTGCCGCTAAATGCAATAATGAGGCTGACAGCCAAGACGAATACCCCAATCATGGCAAAAAATATTTTGCCGAAGCTACCACTGAAAAATGTCGGTCGAGGTGCTACGGGTGCGATAGAGTCCAGATAGTTTGGATCGTATGCTGGCTGTGGCTCGACACCATAACTAGTAGGGGGCTGCGGTGTAGGTTGCTGATAGGGCACCTGTGCCGATGGTGTGTATGGTGCTGCAACCGGAGTCGTGGGCGACTGGGGTCCGCCTGGCTGTGGCGCAGGAGAGGGAGAGGGTGCCTGATTCGGTTGTTGGTTTGGGTCCATGTCCTTTACATTAAAGCATAACCGATTACAGAGGTAAAGAGTGTTACAATACAGATATGCAAAATATGCGTGACGATGCTAAAGAGGAAGTACGCGCCAGACTCAACATCGAAGATGTGATAGGCGAGTATGTACAGCTCAAGCGTGCAGGACGTAACTTCAAGGGTCTCAGTCCGTTTTCGGGAGAAAAGACGCCGAGTTTTTTCGTCAGCCCCGACAAGCACATATGGCATGATTTTAGCTCGGGGAAGGGTGGTGATCTTTTCAGTTTCGTCATGGAAGTCGAAGGTTTGGATTTTCGCCAAACGCTGGAATTGCTTGCGCGACGAGCAGGTGTTGATCTATCACTCTATCAAAGTAGCGGATCAAAGGACCTCGCTCAGCGCAAGAAGCGACTTTTTGAAGCAAATGAATTAGCAGCGACGTACTACCAGAAAAGCCTCCTCAGTAATACCCACGCACAGGAGTACATCTTTAGAAAACGGGGGTTGAGTAAAAAAGTTGTTCAAGATTTTCGTATAGGATACGCACCGGATAGCAACGATGCACTCGTGGGATTCCTTGCCAAAAAGGGCTTTAGTAAGCAAGAGATCAAGGATGCCGGTCTCACGAACCGTTTCGGAGGAGATCTTTACCGAGGTCGTATGATGGTACCGCTCATGGATGGAACCGGTCAGGTTATTGGGTTTACCGGACGCATCATCAAGGACGACCCAGGCGCACCGAAATACCTGAATACTCCACAAACATTGCTATACGACAAAAGTCGCCATGTGTTTGGACTTTCACAAGCCAAAGAAGCAATTCGGAAGGCTGACCACGTGGTCATAGTAGAGGGGAATTTGGATGTAGTGAGTAGCCATCAAGTAGACATGCAAGCCGTCGTCGCGACGGCCGGTACCGCCATGACTGATCATCATCTTCGTGCATTGAATCGTTTGACATCTCATATCAAGCTGGCATTTGATGGAGACAAAGCAGGCGTCGCGGCGACTGAACGTGCGATTCCCATTGCTCAATCTGTCGGTGTGGAGCTCACTATCGTGACACTGCCAGACGAAGCGAAAGATCCTGATGAGCTGATCCAGCGCGATCCTAAGCTATGGAAAAATGCCATCGATTCATCACAGCCGGTCGTGGATTGGGTTATAGAACAGTTCGCAGCCAGAGAAGACATCAAAGCAATAGCTGGTAAGCGAGCTTTTACGACTGCCGCTTTGCGTATAGTGCGCATGCTGAAAGATCCCGTAGAGCAAGATCACTATCTTACGAAAATAGCAGCTATGACTGATACGACACGCAAGGCGTTGGTCGCTAAAATGATGACTTCTGATGAAGAGCAAGCTAAGCCTCGCCGCACGGTGAAGTCTGGCAAGCATGAAGCGTCAATTGTCATAACACCAGACCCCATACAGGACACACTCCTTGCCGTCGCGCTTGTCGACGTGAGAGTGCAGGAGCAGATAGCAGGTGTTGATCCAAAAGTTTTTCGAGGCGATTATCGACAGGCCGTGGCATCGTATATCGCACAAAACAGGGGAAATGTGGTGGACCAAGTTCCAGAGAGCTTACAAAACTATATAGAATATGTTACAATGTTGTTAGTAAAACCCGACGTAGATGGTGTGAACTGGAGCGAAGAAAATCGCGTTAGTACAGCCACCGAAGCCCTGCGATCGTTGCAAGCAAACTACCAAAAAACGAACAGCAAAGAATATCTGCTACAGCAACAAGAAGCCGCCTTGGAGCGTGGCGACGAAGCTGCTGCAAAAGAATATTTACGCCAACTAAGCACACTTATAAGAGGAGAGAAATAATGCCAGATAATGACGATGATCTGCAAGTAAGGGACGATCACATTACGGACGCGCCCGAAGAAACGACAAAAGACATCACTGACATTGAAGAGCCAGTGCTGGACGAGCTCGAGGAAGAGGAAGAAATCGACGACGAGACGCTGAATAACAGCCAGTATTTCGATGATATCAGCGATGATAGCGTGAGATTGTACCTACGTGAAATTGGCAAAATTCCACTTCTGACCAGTGAAGAGGAATTGGCACTGGCACAAAAAGTCGTAGCCGGCGACAAGCGTGCAAAAGACAAGATGGCCGAGGCGAACATGCGTCTGGTTGTGTCGATTGCCAAACGTTACAGCGGCCGCGGGCTTGATTTTCTGGACCTTATCCAAGAGGGTAATACAGGTCTGTTGCGTGCGGTTGAAAAGTTTGATCCGGACAAGGGCTTTAAGTTTAGTACCTATGCGACTTGGTGGATTCGCCAAGCGATCACTCGCGCTATTGCTGACCAGGCACGCACGATTCGTATACCCGTGCATATGGTCGAGACGATCAACAAACTGTTGCGCACTCAGCGTCGTATGACACAGGAGCTTAACCGCGAGCCAACTATCGAAGAGTTAGCAAAAGAGCTGGAAATGGAGCCGGAAAAGGTAGAGTATGTCATCAAGATCAAGCAGGACATCACGTCGCTTGACGCTGGTGTCGGTCGTGATGGTGAGGATGAAGACAGTACTCTCGGCGAGTTCATCGAAGACGAAGACGGCAAGACGCCACAGGATTCCGCCACCGAACAACTGCTCAAAGAGCAAGTTCAGTCCGTACTCTCAACTCTGAGTGACCGCGAGCAAAAAATCATTAAGATGCGTTTCGGACTGGAAAACGGCAAATCGCACACACTCGAAGAGGTGGGACAGGAATTTGCCGTGACTCGTGAGCGTATTCGTCAAATCGAAGCCAAAGCACTTGCGAAACTACGCAAGCACAAGGACGCGAAGAAGTTGCACGAATATCTGAGTTAAGTGCTCGAAAATCAACAGTAAAGCTCCGCTTTTCGGCGGAGCTTTAATTTGTATAGAACTTTATATGGTTCAGTTCGTCGTCGAGCTGGGAGTATAAATGATCCAAGTCTTTGTTGTTGATGATCGTATGGTCTGCAATCGCAATTGGACCGCCTTTTTCAAGATTTTCGATCTCTGACCAGTCACGTTCATTGGCTTGCGTGGCCGTAAGTGGGCGTATTGGACGCGTGGCAAGTCGACGGTGCCGCAGATGCTTGGGTGCGACGATGGCAACGACAGTCAACTCTCCAGGAAACTCATGTTTGAGAATTTTATACTCAGTCCAACTATAGAGTCCATCTGCAATGATTCGACGTTGACCTGCATCTATAAGATCACGTATTTGCTTGACGATACGGTTGGCGATGACGTCCTTACCTTCATCTGCGCGGAGCTTTTCACGCATGTACCTTTCATTGGCAGGAGTATCGTCCATTTGTGCGTCCTTTAAAGCCTGCAATACAACGCCGCCGAAGTAAACTTTTGGATAACCTTTCTCGGTTAGGTAGTCGACAGCAGAACTTTTGCCTACGCCCGGTAATCCGACGAAGGCGACGATTTTTACATCTTTACGCTCAGACATTACCGTCTATTGTATCAGATTATTTGCCGCGACGACGTTCTCGCGAGTGAAAATCTTTGATGATAGCCTGGAGGTGATTGCCGGTAAAATCTGGCCAGAGCAGCTCAGGAAAAGCATACTGTACCTCATCTGCAAGCAGACTCATAAAGCCTGCGCTATTGTGCGGATCGGTCCAAGATCCGGTTCTGACGACAAGATCAAGCTCTGGCAAGTGGCCGGTCCAGGAACGCGAGCGGAGTAGCTGTTCGGCAGGGGTGCTGCTGACAGGATCAGCGATGAGCGACTCTACGGCGGCTTTTCGCTCCCGAGTGCCGCTGTAGTCGATGAGAAGCGTCAGCACGCGACCTTTGCGATGTGCCGTTTTGACGATGGCACTCTCCATTGCTTTGACGGTTTCTGAGGTCAAACTGTCACGCCATTCGCCGATGATATCGATTTTGACGTCGTACTTTTCTATGACAGGGTGAGTGGCAAAGCGGTCGATATTGTCACGAAATACGCGATCGATATTGCTTGCAAAGTCAGACGAACGGTTTGCCATATTGGAGTGAGAGCTGCCCCAGAGTGACAAGTGAGTGACGTCGTTATCGAAAGCCGCCTCTGTGATGTCGAGCAGTCCATCGACGCCGCGCTGGTAGAGATCATAATAGCCCTTCAGGCCGCCTTGTTTTGCCCAACGGCGGTTGCCGTCGGGTATGATGGCGATATGAAGCGTTTCTGACATTGTCTTTTCATACTACGCTGAGTAGAAATAGGGGTCAAATGCCTATGCTTATGCTTGCTATATGCGGCAAGCAGCGTATATTGAATGACTAAGACCATGAGCGCAGAGATAACCGTATCAAAGAGATATGATGAGCGACACGATGAAGAGGTCGTTTTTTTCGATGCGGACGAATTGCACGAAAGCGAGACGGTTGATGGTGTGGGTCTCTACCTGGATAGATCGGGAAAAATCGCACGTCTGAGCAAAGAAGAGGAAGCTGCGCTCGCAAAAGACATTGAAGCGGGCAAACAAGCGGAAGCTACGCTTGCGGCAGAAACGGTACTGACAAGCGAAGAAAAGCGAACACTTAAACTTTCCATGCTCGTTGGTCGTCGTGCCATCGAAACCATGGTGACGGCGAATTTGCGATTGGTATTACCGGTAGCCACACGCTATCGCGGTAAAGGCGTGCCATTTTCAGATTTGATACAAGAGGGTAACCTGGCACTGCTGGAAGCGGCTCGCAAATTCGACCACACGCGTGGATTTAAGTTCAGCACATATGCGACAAGTGCGATTCGCACGAGAATTATACGTAGTTTCTATGACCAGGGGCGGAGGAACTCATTACAAAGAATAGATGCCGAACAAGTCAGCAAGATGTCGCATATTCAAGACCAACTCACGAGTGAGCTTGGCCGAACACCCACTCGCGAAGAAATTGCGACAGCTATGAAAGTGACGGTCGAGCATGTCGATGAATTGATGTATATCAACCAAGAGCCGCTCTACCTAGAGGCTCCATTGAGTGCAGATGGTGATATGACACTTGCGGATGTGCTTGAAAACAAAGCGGAAATACCGTCTTCGAAAAGTACAAAAACATCTTCTGTCGACGGTCTCTTGTCACAACTGACAGAGCGACGAGAAGTCATCGTGCGAGGCATGTTTGGTCTCGACGAGAGCGGAATGGCAAAGACGTATGCGGAGATTGCAGAGGAGCTTGATGTGAGCGAATCCTGCGTCAGGTCACTACATCGTTTAGCTATGAAGGATCTGCAGCGAATAGGTGAGTCATACGACCCACACCAATAAAAGCTCCTAGCTTTGTAGTAGCTTTAGTGTTGTTGTAATTGATTTATGTACACAAAAATAGTAAAATACTCTAAAATGGAGTGTTTATGAGCGAAAGAAAAATTAATTCTTCTGATGAACAAGTTTATAATAGAGAGTCCAGCCGTGATCCTTTGCGTACATATTTGCAGGCGATCGGCAAGGTCGCTCTGCTGGATGCGGCTGAAGAAGTAGAGCTGGCAAAGCGTATTGAGGCAGGTTTGTATGCGCAAAAATACCTCGCCCGGGTTGCCGGTGAGAACGTGCCTCAACTGGAAGATGTAAATCCCGATGAGGTGACGCTTACTACTGAAGAAAGGCGAGATCTGCAATATGTTGCTCGTGATGGTGAGCGTGCAAAGCATCACATGCTGGAAGCGAATTTACGTTTAGTGGTGTCTATGGCAAAGCGATATCAGGGCAAAGGCATGGACCTACCCGATTTGATACAAGAAGGCAGTATGGGGTTGATTCGCGCCGTGGAAAAGTTTGATTACATGAAGGGTTTCAAGCTTAGCACCTACGCCACATGGTGGATTCGTCAGTCTATCACGCGAGGACTTGCTGATCAGTCGCGCACGATTCGTATCCCTACACATATGGTCGAAACCATCACTAAGGTCAAGCGCGTAGAACGTGAGTTACATGAAAGTCTTGGGCGCGAGCCGTCCATCAAAGAGATTGCTGAAGAAGCGAAAGTTGAAGAAGAAAGAGTCCAAGAGGCTCTTAGCTACAAAGACCCGGTGAGTCTCGACGTGCTTGTTGGTGAAGACGAAAGTGCACAGCTGAGCGACTTTATAGAGGATGCGGATGCACTAACGATCGAAGAGCAGTTGGAATACCGTGAACTGCATGAGCGCATGGAGGCATATTTGCGGACACGTCTCGATGAAAGAGAATATGACATAATCGCACGTCGCTATGGTTTGAACGGCGTTGCAATTCAAACCCTCAACGACATAGGGACGAGGCACGGTCTAACACGAGAGCGTATTCGCCAGATTCAGCAAGTAGCTGAAGCGAAATTAGCTCGTCCGTCTGATGACGAAGATGAGGATAAGGAGTATCAACGCCTTAAAGATCTAATGGCCAGCGATTCGTAGTCTAGGATATACTAGTAACATGAAGCGCCTGGTTGTTATCGACGGCAAATCGGTATTTTACCGAGCGTATTTCGCTATGCCTCCGTTTAGTTTGCGTGATGGGACACCGACAAACGCGGTGTATGGTTTTGCGAGTATCGCGATCGAGATTATCAAGCGGCTCGAGCCAGACTACGTAGCAGTGGCCTGGGATATCAAGGGCACGAGCATCGCGAAGCGTAGAGAGATATTGCCGCAATACAAAGCGACGCGTAAGCCAGCACCACCGGATTTTCATGCGCAGATTCCACTACTTCGTGAGCTATTGGATGCATTTCATTGGCCGCTTTATGAAGTTGACAATTATGAAGCAGACGACATCATGGGAACGTTCGCCAAAGAGGCGGACAAAAAGGACATCGAGACATGTCTGGTATCTGGCGATTTCGACATGCTGCAGATGATTTCGCCCTCGACAAGCGTGTACATCACCAAAAAGGGCGGCTCAGATATGATGCAGTACGACGAGCAAGCATTCGTAGAAAAATACAAGATTCAGCACGAACAGTTCGTGGACTATAAGGCGCTGGTGGGTGATACGAGTGACAACATACCCGGCGTGCGCAAAATCGGACCTATCGCCGCGCAGAAATTGCTGGCACAGTACGGTAGCCTGGAGGGGATTTACGAGCACATAGACGAGCTAAAAGGCGCGCAAAAAGAAAACTTGCTAGCGGACAAAGACGTTGCGTTTGCTGGTCGCGAGGTAGCGCGGATTTACACTGATGCGCCGATAGAGCTTGACTGGGAAGAGGCGGATATTCATCACACTGACCTTGGCAGAGTCGCGGCGGTACTCGAAAAATTTGAGTTTCATTCGCTCGTAAAGCGACTGCCTAAGCACATGCAGGACGAGCATGCTGGTCGCGCGTTAGCGGTCAATAGTCTCGCGACGGCTGATATGAGCGAGAAGCCGTGGCCAGAGCAGTTGATGCTAAACGGCACGGTTGTTTTACACCTGGAGGGTGATGATTTGTGGTTGTCGACTGATCGTTCGACGGTGCACCATTTGCCTGTGGCTAAAGTCGACAAAACCGCATGGCGCGCGTTGGAAATGACTACCGTGGTGGCATATGACGTCAAGCAGCTTTATCATGAGCTTGCGGCACGGGGCATCCTGGATGTTCATTTTGAAACGATTCACGATATCCGTCAGTCGGCGTTTTTGATCGATCCATTGAGGCGTGATCGAAGCCTCAATTCGCTTATCGGTGGCCAGTTGGAAACAGAGATAGAAAAAATCGCTGCGTCGTGGCAGATATATGACTGGCAATGCGAAAGCTTCAAGGAACTATCGCATGTATCCGAGATTGCGCATAAATTTGATTTCCCATTGATCTACACGCTGTTTCTGGTCGAACACCGCGGCATAAAAATCGACAAGAAACTCCTTTCTGTCATGAGCAAAGAACTGGGTGATGAGCATGCCAAGCTTGAACAAGAAATGTATACGATGGTGGGGTATGAGTTTAACATCGGTAGTCCGGCACAATTGTCCGAAGTGTTGTTTACGAAACTGCAACTGCCAACCGCTGGTGTAAAAAAGGGCAAGACCGGCTTGAGCACCGATCAAAAGACGCTTGATAAACTACGCGGACAACATCCGATTATAGAGCTTATCGAACGAACACGAGAGTTGGCAAAGCTCAAAAATACCTACGTTGATACGTTGCCGCTTGTCGCTGACGAGAACGATCGGATTCACACGACGTTCAATCAAGATGTCGCGGCGACCGGAAGATTATCGAGCGCCGACCCGAACTTGCAGAATATTCCGGTCCGTACCGATCTGGGCCGCCGTATACGCGAAGCATTTATACCAGAAAAAGGTAACGTGCTCGTAGGTGCTGACTACAGTCAGTTCGAGCTGCGCCTGGCTGCCGTACTGGCTGACGATAAGCAGCTCATCGAAGACTTTAACGGTGACATTGATATCCACACCAAGACAGCGGCTGATGCCAATGGTATACCGATGGAAGAGGTGACAAAAGCACAGCGGCGTGATGCCAAAGTTATTAATTTTGGCGTGCTTTACGGCATGAGTCCGCACGGACTGTCGGTGGCGACCGGTATGAGCGTGCTCGAAGCAAAAAAGTACATCGATCATTACTTCGAACTACGAGCACCGATTCGTCGCTATATCGACGCTACGCTTGAAAAAGCAAAGACAGAAGGTTTCGTAGAAACATACTACGGACGTCGTCGTCCGACGCCAGACGTGAACAGCAGTAACTTCATGGTACGCGAAGGGGCAAAACGTCAGGCGGCGAACATGCCGATTCAAGGCACTGAAGCCGATTTGATGAAACTTGCCATGCTGCAGATCGAGGAAAAAATCGCTGGTCTCGGCGAGCAAATCCTTCAGATTCATGACAGCGTGCTCGTGGAGTGTCCAAAAGAAAATGCCGAAAAAGTAAGCAAGATTCTGAAAGAAACGATGGAAAACATCGCGCCCGAGCTACCGATTAAGCTCAAAGTCGACGTGACCATTGGCAAGAACTGGGGCGAACTGTAGGTGAATGTGCACATAAAAAAACTAAAAGACAGTGCTATTTTGCCGGAATACCAGACAGCACAGGCAGCTGGCATGGATCTGCATGCCTGCCTGGATGAACCGGTAACACTCGCGCCGATGGAACGACGAATGATTCCGACAGGTATTGCCGTGGCTTTGCCGGTCGGATATGAAGCGCAGATACGTGCACGAAGTGGGCTGAGTATCAAGCATGGTATTACCATGGTAAATGGCATCGGTACAGTAGACGCAGATTATAGGGGCGAAGTAGGGGTGTTGATGATTAATCTAAGCACGGAGCCGTTTGTCGTAGAGCCTGGCATGCGTATAGCGCAAATGATAGTTGCACGCTATGAGCAAGTGACATGGCAAGAGAGAGACGTGCTAGACAACACAGAGCGCGGCGAGGGTGGTTTTGGCAGTACGAAGCACTAAAAATTGCTGATAAAATTGACAATACTACACAAAAGTTATAAAATAAATACATGAACAGAAGTGGACTGCAGCGGTTGATTCCTGTCATCCTCGTCCTGATTATTGTCGTGCTTGCGATCGCGGCCCTTGTTTCGCTTGGACGGATGATTTTCAGCGGGGGTGATGCGTCGGAGCCGACGCAGACACCTGCTAACACCGGCAAACAAGCTCTCGTCGAAACACAGTCGAATCGGAGTGTTCGCATGTCGGTCCGTGGACCGCTTGTAGCAGATGAAAATTTCCGTAGCTATACCATTACCATCAGTCCCGACAGTCGCAATATGACAACTGCTTCAGGTTATGGTCGAGAAGAAGTCGATAGCGAGCAACTGCGCAATACAAGCCAGGCATACACGCAGTTTGTGCACGCGCTTAGCCGCGCTAACTTGATGGAGGGTACACCGCTTAGCGAGGATGCAAACGATACGAGGGGTGTCTGTGCGACCGGTTATCTGTACGAATTTGAAGTAATGCAAGGCGACAATACCGTGCAAAAACTCTGGACAACGACATGCGCCGGTTCGCGAGGATCCCTCAGAGCGAATCTCACTCAGGTGACTCGACTATTCCAAGTACAAATCCCTCAATATGCCGAATTAGTCCGGGCGGTTGGTCTGAATTCGTAGACCGGTGAGTGTATAACAGTAGTAACTGCTATACTAAAAGCATGATAAAGGCGGTTGTTTTTGATTGTTTTGGCGTGCTAACGAGCATTTATGCGAGCGGTTCTGACGAAACGCTTTTTGCCTTCATACGGGATGATTTGAAACCACGCTATAAGATAGGGATGTTGAGTAACGCGGGGGGAAACATGTTGGACGAGCTGTTTGAGAAGTGGCAGGTAGAGTTATTTGACGACGTGGTGCTTTCTTATCAAACAGGCACGATGAAGCCCGATCCGGCTATTTATGAATTGACGGCGAATCGTCTGGGGGTGTTGCCTCAGGAATGTGTTTTCGTTGATGATGTACAAAGATACTGCGACGCCGCAGAGGGTGTAGGCATGAAAGCCGTGTGGCATCGAGATACCAATGAAACAATCCAGAAAATACAGGAGCTAACACGTGCCTGAGCTGCCAGAAGTCGAGACGGTCCGTCGTGGACTACATGAACTGATTATCAGTCGCAAGGTAAAAGCGGTCGAGCACGACACGGCGAAAAGCTTCCCGAATGCTGCCGCTGATGTGAAAAATTTTCTCATCGGCGCGAGCGTTGTTGACGTGCGCCGCCGTGCCAAAGTGCTATTGATCGATCTATCGACGCAGTACACGCTGGTTATTCATCTGAAAATGACAGGACAGATGGTGTATCGAGCAAAAACTGTTGCATTCGGTGCCGGACATCCAAATGATAGTCTGATCGGCGAGCTGCCTGATCGTTCGACACGAGTGACGTTCACTTTCGAAGACGGTTCGCGTCTGTATTTTAATGACCAGCGTAAGTTTGGCTGGGTTCGACTTATGCCGACCATCGAAGTACCGAATATAGATTTCATGATGAAGGTCGGTCCAGAGCCGCTGGAGGCTGATTTTACGGTGGAGGAGTTTACTGAGCGGTTCAAGCGTCGCGCCAAATCACCGATCAAGGCCGCACTGCTGGACCAGACGGTCGTGGCGGGCGTGGGGAATATTTATGCCGACGAATCACTTTGGGGTGCCAAAATTCATCCGCTGACCAAAGTCGGTGACGTGACAAAAAATGAGTTCAAAAAACTGTACTCAGAGTTACGCGAAGTCATGAACCTGGCGATCGAAAAGGGCGGATCGACTGACAAAAACTACGTCAACGCCGAAGGCAAAAGGGGCACATATATGGATTTTGCGCGCGTGTTTCGCCGCGAAGGCCAGCCGTGTCCGCGCTGCAGCGAGACGATTATCAAATTCAAAGCCGCTGGCCGCGGCACACATATCTGTCCGCAGTGCCAGATGCTAAAATAAGAATAATGATCACGCTACTGACGGGAGAGAACTCATTTGAACTGACGCGCGCGCTTAATGCGGTGATCGCAGGATTTGATGGTCAGGCAGAAAAGGTTGATGGCGGCGACATGGAGTTGTCGCAGTTACCGGATTTGCTGCTTGGCGGGACGCTATTCGCGAGCAAGCGATTGATCGTTATACACGGATTGTCTGAGAATAAGCAGCTTTGGGAGACTCTTTCTGAGTGGCTAGACAAAGTGGATGACGACGTACATTTGGTGCTTGTAGAGCCAAAACCGGACAAGCGCACCAAGACATACAAGGACCTAAAAAAACTTGCGGATGTACGTGAGTTTCATCCATGGGGCGATCGAGACGTTCAGGCAGCTGAGCGTTGGCTGGCTGAAGAAGCACGGCAAGAGGGGCTCCAGCTGGACAAAAGAAGTATTCAACTGCTTGTGGCGCGGGTGGGGCTGGATCAGTGGCAGCTGTATCATGCTCTCCAAAAACTCGCAGTACTTGATGAAGTGACGACAGAAACTATTGAGCAGGTCGTCGAGGCGAATCCGACCGAGAATGTATTTAACCTGCTCGACGCGGCACTACGTGGCGACACGAAAAAGGTTTCAGCCATGGTAAAGACACTTCAGCGCGCACAAGATCCGTACATGACGTTTGGTCTCCTAGCAGGGCAAGTGTTTCAAATAGCGGCACTGGCATCGACTGATCATCCTACTTCGACCGTGGCGAGCGATATAGGCGCGCACCCGTACGCGCTTGGCAAGCTCGCGCCACATGCCAAAAAGCTGAGCAGAAGTGAGGTTAGAAAAATCGTGCAAACATTTGCCGATACCGACACAGCTATGAAATCGAGCGCGACTGACCCGTGGATACTTATCGAAAAAACACTTTATGAAGTTGCCGCATGATACGACTCGAAAAATAAAATTAGCCTCTTGAGAGGCTAATTTTGTGGGCAGTAGTTTATCTCGTCGTTTTCTTGGCGGCTGGCTTTTTAGCCGGTGCTTTTTTCGCTGGAGCGGCTTTTGCGGTCGGCTTCTTTGCGGTCGTTGATTTAGTAGCCGGTTTTTTTGCGGCTGCTTTTTTAGTGCCTGCTGCAAGCTTGACGTTGCTTTCCTTGGCGGTGCGAGCCAAGCTAGACTTGCGTCGAGCAGCGGTGTTCTTTTTGATCAAACCCTTTTTGACAGCTTTGTCGAGTTCGCTCTGAGCCTTGCTGAGTGCCTCTGCACTTGGTTTGGCAGCGAAAGCTTTGGTAGCTGATTTGATATCTTTTTTGATACCGACATTGCGCTCACGACGAGCCACAGTTTGCTTCATGCGCTTGATAGCACTTTTGATGATTGGCATGGATGAATTACCTCTTATACGTTGTTATTGCAATCAAAAAGAGATTATAGATGAAAACACGGTTCTTGTAAAGTGGTGAAAACCGTTGACGAGACTATAACGCTCATGGTATAGTCTAACCAAACTCATTAGAGAAACAAAAACATAGTAGGTATACCATGGACGCCACCCAACAACAGATAGTCGAAAGCATCAAAGCCACAAGCAATATTCTGGTAACCGTAAGTACGAATCCTTCGGTTGATGAGCTGTCTGCGGCACTTGGCTTGACATTGCTGCTCGACAAGATGGATAAACGTGTTACCTCTGTATTTAGCGGTAATATTCCGCCCGCCATTACGTTTTTGGATCCACAAAAGACTTTTGAGGGTAGTCCGGATAGTTTGCGTGATTTCATTGTTGCGCTCGACAAAGAAAAGGCCGACCACCTGCGCTATAAGGTAGATGGCGATGTCGTTAAGATTTTTATTACGCCATACAAAACGACACTTTCAGAAAAGGATCTTGAGTTTAGCCAGGGTGATTACAACGTCGAACTGGTTATTGCACTCGGTGTGAGCGATCAGGACCACCTAGACAAGGCACTGGATGCTCATGGCAAGATTTTGCATGATGCCAAAGTGGTGACGATCACTTCGGGTGATAAGGGTAGTAAACTTGGAAGTGTCGACTGGCATGGCAAAGATGTGAGTAGTCTTTCGGAAATGATTGTCGGACTCGCAGATCAACTGAAAGAGACTGATCCGCTTCTCGACGAGCAAGTATCGACAGCACTGCTGACCGGTATCGTCTCTGCGACGGATCGATTTAGCAATGACCGTACCAGCTCGCACACTATGACTATGGCGGCGCAACTTATGGCTGCTGGAGCGAACCAGCAACTTATCGCTGCCAAGTTAGAAGAAGCACATGATATCGCACCGAGTAAAAATCCTGATTCGGATAACCCTCCTGCAGATACAAACACGCAGAGTGAGGGCGGCGACGGTACTGAACTGGTTATCGAACGAGAAGGAGATGAAGGAGCTTCTCAGCCGAAAGAGAAGGTGATCGAGCCGCTCCCTGATCAACCTCCAAAACCGGAAACGTCGACAGAAGATGCCGATCAAATAGAGCTAGAGAAGCAGCTTGCTGGACTTTCTACACCTGCTGCAGACAGCGGTGCCACACTTGCAGACATGGAGAAGGAGTTGCAACAAGTCGCCAATGGACAGGCAGAGACAGGTGGTGCGACTGCAGACCCTGTACCAGAAGGTACGCCACCGCCTGCGTTGCCAACAGTTGATCCGGCAACGCCCACTGCTCCTGATCCTGCTGCAGTGCCAGCACCTGACGTTCAGCCAGACGTTGCTCCGGCAGGGCCACCACCGACGATTATTAATGATCATGGACCTATGACCTCTATGCCACAAGGGGATGCATCGCCAATCAACAGTATCCAGACAGAGAGCGATGAGCAAACAATGGTCGATCCTTTCAATATGCCCGCAGCACCACAGGGAGATGCGCCTACAGGTACTGAAGGCACACCGGAGGGTGCAAACATGCTTGCAACCGCCCCGCCACCTACGGGTCCTCATGTCGTGCAGCCGTTGAGTCAGCCACCAGTGGAACCACCCGCTGAGCCAGCAGCACCAACGCCACCTCCAGCTATCACACCGGCACAAGCGATTGATCCGGAGATGCCGGAACTACCGCCACTGCCACCGCTACCTCCAATGCCAAATGATGCCAATATGCCACCGCTACCTCCACCACCTCCGCCGCCACCAGTATTCGGCAATGGAGGCGGCGCAATGCCATCTGGTGCGGTATCGGGTGATGTGTTTGGCGATAGCAATACCACTCCACCGCCTCCTGCGCCTACGAACGAGCCTGGTCAGTTTAAGATTCCCGGCCAGTAGAAATCGTCTGCTTGGCACATTTCACATTTTTTCTCTGTGATACTACATGAGCTTCCGTTCACCTGTCGTCGTGCAAAGCACGCCGTGCCGCGAACGGATCACGAGCCACGAGCCGTATGTCGGATACGGTTCGTTGTGTTTCTCGAGAAGAAAATGCGCACTGCACTCAAACAGACGATTTCTTTAGTCTCGAGTTACAAAGTGATCAATGCCGAGATTTTTGCCCTTATATTTGATGACAGTTTCGTAATCGTTGCGCTGGGTGTGGTGACAACGCATGATTTCGTGGATTTTCTCGGTGTATTCACGTCCATCGATAGTTTCATCAATTTCGTCGAGTGTTTTGCCCGGTTCCATGTAGACAAAGCCGGTGTTGACATCAGGGACTTCCTCACGCGTTAGGCAGGCGAGTCGGACGCGCTTCATCAGCAGTCCGGTGTCACGCAGTCGGTAAAACGCCAGACACGCGCTGCGGCTGGCGACGATGTGATCTATATGACCGGTGTAGCCGTTGAGGTCTAAGCTCATGAATTCGATTTCTATGTCTTCACGACCCGCCACCGTGTCATTGACGATTTCTGCGACTTTGATCGCGATTTCCAGATGGTTGAGATTATTGAGCGTACCATCTATATACCCCAGATGTGTCATAGATGACGCGCCGATGAGCTTGCCTGCTGCTTGCCACTCCTGCAGCCTTACTTCACCGAGGTTAGGCAGGTTATCGGGGTTAGTGCCGTTTTCGCCAGCGGTCAGGGTGATGAGGTGTAGTTCCGTGCCACTCTCAATCTCTTTTACCAGTGTCGCGACAGGACCGAATGCCTCGTCATCTGGGTGGGCGAATATGCCGAAAAGTATCTTTTGCATACCTCTAGTATACTGGAAGGATGACAGATGGGATCCTTTTGATTGATAAACCTGCTGGGATGACCAGTTTTGGCGTGGTGGCGCGCGTTCGACGAGTATTGAGCGAGCAGAACGGCAAGAAGACGAAGGTAGGACATTGCGGGACGCTGGATCCGTTTGCCACGGGGCTACTGATACTGTGCGTCGGTAGCGAGTGCAAGCACGCCGGTGAATACATGAAGCATGACAAAGTCTACGAAGCGACGTTTCGCCTAGGGCAAACCAGCACCACTGGTGATCCGGAAGGCGAGATCACCGACACTACGCCTCCCGGTGCTCAAGGTCCGTCCTTGAGTACTGTCGAGGATGTGCTAGGCATGTTTACCGGGGAGATTAAGCAGACACCTCCAGCTCATAGCGCGATCAAGATCAATGGCAGACGGGCATATGATCTGGCACGGGCGGGCAAAGAGGTCGAAATGCCGGAGCGAACAGTGACGATTCATAGCTTGGATATCGTTGATTATAGCTATCCTGAGCTCAAGATTCGCACACACGTGAGTAGCGGCACCTATATTCGTAGCCTGGCGATTGATATCGGTAAAGCACTGGGTACGGAAGCTTACTGTACTCAGCTGCGGCGAACAGCCATCGCTGATTGGCATGTCGAAAACGCTCAGACGCTCGCGGCATTCGGCATAACGGATTAGAAAGTAAACTTCACCCCTTGCAACTTACGGAAAAAGTTGCTACAATACGTACTTAATGATTACAGCAGAGAATAAAGCCAAAGCTATCGCGGCGGTTCAGAAGAGCAAACAAGACGTCGGCAGTGCCGAAGTTCAGGTTTCTATTTTGACAGCTCGCATCACCGAAATCACTGAGCACCTTCGTGTGCACAAGCATGACCACAAGGCCCGTCGCGGTCTGATACAGATGGTCGGTCGTCGCAAGCGACTGCTGAGCTATCTGGAGCGAAAAGATTTCGCTGGATACAAGGCACTGATTACGCACCTAGGACTCAGGAAATAAATGCCGCCCCGGACAACGGGGCTCTTTTATTTTGCTAAACTGAGTATATGAAACTATACCGCCGGTTGTTTCGGTATCCGGAACTATGGATACTGTCAGGACTTGCCCTGTTGACGCGCTTTTGGCAGATAGGGTGGCCGCAGTCTCTTGTCTTTGACGAAGTATATTTTCGTGATTTCGCGGCTAGTTATTTGAGCGGTCAGTTTTTTTTCGATATTCATCCGCCACTTATCAAGCTGCTTTTTGCTGGTGTTGGCGCACTAACGGGTCTGACGCCTGAGCAGGTAGCTGCTGGAGACCCAGGCGGCATCATATTACGTTTGTTACCGGCTCTCGCCGGTGCAGCACTCGTACCACTGATGTATGTCATCATACGTCAGTTCGGACTGGGACGACGCATCGCCACGTTCGGTGCGTTACTTGTCTTGCTCGACAATGCGCTGCTCGTTGAGTCTCGGTTTGTCCTGATGGATAGTCTATTGCTTCTGTCGGGTATGGGAGCACTCAGTAGCTATTTGAAACTCAGAAACAGCAAGGGTGTATGGCGTTGGGTATGGGTTATTGTGACCGCCGTGCTGCTTGGTGTGCTCGTATCTACCAAATGGACGGGACTGGCCATTGCTGGATTGCTGGCAATCGCATGGGCGGTTGACGGCTTGTTGCGTCGACAAAACTGGATACGCTTGGTAGGTGAAGCTGTGACAGTCATTGCGATTATGGCGACAATCTATATCGGCAGCTTCGCCGTGAATTTCGCGCTATTGACGCATAGTGGCGAGGGTGACGCGTTTATGTCGGATAAATTCCAGTCAACGCTAGTGGGTAGTCCGCAGTACGATCCTGCGGTGAAAATGTCGTTTTGGGATAAGTTTGTCGAACTGAACAGTCAAATGTATAACGCACAGAGTTCACTCAATGATACTGAGCATCCCTATGCATCGAAGTGGTATACATGGCCGCTGGAGATCCGACCCGTCTACTACTGGCAAGGTGACATACTCGAGAGTGGTAAGCAGGGAAATATTTATTTCCTAGGTAATCCGGCGGTATGGTGGTTGTCCGCAGTTGGTGTAGTGACGGCACTTGTTGTGTGGCTAGCTCGTCCTGTGTGGTTGGGCAGGCATCGCAAACTTGTAGCATTTTTGCTGACCGGATATGCACTCAATTTCGTACCATTTACGTTTATCATGCGACCGATGTTTCTGTATCACTATCTGTTCGCATTGCTGTTTAGCATACTTGCTACCTGTGTCATGTTGGCACTACTTTTTGACTGGCAAAGCCAGAAATATGGGCGTAAAGCAGCGGTTCAAACGTATTGGATGATAGTAGCAGTGATTGTGCTCGGCTTCTTGTATTTCTTACCGCTTAGCTATGGTTGGCCGATGTTGCCCAATGATATTGCGCAGCATATGTGGCTGCCGAGTTGGCGTTAGCGTAGGACTGCGACCACGGCAAAGCGTCCGTCGGTCTCTCGCGTGCCTTTGAGAAATTGACTATGCGAGAAATAGTTTGGAGCGGTCGATGAATCAACTGGCGACGCGGTGATGTTGGCAGGGTTTACGCCCGCAGCAATGAGTTGCTCCACTGCGACATCGTGCAGGCTACGGTTGTCAAACGCATAGAGCGGGTAGTTTTCTTTACCTGCGGCAGGCGATAGCCACACGGACAGATTTTTAGGATTGACGTCGTGTTTAGCTACAAGATATTTGATACATTTGGTACCGCCATACTGCTCCAGGTTGTGCCGACCCAGATGAGATAGCATGAGGAGGTTATTTGTCGAGTCATGAATCACGGCACCTATGCAATCAGCAAGCGGCAGAAAGAGTGCATGGTCTGGCTCCGTCACGACCAGTGCGTCAGCTTTTATCGTTGCATTGCGGGTAATTCCGTCGCCCTTGTTGCTACTCGTCAAAGTCGAGAAGCGGCAATAATCATCACCTCCGTATGTCACCTGCACGAGTGTCGTGTCCTCCGACCGTATCGCGTGTTTTTGCAAAAACGCAGTTCGCATAGGGAAAACCGACGCATAGTTTTGGTCGACTGATTTCATTGATCCGTCGGAAACGGTAGAGGTTGCGATAACAAGGCGCACACAACGATTATAAGCCAAAAGAAAAAGCGTACGCGGCATCAAATATCACCCGTACGCTTTGTTCTTTGACTCTCGAGGGTGAGGGTCTCTTCAATGTCTACGGCTCGTTATGCTGTTTCGCGAGCCTGCCTGAGTTTCTCCGCAATGTCTTGGGCATAGGCATCGATGACGGCTTGCGCGCGTGCTTGATCATCTGCACCCGTGTCCTCATCGTGCAAGTCATAACAGGCCTTACGTAGGATGTTGTCTTCTATGGCGGCTGCTATGAGCGTCCACCGCAACTCATCAGGATTCCACCTGCGGAAGGTCGTTAACGACTCGCCGTCGACTACCTTTGTTTCCACGAGGGCTTGGTGCAAGTGATACAAAGGATGACGAGTGTTTTGAAGAATGTTCATGAGAAACAAGAGGCGCGTGTTCGTGCTGTGGTCGGTATCTAGTTTGACCATTGCGGCTATCACCCGCTCGTTCTCCTCGATATCCCACTTGCGGCGGGCGAAAAAACGCCACCATGGTGGTCTAGGATCTGTTTGAGACATCTCACTCCTCGGGTTGTGTAAAAGAACTGCCACTCATCATATACCATCTACGAGGAGTAAAAAAGCAAGAAGTGGTATAATAGATACAGCAATTAACGCGGAAGGTGATAGATGGGAGCATTTGCAAGGCAAATCTTCGCACCTGTTACTCTCCGCAAAGGAAGGAGACGTTTATGTCTACAATCAATCCTAACGGCAAGGAGATTATTAGCGTTAGTACTGAACTTGCCGGTAAAACTTTGACACTTGAGGTCAATCGCGTCGGCTTTCGTACGACAGCGAGCGTGCTGGTCAAGTACGGTGATACTGTCGTGCTTGGCACGGCTATGGTCGGCAGCCGACCCATACAGCTAGATTATTTTCCGCTGTCGATCGACTATGAGGAAAAATTTTATGCAGCTGGCAAAATCAGCGGCAGTCGGTTTATTAAGCGCGAGGGTCGCCCGAGTGACGAAGCTATCCTGATCGGTCGTTTGATTGATCGTCCAATTCGCCCACTGTTTCCAAAAGGCTACCGACAGGAAGTACAGGTGGTCGCGAGCGTGCTGTCGATGGATCCGAATTTCCGTCCTGACAGCATCGCGATGATTGCTGCCTCAAGCGCGCTTATGCTGACTGGCACGCCGTTTGACGGTCCTGTGGCTGGTATCCGCGTCGGTCGTGTGAACGGTGAATTCAAAGCGTTTCTCACGCCCGAAGAGCGCGAAGCAAGCGATCTTGACCTGGTGGTAGCTGGCATTGAAAGCGGTATCACCATGGTAGAGGCGGGTGCTAACGAGGTTTCCGAAGATGTTATTACCGAAGGACTGGCATGGGCATACGAGCAGTACCAGCCAGCCATTCAGCTACAGAAAGAACTGGCAGAAAAGATCGCACCTGCTGCTCAAGAATACGAATTGGTATTGCCTAACGAAGAGATTCAGAAGGTAGCCAACGAGTGGACTGATGGCAAACTGGGTGAAGCACTGCACCATCCGTATCCAGAGCGTAACGAGATGGTCAACAACCTACGCTGGGCGTTTCACGAAGAAATGGCCGAAAAAGTCGGCGAGGAAGAGTACGCTGATCTGCGTGATGAGTATGACGAGGCGTTCACCAAAGCATTGCATGAAGATGTTCGCCACGGCATTATCAAGAACGGTACGCGTCCTGATGGTCGTAAACTCGACGAAATTCGCCCACTTTCATCTGAAGTCGGCATATTGCCGCGTGCGCATGGCTCAAGCATTTTTACGCGTGGTGTGACGCAAGGTATGAACATCGTCACGCTTGCACCACTGAGCTACGCGCAGATGGTTGACACTATGGAGCAGAATGACTACGAGCGTCGCTACATGCACCACTACAACGCACCTGGCTATACCGTCGGTGAAGTTCGCCGTCTTGGCAGTCCAGGACGACGCGAGATTGGTCATGGCTACTTGGCTGAACGTGCATTGGTTCCAGTGCTGCCAACTGAAGAGGAGTTCCCGTATACTATTCGTTCTGTCACCGAAATCATGAGTCAGAACGGTTCGACATCGATGGCAGCAACTTGTGCAAGCTGTCTGGCACTCATGGATGCTGGCGTGCCGATCAAACGACCTGTCAGCGGTATCGCTATGGGTCTGATGATGGATGGTGACACTCCGTATGTATTGAGCGATATCGCCGATGCAGAAGATTTTGCAGGAGATATGGACTTTAAGGTCACGGGTACCGAAAAGGGTATCACCGCCATGCAGATGGATATGAAGGTTCATGGACTGCCCGTCGCGATTTTGCGTCAAGCTATCGAAAAGGCAAAGCCAGGTCGTGAATTCATCCTGAAGCACATGCTGACAACGCTTGCTGCACCGAAACAGACTCTTAGCCCGTACGCACCTCGCATCGAAAAGATCAAGATCAACCCGGACAAGATCGGTGCGGTCATCGGCAAAGGCGGTGAGGTTATCAATAAAATCACCAAAGAAACTGGTGCTGAAGTCGACATCAAAGACGATGGTCTTATCACTGTCGCGGCATCCGATACTGCCAAGATCGAAGCTGCGCTCGAATGGATTCGTGGTTTGACCGAGGAGCCAGAAGTCGGCAAGACGTATACCGGCAAGGTCGTCAGTATCAAAGAATTCGGTGCGTTCGTGAATATCCTGCCGGGTATTGACGGTATGGTTCATATCAGCAAACTATCTGAGCAGCGTATCGAAAAGGTAGAGGACGTGCTGCACGAAGGTCAAGAAGTCAAAGTGAAGCTAACCGGTATCGACGAGCGTGGTCGTCTGAGCCTTAGTATCAAAGACGTCGAGGCGTAGGCACGATAACCCGTCATCTACTCACCATACTTGATACAATAAGAGCATGGGATTTTTAGGAGAATTAGGCAAAGCGTTCATGGGTAAGCCGCTTGGTCCGGCTGCACAGAATCAGTCGACGCCAGCGAACACTTCGCAGGCAAGTAATGGCGTGCTCAACGAACGCGGTCTCAAGATTATACCCGATATCAGTTTCAGAAACATACGCTCGCAGCGACAGGGTAGTGATCGGTTGATCGTCAAAGCATGGATTGCCAATAATTCACCAGATCAGGTCATTCGTATTGATACGAGCCATCTGCTCAAGCAAAAACGCACGCATAATCAGCTCGTCAATCCGCGTGACGCGCGCGAAATCACCTTGTACGATGGCAAAATTCCTGACAACGAAAACGAGCGTAACGCCCAGATTGCGTATCGTTTGCAGGTAAACGGCGATGTGTTCATGGAAAACTACCGGATCGAATACAGCCTGGAGTCAGATGGCAAGCGAATTGTCGAAGAACTGCATGACGACGGACCAGTACGAGACATTTAGATGGTAGACAAGCAAACCAAGCTAGATAAGATAAAACAAGCAATTCTGAGCGAAGGCGTATGCCCTGAGCTGGCATCGCAAGCAACAAATTTGGTGATGGGCGACGGCAATCTCAATGCTGAAATAGTGTTTATCGGTGAAGCACCTGGCAAGAGCGAAGACGAGCAGGGTCTGCCGTTTGTCGGTGCCGCAGGGAAGTTTCTCAACGAAATGCTAGCCGCCGCTGGTATGGACCGAAGCGATGTCTACATCACGAATATCGTCAAGTATCGCCCGCCCAATAACCGCGATCCGCTGCCAGAAGAGAAAAAGGCGTTTTGGCCATACCTGGTCAAACAACTGCAAGTCATCGAGCCAAAGGTTGTCATCACACTTGGGCGACATAGCATGGAATATTTCCTGCCAGATATGAAAATCAGTCATATCCACGGACAGGCTAAACGTGTTCAATTTGGCGAAAAAAAGATCGTCATCGTGCCCTTGTACCACCCTGCGGCAGCACTGTATAACGGCAGTATGCGACAGACGCTCATCGATGACTTTCTAAGGGTTCCCGAAGTCATTAAGAAGCTGTAGCACTTGCAAAAACAGGCAAAGTTTGCTATAGTGAATGTACTGTTTGAGAGGGAACGACTGCCTTTGTCCGCAATCCCTCGTCTTGAATCAAATTAGAAATGAAATTATTAAACAATAAGGAGCAAAAATTATATGGGTCAACGAAGACTCGCTAATGCTCGCCCTGATGATCAGAGCAAGCGTCCTCAGGGCCAAAAACGCCCGAAATCAAACAATACCGTACTGAATAACACGAGTATTCGCAAGGGAGAGGTGTTCCGCGCACAGCGGCGTACGAGTGAAAACGTCAACTTGCGTGCCAGTCAGCATATGATTAACATACCGGTCAACAAGTCGATTTATAACGGCTATGGCGGTCGTCAATTCAGTTTGGCTGACGCCAAGAAGCAACCACCGACCAAAGGTCCTGTCCTTAAGATTCTACCGATTGGTGGCTTGGGCGAGATGGGTATTGGCAAGAATATGATGGCTATCGAATACGACGATGAAATCATCGTCATCGACTGTGGCTTCCTGTTCCCAGGTAGTGATTATCCTGGTATCAACTACATCATTCCTGACGTGACATATCTCGAGGAAAACAAGCACAAGATCCGTGGTCATGTGTTTACTCACGGCCACTTGGATCATATCGGCGCATATCGCCATATTGCTGATAAAATTCCTGCGCCGGTATATGCCAGCAAGTTTACGCTTGGCATGCTGCAGCGCACCATGGAAGAAGCGACGAGCGGATTTACGCCCGAATATCATGAAATGAATCCGGAATCGCACGAACGAGTGCAGCTGGGTGATAATTTCAGTATTGAACTGGTTCGCGTGAATCACTCGATTCCCGATGCGACAGCTGTTGTGATCCGTACGCCGCTTGGCGTGTTGGTCAATACCGGCGACTGGCGTTTCGAGGAAAATCCGGTCGATGGTAAAAAATTCGACCTGGAACGTTTGACCGAAATCGCCACCAAAGAAGGCATCTTGATGCTTATGAACGAAAGTACCAACTGTGAATCAGAGGGTACGCATCATCACGGAGAATTCGACATCCAGCAGTCCATGGGACAGGTTATGGATAAATATCCGAATTCTCGACTGATTCTGAGCTGTTTTAGTTCTCAAATCCACCGTATGCAAGTCATCTTGGAAGAGGCGAAGAAGCACGACCGCAAGGTCGCATTTGCCGGTTACAGCATGATTCAGAACCTCGAAGTCGCACTGCGCGCCGGTACGATCAAGATTCCGAAAGACGTCGTGGTCAAGATGGAAGACATTGTCAAGATGCCAGATGGCAAGGTGACGATCGTCTGTACTGGTAGCCAAGGTGAATTCAACGCCGTGCTCAATCGTATGGCGAGCGGTGCTCACAAATACATCAAGATCAAAAACAGTGATGTCGTGGTGTTTAGCAGTAACCCGATTCCCGGCAACGAAAAGTACGTTGTTCGTACGGTCGATGGCTTGATGCGCGAAGGTAGCGATGTTATCCAAAACGGCAAAACGCACCTGACAGGCGTGGGTCCGCTTCACCTCAGCGGTCACGGCTACTATGATGATCACGTCAAGCTCATCAATGCACTCAACCCGACGTACTACATGCCGATTCACGGTGAGTTTCATATGTTGGTGCACAATGCCGGTCTGGCAGAGAAAGAGTGTGGTATCCCGCGTGACAACATATTCGTTTGTGACAGCGGTGATGTAATAGAAGTCACGCCTGGTGGTGCCAAAAAGAACGGTCGTATACCGGTTGGCGGCATTATGTACGATGACAGCGGTGCGATTGTCAGCGAAGTGGTGCTCAAAGATCGTATTCATATGGCAAGCGAAGGCATGTTTGTGGTCGTTTTGACTGTCCAGCGTGGCAGCGGTCGCCTGATGACAAGCCCAGACATCATCAGCCGCGGCTTCATCTATCTGCGCGATAGCGAAGAGTTGATGGGTATTATTCGTCAGTACCTCAAGCAAAAGGTGGTCCGCAGTTTTGGTGGCAAAAAGATCGACATGGATGTTATCAAAAAGGAACTGAAAGATGAAATCACACATATTCTGTACGACCAGACACGTCGCACGCCAATTGTGATTCCTGTCATCAATGAAATCGGTGGCAGTGGGGCTGCACGTGATACCAATCAGCGTCCTGCGCGTGCTGCAGCAAAAGCGGCTGCCGCCAAACCGCGCAAGTTCCCAGCACCTCAAGTGCCCGATACCGAAGCGACTGATCCCACACTTCGTCCGCACAGCGAAACTCGCGCCTATTAAGCTTGACTTTTTTGTGAATTTGAGGTAGTGTATAGTTACTATCAATCAACACAAAAATGCCAAAAAACACTGAACACATATCGACAGACTCGCAGCACGAAAACTATTTCGACGCTGCGAGTCTTCAAAATGAATCGCTCGATGAAATCGATGCTGAAGCTATGTTTTTACCCGAAGGGGGCATTGTCATGAATGCTCGATTTGCGGATGACAACGGGCAGAACGTCACTGAAATACGCATAGACAAAGATGGGCGTAAAACAGGACTCATTGATGGCGAACCTATAGACGATGAGCAGATTGTTCGACTCGGAGAGGTACTTGGCGTTGATTTGTCGGGATCAGTCAATCCGAATGAGCTTGATGTCGAAGCGGACAGCCCGCTTATCGATTCTCTGGATCGCGGGACGAGCGACGTCAAAAAAGAGTAGTAAACAATTCTGTGGTCGGACGATACACTTGCAAAATGTAGTAAATTTTGCTATAATTAACGTCGTTAACTTGAACTATAATAAAAACAGTTATGGCAAAAAAGCGCAAAACAAAAAAGAAGGCAGCCCCATCGGGTCCACAACATAAACTTCCTGCAGGTTTTTGGCAACAAGTGACCGCACTTGGTCTGATTGCCTTTTCCATTTTGCTCGTCGTCGCATGGTTCGGGGTCGGCGGTCCGGTACTCGAATGGATACAGGCCACGGCACTGTCGTTTGTTGGGTATGCCGTATATCTGGTACCGCTCTTATTTATATATGTTGGTATCGAGATTTTTCGTGCCGAACAAAATAAGCTACCGTTTGTCATGAAGTTCGCTGCAATCGTGTTCATCATCTGGTGGGCTGGTCTGTTTGGACTTGGTAACAACGGCGGTTGGGTCGGCGAAAATATCAATGTCGCTGTGTTGTCGCTTGTGGATACGCCGATTGCAGGGTTCATTTATATATTACTCATACTCGTGACACTCCTTTTCATTTTCAGGGCATCGCCAGTGGTGATTATCAAAAACACATGGGCCCTACTGCAGACAGAAAAGTTTGATGCCGATAATGTGAAGGTGATGCGTGAAGCTGCCGCAACCGACAAGAAACCATCAGCCGAGTTCAAGCTGAATGCTGGCGTGCCGACACTGGACAGTGAGGGCGACAAGTCGGGCCGTCTTTCTACGCTTCGCGGCAGCGTCAAGCAAGACAAGGCTGCCGAGGAGCAAGCCGCTTTGGTTTCTGTAGCTGATCCTAACTGGAAGCAGCCGAGCCTGGAGTTGCTAGAGAAAAAGCAAGCTCCAGCAGATGCGGGCGACGTGCAGCAGAACGCGCAGATTATCAAGGATACGCTGAGCGAATTTAGTATCGACGTGGAGATGGAGGGGGCCAATATCGGTCCGAAGGTGACGCAGTATACGCTCAGGCCGCCAAGTGGTGTCAAGCTGACGCGTATTACGGCACTCGAGACCAATATCGCGCTCAACCTCGCGGCGCAGTCTCTGCGTATAGAGGCACCAATTCCGGGACAAAAGGCTGTCGGTATCGAGGTACCGAACCGCAAGGCGGCCGATGTGCGTCTGCACGGCATATTGACTGCCAAGCAGTGGGAAAGCAACCGCGAACCGCTTGGATTTGCTATCGGTCGTGATATTTCCGGTGAAGCTGTCGTCGGCGAATTAAACCAGATGCCACACCTGCTGATCGCCGGTCAGACTGGTAGCGGTAAGTCTGTCATGATCAATACGCTGCTCACCAGCTTGCTGTATCGCAACAGTCCGAGCGAGATGAAGCTGATTCTGGTCGACCCGAAGCAGGTGGAAATGGCACCCTATGAAGACATTCCACATCTGCTGACGCCGGTCATTACCGAACCCGAAAAAACCATCAGCGCACTCAAGTGGGCCGTCAATGAGATGGAACGACGCTACAAATTGCTTGCTGCCGAAAAAATGCGCGATATCCGAAGTTATAACCAGAAAATGCGCTCTGGCAAGGGCAAGATTGCCGTCAAAGACGAAGAAGGCAACGTACAAAAACACGAAGAAGGAGCGATGCCGTATATCGTGATCGTTATCGACGAGCTGGCTGACCTTATGATGGTTGCTGCACGTGACGTCGAGGCTCTGGTGGTTCGTCTGGCACAAAAGGCACGTGCCGTGGGTATTCACCTGGTGCTCGCGACGCAGCGTCCGTCGGTCGACGTTATCACTGGTCTTATCAAGGCTAACGTGCCGGCGCGTATCGCGTTTACCGTAGCGAGTCAGGTCGACAGTCGCACGATTCTCGACCAGGTTGGTGCCGAAAAGTTGCTTGGCAAAGGTGACATGCTTATCTTGACGCCAAGTATGAGCAAACCGAAGCGTATCCAGGGCGCGTGGGTGACTGACGAAGAAGTCATGAAAATCACCGATCATATGCGTCAACAATCCGCACCGCAGTATAACGACGAGATTATCAGTCAGCCTGTACAGCTCAATGGTCGCGGTGGCGTGGTGATGGATATGTCCACCAATACCGATGACCCGACATATCGAGAAGCACTGCGTATCGTCGTGGACAGCGGCAAGGCGAGCGCAAGCGTATTGCAACGTCGTCTGGGTATCGGTTATGCAAAAGCCGCGCGCTATATCGATACCATGGAGGAACAGGGGATTATCGGACCACCTACAGGCAACAGTAAGCCGCGCGATGTTCTCGTGAGCAGCCTGGATGATCTGGGCGGCGAGTCCGGCGACGCGTAAAATGAAAATCCCGCTACCGGTAAAGGTAGCGGGACTTTTGACGAGGACGTAGCTATTTGACGCAGGCGGGAAGATCTTCGATAAACTGCTTGCGCTCGTCCGGTGACATGAGCAAACTTGTTAGCAGCCATGGATTGCGTGCCGTGTGTGCGTCGATTGCATCAGTAATCTGAACCAGCTCATCATCCGAATACGTGACTAGTTCGTCATCGACGCACCGGAAGCTGTCGGGTTGCCATGTGGCACTTGTGACATAGAGCGAGCCATTGGTGCCGACCGCATATGACTTGCCACGAGTAAGTGATGAATCGACGAAATACCAACCCGGCATGTCGTCCCCGATGATGCACGGATATTCACCGAGAGTCCAGCATGATATCTCAGTCGAGTTACGGTCTTCGTTCAGACCTTTCGTACGCCGACTCTCCCACATTTTCTGGAGGAATGCGTGCTTTGCGCCGAGTACCTGAAAAAGACGAAGGTTCGTGCTGGCCTGTTCTTGGTCAACATCAAATCGCCAAGGCCGACCAGCATCGAGTGCCCTGCGGATCGACACGTCATTCAGGATTTGCATGCGTTTTTTCTGGTCATGTTGGATGAACAGTCTGCGCAAAAAAGAGCGAATTGACATGATGTCCTTCCTTTGTCATTGTCCCGTCAAGCTCCCTTTGGAGCCTGATCCCGCAGGACAAGGCTCAACAAATTAACACTACGATAGCATGATGTACGTGGTTTGACAATTTTGGACTGGTATTTTACAGGGGTGTGAGGTATAATAAGAGGGTTATTAACTCAGTCTATGTACAGCATAGACATCCACATGGATTCCAAAGGAGGAAACTAGTGAAAGAATACGAACTAACCGTTCTGATTCATCCTGATCTGGAAGCAGATCTGGAGAAGCCGCTGACGAAAGTCCGCGATATCGTCAAAAGTGCTGGCGGTGAAATCACCAGCGAAGACAACTGGGGCAAGAAGAAGCTTGCTTACAAAATCAACAAAGAAGACTTCGCCGTGTATGTCTACATGGACGTCAAATTGCCAGCGGACGCACCGCTGAAGATCAGCAACACGCTGAATATCACCGACGAAGTGTTGCGCTATCTGCTCGTAAAGGTAGACGAAAAGGGTCGCGCACTGCTTGCCGAAGACAAGAAGCGCGCGAAAGATAACGCAGAAGACGACAAAGAAGAAAAGGGAGAATAAGGTATTATGGCACGTAGCATCAACCAAGTAATTCTGATGGGTCGCCTGACGCGTGATCCCGAGACTCGCACAACGCCAAGCGGTAAATCTGTAACGAGTTTCAGCCTGGCAGTCGATCGCCAGACCCAGGACGACCAAGCAGACTTTTTTGACGTCACCGCATGGGAAAAGACCGGAGAACTTGTTCAGCAATATTTGAGCAAAGGTCGCCGCGTGCTCGTCCAGGGTCGCCTGCGCCAAGACAGCTGGGACGACAAGGACACCGGCAAAAAACGCAGCAAGGTGGAAGTTGTCGCATTTGATGTGACGTTCCTCGACGGTCCTAGCGGCAATGACAGCGGCGCATCGAGCGCGTCTGCTGCACCGGCTGGCGACAAGAAGAAATCAGACGATGTCGTTATCGAAGACATCGATGACAAACCTATTGATTTAAGTGAAATTCCTTTTTAGGAGAAAGATCCAATGAAACGATTTAAGAAAGATACCCCTGCATACTTTGATTACAAAGATCCGAAAACGCTACTGCGTTTCGTGAACATGTACGGTCAGATTGAGCCGATTAGCAAGACCGGCCTTTCTGCCAAGCAGCAACGCCAGTTGGCGGTAGCTATCAAACGCGCACGTCACTTGGCACTGATTCCATTCGTCACCAACAACTAACAGCGGGAGGATAGCGCATGTATCAGCCAACTGATCTCAAAAAAGGTACTGTTTGCCAAATTGATGGCAAACCATACCGGGTCGTTGAGTATGCTCAAAAGGTCATGGGTCGCGGCGGTAGTATAGTTAATGTCAAGCTGAAGAACCTGATCGATGGCAGTGTCATCCCCAAGACGTTCAAGGGCCAGGACAAAATTGAACGTGCTGAAGTGACCAATAAGACCGTGCAGTATTTGTATTCTGATGGCACAGACTTTCACTTTATGGATCCTGAAACGTTTGAACAATTCCAGCTTGGCGCAGATATCGTCGATAGTGCCGCTGGTTTCCTGAAGGAAGGTGACGAGCTGAACCTACAGTTCTTCGGTGAGCGCGTCATCAACGTGGAACTGCCAAAAAACCTCTACCTTGAAGTCACCTATACCGAAGATGTCGTAAAGGGTGATACCACGAGTAGCGTACTTAAGGACGCGACGCTTGAAACCGGTTTAGTGATTAAAGTTCCGGCATTCATAAAGGTCGGCGACGTCGTGTCTGTCGATACATCGACTGGCGAATATCGCGAGCGGAAAAAGTAATGTCACACGAAAAGGACGGCAGAGTAAAATCACTCGTCATGGTAAATCTGGCGCATCCTGTACTGGAACTGGGTGGTGATACTAAGAAGCTTCCGCTACATATCACCGTGGTTCCACCATTTCGTCACGATCGTATAGCCACTGGTCATTTAGCTCGCGAAATCGGTGAGGCACTTGAGGGAATCGAGCCGTTTGATGTCGTCGCTGGAGAGGAAGTGATGCTTGGTATGAACGAGGCAGATGGTGTACTCGCGCGTAAAGTTGGCGCGCAGTCACTCTATGTTGTGCACAATCTTCTCATGCCCGTAGTGAAGGGATTTCCCGGTGTCGAGATTGATACACGGTTTACTGACCAGAACTACACGCCACACGCGACCCATACCGAAACGCAACGCCTATACAAGGGACAGACACGCCATATAGACGCGTTGTATTTGTTCCAAAAGACCAGGTTGTCGCGTGGTCACCCTGCGTGGTATGTCGCTGCGAAATACCCTCTAGGAAAGGGTCATGAAGCGGCGTCTTGATGTTCTGCTGACAGCGCGCGGACTCGTGGCCAGTAGGTCGCAGGCGGAGAGTTGGATACGACTCGGCAAGGTAACGGTCGATGGACGTACGGTCACTAAGCCGGGAGAATTCGTCGCTGAAGACGCTGATATAAAACTCACGACAGAAGAACGCTACGTGAGTCGTGCGGGCTTGAAGCTCGCGAGTGTAGCGAAGCTCCTCGGCGTGGACTTTCGTGGCAAGACGGTGCTCGATGTCGGCAGCAGTACCGGCGGATTTACCGATTACGCACTGCAGCATGGTGCACGCAAAGTCGTTGCGGTCGATGTCGGCACTGATCAACTACATCCGAGCCTGCGTGGTGATAAGCGCATAGAACTGCACGAAAAAACCGACATCCGTGATTTTCAGAGCGACCGTACAATCGATTTGGTCGTCATAGATGTCAGTTTTATTAGCTTGCGCGAAATCTTACCCTCGGTTGCACGAATCGCACCGCAAGCACAGGTGCTTGCAATGGTGAAACCGCAATTTGAAGCCGGTCGAGATCAGGTGAACAAAGGAGTGATCAAAAACGATTCGGTTCGTCGACACATACTACGCGACTTTGAATCATGGGTTAAATCAGCATTTGTGATTGTCGACAAGCGGGATAGCGAAGTGGCAGGAAGCAAAGGCAATCGTGAGCGATTTTATATGTTAAAAATTTCATAACTTGGCAGTGGGAAAATAAATATAATCAAAATACCCTCCAAGGTGGAGGCAGGTACCCGCGGCATCCGGCCGTGTGCACCTTCACATCGATGAGAGGATCGAGGTGAATTTCAGTGAGAAAATCGCTCCGCTGCGCTTTTGCAGCCTTTGCGATTGTCGGAGTCGTAACGTCGCCGGCGATATCAGCTTACGCTGAGCCGACAGACATCACTACTCCGGTACCGGAGCCTCCGCCAGTCGTCATTGACGAACAGCCGGTTCAGGCTCCATCCGTTGAGGTTCCGTCAGTGGAACAGCCGCAAGCACCGCCTGTAGAAGTGCCTGCACCACCGCCGGTCGCACCCGCACCGGCAGCCCCACCGGTTCAAGCTCCACAGGAGCCCCCAGTGGAAGTTGCGGAGCCGGAGCTCGCACCTGCACCAGAGCCTGCACTGGATCCGCCAGTTCAGCAGTCGGTGCCGGACATTTCGGGCGAAACGACCACCCAGTCTGAGCCGTCAGTGCCGATACCACAGGAAGTTCCTGATACTGTGGAGTCGGAAGCTCCGTCCGTCAGTCCATCTGCACCTCAGGAGACAGAGGGATCGCTTGATGAGTCGTCGCAGCCACCGGTCAGCCAACCTGGTTCAGTCGAACCAGATGCACCGGTGAGCGACCTTCCGGAGGAAGATTCCGCACCGGCGGATCAATCGGTCCCGACGGAAGACACGACGGAACCGGAATCCGAGCCGTCAGCGACTCCATCGCCGCCGGTTGGTGACAATTCGACACCGGAGGTTTCGGAGCCGAGTGCGACGACCGCGACGGTCGAGCCGCCAGCGTTGCCTGATGCAACAACAGTGCAGGCCGAGCCGGAAGCCGATCTTGTGCCTGAGGCCAGTCTAGAGTTGGAACCCTTGGCCGTTCCTGAGGTAGCTCCTCCGGAAACCGTTTCCGACGTGGAGAGTGTGTTTGCGGCGTATCGATCATCCGAGAAAGATAAGCATGATCGTGATCGTGGCAAGGACGGTCGTGACCACGACTGGCGCAAGAAGGATCGTGATCCGAAGGGCTGGAAGTGCGATGATCGTCGAGGCCCACATGCGTGTAAGTGGGATGACTGGAAACATGATGATCGAAACCGACCGGTGTTTTACAACCGGTATAGTTTTGACATCAAGGTGCTGTATTTCGATCACCACTCCGGGCAACGGGTTGAGGTCATCGTGAAGGCCGGCACGCGTCGGCCGATTGATGTCCGTCACCCGGGCGATTACGGGTTTGTGGTCGTCGGAGCCAGCAGCCACAACTTCGCTCTGAATGTCGCAGTAGGAACGTTCAGTCGCGGAGAGTACTGTGCTCCGTCGCGTCATGGCCATCACTGCCAGAAGCCGCATCGGCCGGTGGTGAAACATGTTGATGTACGTGTTTACGTCAATAATGTGGTGTATCCTCGGTGGCCGGTTCAGGCATATTACTGCGGGTGTGACCGTGACAACGTGGTCATTTACCAGGATAATCGCACGTACAACTATCAGCGTATCTTCATCAATGGAACGCGCGAAGTGGTTGGCACGTGGAGTGAGTCGCCAGGTAAGCCCAGGTATTTTGTGCCTAAGGGGTACAAGCAGTCGCCTGTCGATCAAAATTACACCTGGGGTACTCCACCAGAGTTCCAAGGTGTAGTCGGTGGCGATAACCCGAGCGGAGAGAACGTGCAAGCGGCACCTGTCGTGAGCGAAAGTCCTCTTCGGGACGCAGCCCTGGTCGGTGTCGCGGTGTTTGTCATCGTGGCAGCTGTCGGTGGCAGTGTTTGGGTGTGGCGTCGTCGGCAGGGAACAGGTGGCTAACTCACGAAAGCGGGGTGGTCTACTGATAATCTTTGTAATTGCGCTACTAATTGGTTTGACTGCTGGGGTGGGCGTGTATATCGCTCAATCTCCGACAGCTTCAACCACCGTGACGCCAATTACTCCGATTACACCAGCAGGCCAGGATCCGCCCCACCCAGCCGCGACGGAG
>CAZAUF010000002.1:0-39162 GCA_964488555.1 uncultured Candidatus Saccharibacteria bacterium | reverse complement strand
CCACCCCCGGCGCCGCAAAATCCACCCTTACCCCCCCCTGCCCCGGCGCCCCCGCCGGCTGGGCCGGCGGCGGATCCACCCCCATCATCTACGCGTCATGACACTGTAGCACCGTTCTTTCCGAGTGGTCTATCGGTTGAAATACCAGGAGAGAAGAAACTGCTGGACAACATTCCGATTGATAAGCAGCCACTCATGATGGAACGGAGCGGACCGTCCAAAGGATGGGTCATACCCAGAAAAGATCCGGGAGTTTTCATCGACCCAGCTATTAACTGGAGCGTTTTGCCAGGTACTAGCGCGGGAACGACGATGATTTTCGGTCATGCGCAGGATGACTCAGATCAGGCCTTTAATCCGTTGACAATGGTTGATCCTGAGACGGCGGAAGCAGAAGGATACCAGGCGACACTGGTTGGTGAGACAGCCGAGCTCACGTATTCTGTGGTTGACGTCTTCTTGGTTCATAAGGGTGAGCTCAAGAATTGGGAAGGGCTGAAAACCAATGAACCAGGGCGGCTTGTGCTGGTGACCTGTAACCTGGAGGTTGTGAACGGTGTCATCGTGGATACCTATGACAGTATCGTCTGGGTGTTCAAACTCTCATCGTCTGTCAGCAAGAGCTGACACCGACGTACTCGCCGGTTAAAATAGCGAGTAAGCAACGTGCCCCGGGCTTTTGCAGCCGGGGCACGACCTCCACCTTAAACTGCTTATGCTTAGACATTGAAGCGAAATTCCACCACATCGCCCGACTGCATGACGTAGGTCTTGCCTTCGGTACGAACCTTGCCCGCGGCTTTGGCGGCCTGTTCGCTGCCAGCGGCGACGAGATCATCGTAATCGATGACCTGAGCGGCGATGAATCCGCGTTCAAAATCAGTGTGAATCACGCCAGCAGCTTGCGGTGCGGTAGAGCCTTTGCGGATAGTCCAGGCACGGACTTCTTTGGGTCCGGCAGTCAGGTAGCTTTGGAGTCCTAATGTATCGTAAGCGGTGTGGATGAGCTGCTGCAAGCCTGTTTCGCTCACGCCATAACTTTCCAGCAACTCGGTGGCTTCCACAACTGACAGGTCTTTGATTTCCTCCTCCAGCTTGGCGCACACGAAGAGACTTTTCGCCGGTGCTACGAGATCTGACAATTCCTTTTTGCGGGTATCATTCGTCAGGTCGTTTTCATCAACGTTAAATGCGTAGATGACAGGTTTTGCGGTCAGCAGGTGCAAATCAGCTATAGCTTCTTCGTCGAGCGAGGGCAGAGCGGAGAGCGGTGTACCGCTTTCGAGATGGCGTTGCAGGCTCTCTAGGTAGCCGACGGTTTCGCGCGCGGCGGGCTTTGCCTTGGCTTCTTTTTGTAGCTTTGGTAGGTGTTTTTCGATGGTCTGCAGGTCAGCCAGTATGAGCTCGGTGTTAATGATATCGATATCTGCGCGTGGATCTACTGGTGCTTCGTCGTGGCGCAAGATATCGTCGTTTTCAAATGCTCGCACTACATGGACGATCGCATCGGTTTTACGGATGTTATCGAGGAATTTGTTGCCAAGACCCTCACCCTTGCTCGCGCCTGCCACTAGCCCGGCGATGTCGACGAATGTGACAGTTGCGGGGATGATTTTTTCGGCTGAATACATTTTTTGCAGCACGTCCAGTCGCTCGTCCGGCACGGGAACAATTCCTGTGTTCGGCTCTATAGTCGCGAAGGGATAGTTAGCAGCCAAAATATCCGCCCTAGTCAGGGCGTTAAAGAGTGTTGATTTGCCGACGTTTGGCAAGCCGACGATGCCAATAGTTAAACTCATGCCACCTTATTTTAACAGAGGTAATGAAATTACCCAACAGGGAATCTAAACGATGTCTATGAGACGACCGCTTTTTGACAGTTCGGGATCGGTACAAGCGGCGAGGTTGAAGCAGCATGGTCGGCGGTGTTTGCCGTTCAGTTTCGATATTGATGCTTCGATGCGTTTGGCACGGGTGTCTGTGCTGCCGGTGGCATTGACCCAGCGGATCCATTCCCAGCGTGCCATAGGTGTGATGTCGTGCCATTTGTTCTTGACCTTTTCTGGTGCTGTCTTTAGTGCCACCGCGAAATCTTTCGGCACGTCTGGCTCTGGCCAGTCCTTAGTGACGGTGAGTTCGAGCGTGGCAGTATCGCCAGCACTTATGCCCGTCATTCTCTGGAGATCTTTACTGACTTTAACGAAATGCCCCCAGTAACCATCAGGCTCGAGAACGGTGCTGAACTCGTGACCGTTGATAGTGCCAATCACGGCCACTTGTCCGCGAGAAGGTAGCTTCAAACTATCCTTTTCGGGCAGCCGCAAGATGATCTGCGATTTGAGTTTATAAAGCGGTGCCTTGAAATGAATCGTCTGATTGTCGGTTTTCATATCTTTACTTTACCAAAAGAAGCGAGTACTCTGGTGCCATTGCTTTTTTCATTACGAGGGAATACGATACAGATAAAGTAAAGTTGAGGTGAGTATGAACGAACGAACCAATGCAAGGAAACCGAGAGCAGATTTCCATACACGAAATATCAGACGTGCCACTGCGTCTGCTAACAAAATTAATACACCATTTCCAAATAAAAAACTTGATTACATAGACTGGGACGCACCAGAATATGCAATCACGCCCGACGACCCGCGCTGGATTTTGCCTGATAGTTTTGACCTGGGTGCGCACCCGTGGTATCAAGAGTTGGACGAAGAAGAAAAAATACGTATCGGTATGTATCGTTATGCACAGGTTGCGAGGGTCGGCTCGGAATTCGAAGAAGCATTGATATCCGGTATCGCCCTACGCAACATGTGGCTTCCAAGCGGTAGTGCGGAAAAGCGCTATTCTACGCATGAAGCGGAAGAAGAGCAGCGTCATATCCTGATGTTTGATGAATTCGTCCATCGAACTGGTACCAATCCTGAAGGTGCTCCTAATTGGTTTCGTAACGCCAGCTACCTAGTCGGTCCGGTTGCTAAGCTGGCACCTGTTGCCTTTTGGTCACTCGTCCTTTCCGGAGAAGAGCCGATTGATCGCACTCAACGAGCACTAGTTGAAATCGCCGAAAAAAATGCAAAAGAAGCAGGCAAAGATGTAGAAGAAGAGGGCACGCTGCATCCGATTATCTATAGAGTTATGAAATTGCACATTGAGGAAGAAGCGCGTCATATTGGATTTGCGGATGATTTCTTGCATGAAAAGACTAGCCGCTTATCTCCGCGCGAAAAGAAGATTTTGCGGATTAGCTTGCCGATGATGCTACGTCTGGCTGCCGACGTGATGCTGAAGCCAAGCGAACAGGCGCGAATAGACATGGATATTCCAAAGTGGGTAGTTGACGAAACATGGTGGAATTCGGAGCATGGTCAGGCGAGTTTCCAGGGTCTTTTCAAAAAGACGCTACCTCGGTTAGAGCAGCTCGATCTGATTGATAGTCGCAGTCGTTTGGGCAAGCTTGCCTGGAAAAAGAGCGGTATTGACCTGTCAGTTCTCAAATAACCAATCTTTCATAACGACCGCAAAATGTGAAAAACCCCGGTGCCAAGACAGATACACTGTCTCGACACCGGGGTTGTTGTGTCAGTTGTGATAGCTCACAGATACTGACCCATGTTCGACTCCGTATCGATAGCACGACCGTTGCCGGTTTGCTTGTGACCCTTGATGAGCGTACGGATATAGACGATCCGTTCACCCTTCTTGCCGGAGATACGAGCCCAGTCGTCCGGGTTCGTTGTGTTCGGCAGGTCCTCATTTTCGGCGAACTCGTCGACGATTGCATCCATGAGGTGTTGGATGCGAAGTCCGCGTTGTCCGGTTTCGATGACGGACTTCACGGCGTACTTCTTGGCTCGGTCAACGATGTTTTTGGTCATCGCACCCGAGTTGAAATCCTTGAAATACATGACTTCCTTGTCGCCACCAGCGTAGGTGACTTCGAGGAAGCGATTTTCGTCGATTTCCGCGTACATTCGATCTACGACCTTTTCGATCATGACCTTGATGCATGTCTCGCGATCGCCGTCGAACTCACCGAGTTCATCCGAGTGTACTGGCAGCTCATCGGTCAGGTACTTGCTGAAGATGTCCTGAGCCGCTTCGGCATCCGGTCGCTCGACCTTGATCTTGACGTCCAGGCGGCCAGGCCGCAGGATCGCCGGGTCAATCATGTCTTCGCGGTTGGAAGCACCGATGACGATGACGTTTTCCAGTCCCTCGACACCATCGATCTCGCTGAGCAGCTGCGGCACGATGGTCGTTTCGACATCTGAGCTGACACCGGTTCCGCGGGTGCGGAAAATCGAGTCCATTTCGTCGAAAAACACAATCACCGGAGTGCCGTCGCTGGCCTTTTCTCGAGCCCGCTGGAAGATCAAGCGGATATGCCGCTCGGTCTCACCGACGAATTTGTTGAGCAGCTCCGGACCCTTGATGTTGAGGAAATAACTCTTTACCTCATGGGCATCGTGGGTGTCGTTGCCGCGTAACGCTGCCATCTTTTTGGCAAGAGAGTTGGCGACTGCCTTGGCGATCAGCGTCTTGCCGCAACCGGGCGGACCGTACAACAGAACACCCTTGGGCGGCTGTAGCTGATACTCCCGATAGAGATCCTTGTGTAGGAACGGCAGTTCCACGGCATCGTGGATTTGCTCGATCTGTCGACTGAGGCCACCGATATCGTTATAGCTGATATCAGGTACCTCTTCGAGAACCAGATCTTCCACTTCAGCCTTGGGGATGCGCTCGAAAGCATATCCCGACTTGGTGTCGATCAGTAGCGTATCGCCAGGACGCAACTTGGCAGGGCGATCATCGCTGGAATCGTTGTCAGACCACTGCTCGATGGCGATGAGTGGTTCGGCGAGTCGCACGACACGCTCCTGGTCGGCGTGAGCGACGACGAGCGCGCGAGTACCGTTGTCCAGCACTTCTCGTAGCGTGCAAAGTTCACCAGCACCCTCGAAATCGCAAGCTTCGACCACAGTGAGTGCCTCATTGAGACGAACAGTTTGGCCTTGCTTGAAGTCTGCAATCTGAATGTCTGGAGCGCACGTCAAGCGCATCTTGCGACCCGATGTGAACACGTCGAGCGTGTTGTCATCGTAGACGTGCATTAACACGCCGTAGCCGCTGGGCGGTTGACCGAGTCGGTCAACCTCCTCGCGCAGAGCGAGAAGTTGCTGCCGAGCCTCCTTCAGGGTTTCCATCAGCTTGGTATTTCGCGAAGCGAGCGAGTCGATCCGCGCTTCGAGCTGATCCGCTTTGCGAGCGTCAGCTCCTGTGCGTTCCAGCTGTTCACGCAGAGTCGCCGTTTCTTGACGTAGCGATTCAAGCTCGGCCTCGTCACCAACATTGTTGGCAGGTGTTTGGTATTCCTTTTCGCTCATGAGAGCTCCTTTTTTGAAGGGACATTCCACTCCCACGCCCACCTCAGGCGCAGAATTAGGATAACTGTATCATAAAATGGTCTTGTTTACAACTCCTGACAGGTGTTATGCTTATGCTATATTGAGTGCATGGACGATAACCAAGACAAAAATGTGAACTCCTCTACGGAGAGCTCACCATCAGCTTCCTCTGTGACTCCACCCGATCCATTTATAGCAACCGAACCGCCACGGCGTAAACGCAAATTAGTTTGGATATCCATATTAATAATCGTTATTGTCGCAATCGGGGCAGGATGTGCATACTACATCTCAGCAAACAAACTGCAGCCACAAACGACACGACAGGATGCCGACACGAATTTTGGCACGACTCTCGATCCGCAAGCACTCGTGTACGTAAGTGCTACCCAGAAAGAGGAGGTGGCGGACTGTCGACGAAGTACGGATACGGTTCACTATGTAAATCTAAACGATGCAAAAGTGAACAATGCAATTACGCTTGATGACTACCAAGGTGTGGTCGAGTTTGCAGTATTCCACGACTCTGTCGCGCTTGTCACTGCGCCAAGCTGCGCAAGTAAGCAAGGTCCAAGCATATGGCTGAGTCAAGATAGCGGCAAGACATACAAAAATATTTACACTACAGACAGAACTACAAACATTACGAGTCTTGTGTTCTCTACCGACGGAACGGAAATAGCGTTTGGATACGCGACAAAAAACGCAGATATAAAAGCAGTTAAAGCAATCACTGTAGCATCCGCTGACGAGCGAGAACTTTTTTCCGACGATCAAACGAATAAGTTTAACGTGTTTTACGATATCAAGGCGTATGATCGGAAAAACCAGCGCGTGTATTATACAGAGAGTTGTCCTCTATGCGATAGAGCCGGACCAGAGAAGTTGCAACTATATGATTTGAGAAATGACAAAAGCAGCGTCGCTATCGACGAAAATGACATAGGCTACTTAGCGGACATTAACGCTGATGCAACGAGAGCGGTCTATGTCTCTGTGGACCATAACGAAGGCTCTCAGCTAGTGCAATTTACTGTCAATGAATTTGACCTATCGACTAAAAAAAGAGTGAATTTCGCAGCCTATACGGGTTCGACTTCGGAAGGCTTCATGCGTGCAGGCTATGCAATTGATGGAGCGGTCTACTACACTGCAGGCAAGAGAGTCATGCTGATTAAGGAAAGTGGAGAAACATCGGAACTTGCGCGTTTGTCCAATGATGCGACAGAGATATATCATGTTGGCAAAGCTCATGTCGTGTACCGTATCGATAATCAGTCTGGCGGTGAAGTGTTTGATCATCATGTGAAATCTGATAATTCGATGCGTTTGCTCAAGTATGAATACCCCACGCTCTCTCTGGGCGTAAGCTATTCGATTGTCAAATAAATACGATTTTATATTTTTAGAGGTTGACTTATTAAAAAAAGTGTTAAACTATTAAGATAAGACATGTGGGGTAAATAGAGGGAGAGGAAATATGTCGAGCGAGAGACAGAGCCGCAGTGTATTCGGCGAACTCAAAAACTTTAGAGACGAGCATGAGAAACTGCGCGAAAAGATTAGTTTCGAGGAGTACATCAACAAAGTCGTCGAAAATCCTAACATAGCACGAACGTCATTTCGCACTGTATATGAGGCGTTGACTTCGCGTGAAGATTTCTTTACGACTGGTCAGAACGCACTCTTTGGTGCAGAAAAGACGACGGATAGGTTCATCGAACTTATGAAATCTGGTGCCGAAGGACTCGAGACGAGCAAGCGAATTATCATTCTCGTCGGTCCTCCTGGTAGCGGTAAATCTACTCTTGTGAATGGTACGAAGAAGGGTATCGAAGAATACTCCAAGACCGACGAAGGCGCAATGTACGCTATCGACGGCTGCCCTATGAATGAGGAGCCTCTACACCTCATACCTAAGGATATGCGCCCGATGCTTGAGGAAGAGTATGGCATTCATATCGAGGGTGATCTTTGCCCTCAGTGTGAGGTCGAGTATGGTGATATCAATTTTGATTCAGACGCGCTGAAAAATGTTCCAATCAAACGTCTTGTTTTGTCAGAGAAAGACCGTGTTGGCATTGGTACGTTCAAACCATCAGATCCAAAGAGTCAGGACATTACGGAGCTGACCGGAAGTGTCGACCTGTCGAAGCTCGGAGAGTTTGGTAGCGCGTCGGACCCTCGTGCGTATAGGTTTGACGGCGAATTGAATGTTGCCAACCGCGGTGTCATGGAATTTGTCGAGATGCTCAAGGTCGACGAAAAGTTTCTGTACTCCCTCCTTGACCTTACGACCGACCACGTCATCAAAGCACCGCGCTTCCCAAATATTTCGGCTGATGAGGTGATTATCGCCCATACCAACTTGGCGGAGTATAACAGCTACGTGGCCAACCCTAAGAATGAGGCACTTCGTGATCGTCTGGAAGTTATCGAAGTGCCATACACACTGCAGGTTTCTGCCGAAAAGAAGATTCACGAAAAGCTTATCGGTGAGAGCGAGCTTGTGAAGCGCGGTAAGATTCATGTCAATCCGCAAACGCTGGAGACTGCATCGACCTTTGCTGTGTTGTCTCGCTTGTCACCGACGTCCAAGAAGTACAGCAAGATCCAAAAACTTCGCATCTATGACGGTCAGGAGACCAATGGGCTGACCAAGCGCGACATTCGTGAGCTACAAGAAGAAGATCCGAAAGAGGGTATGTATTATGGCGTATCTCCGCGCTATATCATCGACTCATTGTCGAAGGCTCTGGTGAGAGGAGACAAGGAATGCCTGACGCCGCTCGATGCGATTCGCGCGCTGCAGGACCAGCTTGATCACAGCGGTCACACGCGTGATATGAAGAAGGAAGACAAGGATTCGCTAAAGAACGATCTGGAAACAGCTCGCAAGGCATACGACGAGTACGCTGTACGTGAAATCAGCGAAGCGTTTATCGGTTCGTACGAAGATGTTGCGTTGAATCTATGCGACAACTATCTCAACAACGTCGAAGCGTTCTGCAATAAAACAAAGATTATCGATCCTATTACGGATGAAGAGTTTGATCCTGATGAAAAGCTCATGAGAAGTATTGAGGAGCAAATCGGCGTCAGCGATAGCGGCAAAAAAGAATTCCGCAACGAACTGATGGTACGCATGGCATCAATATTGCGGCAGGGCAAAGAGTTCAACTACAACTCTCACCCACGTCTGAAAGAAGCTATCCGCAAGAAGCTGTTTGGTGATCTGAAGGATATGATCAAGCTTACGACGACTGCGAGAGTGAAAAACGAAGAGCAGCGCAAGCGTATCAGTGAAGTCGAACGAACACTGGTCGAAGAAAGAGGCTACTGCCCTCACTGCGCCAACGAGCTTGTCAGTTACGTTGGCTCATTGATGAGTCGAGCATAGATAGAGCTGTCTAAACAACTAGTCAGCAGGGGGAATACATCACAATGGAGAGATTTGGGGACTACACAAGTTCAATTTCGAGGCAGGATTGGTCACTTCACCGCAAAGGTGAACGCGATGAAGCACGCCACAACGAAAAGGTGAAAGAGTCCATAAAAGGCCGACTCGAAGACATTGTGAGTGACGGTAACATCATAAGTGCCGACCCGAAAAGCAAGAAAACGATCAAAATCCCTCTGAAATCGCTTGAGCTACCGAGGTTTAAGTATGGCAAGCGCGAGAAAGGTGTCGGTCAAGGCGATGGCTCTGAGCAGCCCGGTGATGTGATAGGTCATCAGCCGGGGCCTGGTCGTGGTGGCGAAGAAGCCGGTGATCAACCGGGCGAAGAGTATTACGAAGCCGAACTGACCATCGAGGAAATCCAGGAGCTGGTATTTGAAGATTTGGGTCTTCCTCTGATGAAACCCAAGCAGACCAAAGAGATAGAGACTGACACTGTCAACTTCAACGATGTCCGCAAAAAGCGTAGCACCAATAACCTGGATCTTGCACGGACGGTACTGCAAAACATGATGCGTAATGCCGTGGAATCAGGTACGCCGGAACTCAAAAATATATCTCCAGAGGATTACAGGGTGCGGACTTGGGAGCATGAACGTAAGCCTGAAAACAGTGCGGTCGTGCTAGCCATGGCAGATGTCTCGGGCTCTATGGGTGAGTTCGAAAAGTACATTACACGAGCGTTTTGTTGGTGGACAGTCAATTTCCTAAGGTCCAAATACCCCAAGGTGGATATAGTGTTTATCGCTCATGATACCGAAGCGCATGAAGTCACCGAAGAGCAATTCTTTACCCGAGGTATGGGAGGTGGCACTAAGTGTTCATCGGCGAATGAGATGGCACTCAACATCATTAATGATCGCTATCCACCCGAGAGCTACAATATTTATCCGCTTCATTTTTCGGACGGTGACAATTTCAGCTCTGATAATGATACATGTGCGGGGTTGGTTCAGAGACTGCTCGACAGCGATATAAGCCAGTATGCATATGTGCAAATCGGACGAGCTAGTCGTAGTCAACTGCTTGATACGTACGAAAAAAACATTGATGATCCCCGATTTAAGGGACTCATTATCAATAGCAAAGAAGAAGTACTACCAGCTCTCAAGGACGTATTTAATCCAGGCGAGAGGAGGAGCTAGGCACTATGGAACGACAACCCGAAGATTATAAATACAGCAATGAATTTGAAGCTGAAGACCGGGAACTTGAAGAAGCTCTCGAACACATATGGAATATCGCGCAGGAATTTCACTTGGATCCTTTTCCTACAAAGTTTGAAGTCGTGCCTCCACAAATCATGAATGAGCTTGGTTCATATGGTATGCCTGGACGGTATTCGCACTGGACACATGGACGTGCCTACAGACAGATGAAGACGATGTATGATTACGGCATGTCAAAGGTCTATGAACTCGTAATCAATAGCAACCCGTCGCAGGCGTATCTGCTCGAGAACAACCCGCCTATAGAAAACAAGTTTGTCATGGCTCATGTGCTTGGTCATACGGACTTTTTCAAAAACAACCATACCTTTGCCAATACGAGGCGCGATATGCCCGAGGTCGTCGCTCGCAATGCCCGAATGATAGACGAGTACGAAGAAAAGTACGGCCTACAGGCAGTAGAGGAATTTCTAGATGCGGCACTTTCTATCGAGGAGCATATCGATCCATACAATATCGACAGACCGTCCAGAGAAGAAGAGTTGCGACAATGGCGCGCACAGGCTGAAAAAGAAGCTACGCCCAAAAAGGAGACACACGATCGGTTTGATGATCTGTTTCCGCCGAAGGCATCTGAGACGACGCGTCGAAACATGGGTCGTATAGCACTGAACATACCGCCCGCACCAGACAAAGACGTGCTTGGATTTATCCGTAACCATGCGCCATATCTGGAAGAGTGGCAGCGGAATATCCTGGACGCAGTGCGGGGTGAGTCGCTGTATTTCTACCCGCAACGACGTACCAAAATTATGAACGAGGGCTGGGCGTCATACTGGCACAAGCGCATCATGCGCGAAGTCGGTGACCGTGATCTGATACCCGAAGAAGATAACGAACATTGGTGGAAAGTGCACTCTGGCGTACTTGCTCCTAGCCCAGGTAGGTTGAACCCATATTACCTAGGCATGACCATGTATGAGTACCTCGAAGACTACTACAACGGCAATCTATCAGAAGAGGAAAACGATTGGCTCCGCAAAGAGGGAATTCCTATTCAACCTCGTTTCGAGGGTGAGCTCAAAGACAGTCCTGCCATAGAAGCTTTGCGTGACGTCATGATGTATAACGATGACCAGTCGTTCATACGCAATCATTTCAACAAAATCGTTGCGGATCGTATGCATATGTTTGTGTATGAAGAGCAGACGAATCCCTATACCGGAGACGTATATCAGGTAGTCAAATCAACCGGCTGGAAAGACATACGTGATCAGCTGGTATCGCAGATGGACAACAGCGGCATACCATATATCGAGGTAGTCAACGGAGATTACGGCCGCAGTAAAGAGCTTTATTTGCGACATAAATTTGATGGACAAACGCTCGACCCTAACTATATCGAAAAGACCCTTCCGTATATACATAAATTATGGCAGCGGCCTGTACATTTGGAAACATACGATGATGAACTAGAAGAAATGCTACTTTATACATATGACGGCAATAAAGTCACCTCTGTTATACTGGACGAAGAGAGTGAATATCCTTATGATATTCCTCCGCATTTTTAGACAGTATTCTTGCCAGCTTCTATAATGAAACTATGACGACAGTGTACACAATCGGGCACTCGACCAGACCAGTCGAAGAGTTTATCGAATTGCTGCAAACACAAAAAATCGCACGACTGGTCGACATACGGACTATTCCGCGATCGAGACACAATCCTCAATATGAGCAAGAGGCCCTATCAAAAAGCTTGAAAAAAGCCAATATAGACTATGTCTACATGAAAGAATTAGGAGGGTTACGGTCATCGACCAAAGATTCACCAAACAAGGCATGGCGCAATAAATCTTTTCGCAACTATGCTGATTATATGCAGACACCTGAGTTCACGTCTGGAGTTGAGAACCTCATGAAACTGGCTACCGACAGCACTACGGCCATTATGTGTGCCGAAGCGGTGCCGTGGCGGTGCCACCGGTCGCTAGTAGGTGACGCCTTGCTGGTGCGTAATGTAAAAGTCAAAGATATCATAAGTGCTACGAGTGTGAACGATCATACTCTCACATCTTTTGCAGTTGTCAGTGGTCAGCGTATTACTTATCCCGCAGACGAGACTGGCGATACAAAAAGCACACAATAGATCTAGCGGTAATGGTGTAGGTATATAACTTATGATGCAGGTAAACCATAAATAAAGGTGTTTATTGTGAATTAGCACTCTTGACATGAGAGTGCTAATTTCATATAATAAAAATAGCAGTTATTCTGCTTCACCTATCAGTAAAACGAAAGGAGGAGGACAATGACTAAACTTGTAAAATACGATCCGTTCAAGGAGCTCAGTGCGTTGCAACGCCAGTTCTTTGACGATGATTGGCTGACACCATTTCGTGGTGTCAACATACCGACCACGGATGTGTTCACGAGCGGGGACAATTTGACCGTAGAGGCGCATCTACCAAACTTTCACCAAAAGGACGTCGATATTCGTATCGAAGACGGTACGCTGGTGATTAGTGCTGAGCGTCATGAAAAAGAAGAAGACAAAGATAAGAAATATGTCGTCCGCGAAAGTAGTAGCAGCTTCTATCGTCGTATCCAGCTACCTGAGCGCGCGGACACAAAGAGTATAGACGCAAGCTTGGATGATGGGATTTTGCGCGTTAACGTGCCCCTTACGCCGCTACCAGAGCCCCAAAAGATCGAAGTCAAAACAAAAGCAAAACGATAAGGCGAAGGCCTTCTCTCACTCTGCGACCCGTGGGTCGCAGATTTTTTATTGCTATATGGTTTAAAGATGGCAACGATTTTGTTTTTGATTTACCAGACGCGCTCTGATCAGTTACGCACTTCAAGCTATAATAAAAGTATGAGGAAGACACTTGTCATTATTGCGGTTGTCTTGGCACTGGTATTGATAGCAGTATTTGTGTTTCGTGATCGTATGCCACAATTCTTTTTTCAGCCGACAGAGTCGAGCGTGATTACCGGAGAGCGAACGGGGTGGTCTGACGTTGAAATCGTAGCGAGTAATCTGCATACGCCATGGTCAGTGGTGGTTTTGCCAAGTGGTGATTTGCTCGTCACGGAACGTAGTGGCACACTGAAGCGCGTCGGTAGTGACGGTCGAACGTACCCCGTATCAGGCGTTGTAGAGACGAGTGAGGGTGGCTTGCTTGGTGTTGCTTTACATCCTGATTTTTCAAAGAACACTCGTCTCTATCTGTACCTCACTACTATGAAGAATGGTATGTTGATGAATCAAGTAGAAGAGTACCAACTACGTGACGATACACTGACAAAGCAGCGTACGATTTTGGCAAACATACCGGCAGCGAGTAATCACAATGGCGGAGGCATTGCATTTGGACCAGATGACAAGCTATATATCACCACTGGCGACGCGGCTCAACGAAAGCTAGCTCAAGACACAAGTTCGCTAGCGGGTAAAATTTTGCGCATGAATGCTGACGGCACGACACCCGAAGATAATCCTTACGGCAATCTCGTCTGGAGCTATGGACATCGCAATCCACAGGGAATTGCGTGGGATAGCGAGGAGCGACTGTGGTCGGTCGAGCACGGTCCATCAGGTGAATGGAAAGGCGGAGGCAAGGATGAACTGAATCTCATAGAAAAAGGCGCGAATTATGGCTGGCCGACCATAGCCGGAGACGAATCGCGAAGAGGAATGCGTTCACCAATCATACACTCCGGTGACAATGAAACATGGGCACCGTCGGGCATAGCATATTTGGATGGTTCACTGTTCTTTGCTGGACTTCGAGGTGAAACGTTGTATCAAGCAAAAATTAATGATTCGTCGAGCGTTACTTTGACGAGCCATTTCTCGGGTGAATATGGACGTCTGAGGGCGGTTGCTGCGAAGGATGGCGCGCTATACTTTACCTCCTCTAACCGCGATGGTCGCGGCATGCCACAGTCAGACGACGACAAAATATATCGACTACGCATTGTGAACGATTGAGAATTTTAGTTTAGTGCGTTTGTTCTTTGCATCATTTCTTGTTAGATATTGCGCGAAATCAGCAAACGCGTCGATTGATTATAGCGGATGATACACTATAGGTATGGGCAAAACAAACACATACTGGTTTAAGCGCAGACGCTACGGTTGGGGCTGGACTCCGGTTACCTGGCAAGGTTGGCTGACAATTATCGCCTTTGTCGCTATTGTTGTCGGTGGTGGATTTACTCTTCAGGATGTTCCAGACGGTGAGTTCACGAAAGAGGTCGGTATATATCTGATCGTCGTTCTTGTCTCAGCGATTGCGCTAGTACGTATCGGCTTTGCCAAAGGTCCCAAACCCAGATGGCGATGGGGCAAAAAGCCGGATGACAACCCAGACGAAGATTGGTAGACAGTCGGCACCTTCCATATCAACTCCGCACCACTGGCAACGTTGCGCAAAAGCTCCGTGGCTATGGTTGCGGAGTTTTTACTATCTCAGGCACTTGTCGCCAATCTTACTCCTCTAAAACACTCATAAGAATCTCGTGGCTGATTGAGTCGTAAGGCTTGGGTCGACATGCTGCTTATGGTCAGATACACTGTGCTTATGGATAATATCAACACCGAAAATGAAACGAACTCTTCAGCAATACCCGCTGCGCAACCAGCGGAATCCAGCACGCCGGAGCAACTTGCTCCGGTGCCATTTAAATTGCCGATTCAAGAACCAAAAGAAGGCAAGGGAAAACTTATAGCGATTATTCTGGCGGTTATGCTTGTGTTTGGTGGCGGTGGCACGGCTACTGCATACTATCTTTTGTCTAGCAAGCCCGCCAAAAGTCCTGTAGCGAGTCAGTCAACAAAGCCGACAGAGCAGCCCGTTAAGCTTGCAAATGCCAAAGCTGTCGTCGATGCAGTAAAAGAAATTGTGAAGTCACCAATAGTCAAAACGACGATGCATGAAGATGGCGACTATGCTGTGACAACAGATGAAATGGCTGTGTATTCATATCCTTTCTATCAGGTTGCTGGATATGATTTTGTGAACCTACCAGAAACTGGACACGGCATGACAGTATCGACCGCAGCAGACAACAAAGAATCAATAGATGAAGATATTGCAGCGATAACGATGCTGCTTGAAAAAAATGAGTTTAAACTCAGAGATATGGGAGAAATTTTTGAGCAAAACAATGATGGTCTCAAAATCAACCATTACGTCACGACGTCTGTTACTTGTGCTACTTATTGGATGGACGGTTCGATCATGGGAGTCGACAATCATGCAAGCATCAGTTGTGCGGATATAGCGAATTACACAAAGTCAGCTAAAGATATTGCACCGTTTTATGATAAGTTTTTTGCTGAGCATAAGGAGTATATTGAGCAAGATGGTGAAGAAGCAGTTAAATTTGTGATGAGCAAGCCTAGAATCGGTGACGGTATGGATGGATACAAAAACGCACGGCTGAGCTTTGCCACAAAGGATAGTGCGGGTATGGTGTGGTTCTACAGAGTCCCCGGTAAAGATTGGCAGTATCTCGTAGGAACATCATCACTGATACCTGTAACATGCGACCTTTTCGATACGGTAGATTCCAGGAAAGCTTTTGTCGGCACGTACTGTTACGACCGCGATACAGATAAGGACTCAACTGTCAAAGTATAAGGCGGTCACTGTTGTTCGTCGTGTACATGATCAAATTTGAGGAACGCTTTCTATATGAATCGAAAGTAATTCACTGCTATTGTTTGCGTCTACTGTGCGAATGTGACATAATACCACCAACTTCGTATAAGAGGTACATTGACAAGGGAGAGGCACAAGATGAGGTGTAGTGGACACGCTTGACGCGTCACTTCATCTCATCTTGTGTTAGTAAGGAGACACGAGCAGAGGAAACTCTGAGGACAATCGCCTGTGAGAAACCGAAAGGAAACGCGATGTCAGTCGCATTCCAAAGAGGCCGGGCGATACGTCTCGGCGAAAGTACGCACCCATCTGGCATGACAAGAAATGGAGTCTGACATGAGTTCTGACAAGGAATATTCGCTGGAACTGTCCGATGATGTGGTTCAGTTTCGCGATTTGGCGCATGAGTTCGCGAAGAAGAAGATTCGTCCGGCGGCCGCCGAGTGCGATCAAAATCAGCGATTTCCATGGGAAATCGTTCAGGAAGCCGCACAGGTTGGCTTCTACTCGGACGAATTCGTCAAGCACGCGTTACTCGAAGAGCCGAGTGGCTTGCTGCTGCCTGTCGTGGTAGAGGAGCTGTTCTGGGGTGATGCCGGCATCGGTTTGTCCATCTTTGGTTCATCGCTCGCTGCAGCTGGTATTACCGCAGCGGCTGCTATGAGTAACTGGGCGCAGGTTGAAGAGTGGGTACCGCAATGCTATGGCACGCCTGACGACGTCAAACTCGGCGCCTTTTGCGTGTCCGAGCCTGAAGCCGGCAGCGACGTGTCGAACCTTCGCACTCGTGCCGTGTACGACGAGGCTAAGGACGAATGGGTCATCAATGGTGTCAAGGAGTGGATCACCAACGGTGGCATCGCGAACATTCATGTCGTGGTGGCATCGGTCGATCCGGAGCTGAAGGGTCGCGGTCAGGCGAGTTTCATTATTCCGCCTGGCACAAAGGGTCTCGAGCAGGTGCATAAGCACGACAAGCTTGGTATCCGCGCAAGCCATACGGCTCAGCTATCGCTTCAGGACGTCCGCGTTCCGGGCAGTTGTCTGCTAGGCACCAAGGAAGAGCTCGACGCCAGACTGGCGCGAGCTCGAGAGCGGCTGAATAACCCGCAGAAGAAGTCTTCTACGGGCGGCCAGCCAGCCATGCAGACCTTTGAGGCCACGCGTCCCACTGTGGGTGCGCAGGCGGTTGGCATCGCTCGTGCCGCTCTCGAGTACTCGCTCGATTACGCCAAGGACCGCAAGGTCTTCGGCGTGTCGAGTGTCGAGAAGCAGTTGGTTGCAGGCATGCTGGCCGATATGGCTACAGAAGTCGATGCGGCCAGACTGCTCGTGCATCGGGCGGCCTGGATGGGCAAGCACGGCGGTTACAAAAACGCCGAGGGCTCGATGTCCAAGCTCAAGGCTGGCCGTACTGCCGTGTGGGTCACCGAGCGGGCCATCCAGATCCTCGGTGGTGCTGGCTTCGTGAAGGATCATCCGGTGGAGCGTTGGCACCGTGACTCGATTATCTATAACATCTTCGAGGGTACGGAGCAGATCCAACAGATCGTGATTGCGCGAGCACTCAGTGGTCACAGGATCGACTAACAATCAGCTCACCGCTGGTCACATAGCGGCAAGTAGACAGGATAAACACCTGTCTGCTTGCCGCTTTTTCATTTTGGAGGCTCGACAGAAGAGTGTAGTATGGTTACGTTTTGCCTCGCATCGTGTACACTTGTATTACAAAATACTAAAAACAAAAAGGAATATACATGAATCGGCAAACGGTTTCTAAAAATATTACCGGACTGGTAGTGTTAGCTGTAGGGGCGGCATTACTACTGAACGCGCTCAATGTCATACGCGTGGACAATATAGTGCATGATTACTGGCCTATGGCTATAGTGCTAGCAGGTCTGCTGGTACTGCTAAATAGTTGGCGCAGTTGGGCGATTGCCGCGTTTCTCGTGGTGTTAGGTGGCCTGTATCAGCTACGCGAAGCGGACATGATAAACGTGGAGCCATGGGCGATCGTATGGCCGCTCATTCTGATGTTTATCGGTATCTCCATAGTGTTTGGTCGTTCATATACGGGCAAACGAGCGAGTAAAGCTGACCGCGACGACGTGACGGCTATCATGGCGGGGGCCGACGTAAAAAATCACTCCAAAACGTTCAAGCAATCAGATATGACGGCTATCATGGGTGGCGCGCAAATAGATTTACGTGAAGCTGATTTTGATAAAGACGCACTCGTGGATGTGTTCGCGTTTTGGGGCGGAGTGGAAATCATCGTGCCTGAGCACATTGTCATCCGCAATCAACTCAATAACATCATGGCCGGCACAGAAGACAAAACACGCCAGAAAACCAGCAAGGACGCTCCAGTACTGACAATTGCCGGTACTATCATTATGTCTGGTGTGTCTATTCGTAACCGACCAAGTAGCGAATAATAACTATCCCTTAACGAAACAGTTGCGGCATCGAGTCTGATACTCATAAGTGCCGTCTTCGGGTACAACTGAAGGTAGGCCGGTGAGAACCGGCTTGCCCTTACTGAGTATTTGCGTGAATCGTGCGTCGTACTTCTTGCATATTTCACACACGGCTTTTTTGGTAATGACATGGTCAGGCTTGAGCTCTAGTAACCGGAGGATAGAAGGCATCATTTTCCCGTAAGAGTCTAGGTCGAGTCCGGTGACAAACACTGACTTGCCATCATGGATCCACTGTTCTATGACATCCATTTCACGTGGGTCAAACATGTGCACTTCGTCTATGCCGATGACATCAAACTTTGGCACTTCGTGAAGCGACTCCACAGCGATAGCTGTGGTATTGATTCCTGCGCGTGAGCTGACGCCTTTGTCTCGAACATTCGCTTTCGGTTGGATGTAAAGTACTTCTTGGCCTGCGAATTCATATGGAGCCACGCGCGCGATGAGTTCGAGCGACTTACCGCTTTTCATAGGACCAAGAATCAGCGTGAACATATTTTTTATCTTAGCATACGTGGTGTTGGCGAGATTGCTTGTTCAATTGTTTATCGACAGGTATACTAAACTGTAACCGTAAGCAGTAAGAATATATGAGCAAGAAACACAAGAAGAGTCGGTTGAGTGCACTGTCGCTAAAGACGAAGGTGATTGCTATTGCAAGTGTACTAGGTGTGATGGGTGCGGTGGCACTGACAATCTGGCTGATTCAGATTAACCAGCCTGCGTCTGCAGATGATGATGACGCAACGAGTGCAAAAAATCGTGCCCATGAACTAGCGATGCAGCAGGTGAAGCGCAACAATGCTGTCCGAGACAATGCAGCAAAAGCACTCGAAGAGGGTGGTACTGAAAGGGCAAACAAAGTCTATATCGATGCTATAGCTTCAGAACAGGACACGACACGCAAAGTCCAGCTAGCAATCGATCAGTCACTGCTGCTTTACAACGAGAAGCAGTACAAAGAGGCGGTGAGGGTGGCAAAGGCTGCCGAAAGCTACAGTGAAGACAAGTTTTTGATAGCCGATTGGCTGTCGCAGCTGTATGAGTCGGGTCGAGAGTACAAGCAGGCAGCGAAATACTATACGCTTGCAGGTAAGTGGGCAGATAGTCCGACGAACAAAACGAATCAGAAAAAGGCGCATTACGACAGACAGGCGGCACGCGTATCGGCATTGGCAGGGAGACGCTAAGTTATGCGCATGCTGCGACTGCCGGGAACTGCGCTCATCGTATTGCCAGCTCTACTGCTGGTCGCGCTTTTCGCCTTGGCGACTGGTAAGCCAACCGTTGCACAGTCACCTCGAATTTGCCATGCGGCTATAGTCATTGACCGCTCGGGTCTTATCTTGGATGATGACCTGGATGCCATGAAGGCTCAGATAAATAATTTGTTCAAGCCTGGCGGATTGAACACACCCGTTCGAGCCGACAGGATTAAACTGGCATTTTGGTCATTCTCATCGGTAGTTGGTGGACGTACTAACTACAATGTGCCGTTTGCGGGATACGTAGGAGTGAATGGTCAACCTGCATCTGCATACAGCACATTTCAGAGTAGGCTTGCGTCTATACAGTCTGGCGGTGGCACCAACTTTGAGCAAGGATTTGGCTATCACAATGGTCAGCCTAATACATTTGATAATTTTCAGGATATCGTGAATCAAACCAATATCATTGTGTTCATGACCGATGGTGAACCGAACACGCCAGGTGCTGGTTTTAATAACCCTACCGCACGCAATGTAGCTCGTGCCGCTGTTCTGAAACATAAAGCGGCTGGCAGAATTATTATTGGAGGCATGGTAGGTTCTGCGTCGCAAGCGAGTTTGAATTATGTCCTCAATGGCTCAAACAGCAACTCGACAAACACATTTCGAGTCAGTGGGGACTACAGCGACCTTACCCGCGTACTAACGCAGCAGATTGGTACCACGTGTGACAGGACGTTTCCTCCTGATACTTCAGATAGCTATTCATTGCTGCCTGTTGTGACATCCAATGATCGTGTGGCGTCCGGTGCGGTGACAGCGACATTTAGCTATAGTATCCATAACCAGGCCGAAAAGGGCAACACGAATTCTGTAAGATGGTCGGTCAAGCGACTACTCGTTTCAAGGGGTCAGTCTATTGCACCGTTGTATTACGGTAATGACCAATATAGAGATGGTTATAGCTGTGCTGCGTTACTGAACTTGGTAAACAATGAAGGGACGTGCACTGATGCTGGCGACGGACAGCAGACATTTACGCCAGGTAGTACGGTACTCGATAGTCAGGTACCTGGAGCGACGAATGTCGTACTGGATGACAGCTGGCCCGTGGGAACCAAGCTATGTTATGTCTTGACGGTTGATAGACCGACAGAGAATTCGCAACCAGTCGATCGATACAGCCGAGCGGCATGCATCACCATAGGTAAGCGACCATTAGTACAGGTGCATGGTGGTGATATCCGGGTGGGACGGCATTTCACGACGGATCCTATAGTTGAAAATACCGATGATACACCGAGGCTACCAGCAAGTATAGAAACCAGCATCACACCTAAAGCTGATGGTAAAACGTACGGCAGTTGGGCAGAATATGGAGTCATAGCACCTGGCTTGGTGGTCGGATTCGCGTCTTTGTCTGGATTGGAGGGAGGGTACGAGTCTACACTGCCGAACACGCAGGAATTCTGGAGTAAGTTGACATTTGCAAACACCAACAATGAATATGGATTGTTTACAGAGGACGACAGTGGTGCGGGTACTATACCGGACACTGCGTCGGCATTGCTTTCCGGTCGAGAAGCGATAGACGATCTGAGTGGAGAAGATTCTGTGGAATTCAATGGTACAGATGTCCGTAGTGGATTATATGAAAAATTATCTGGTAATTTGACAATCGAAGCGAGTACGATAGCAAAAAATAAAACGATCATCGTACATGTGCCAGACGGAACCGTCACTATCGAGGGCAATATACATTATGATAACGGGGACAGTACTCCGTACACGAATATTAGCCAGATTCCTCAACTGGTTATTATCGCAAAGTCCATCATGATTGACCCTGACGTGACACGCGTGGACGCATGGTTGATAGCAAACAGTGAAGAAGATGGCACCATATCAACTTGCAATGATCCCGACACGCTGACAAGCGAAATGTGCAATGCGCCATTGACACTCAATGGTCCTGTCATGGCTCATCATCTGAAATTGCGTCGTACTGGTGGTGCAGGTCCGGGAGGAGCAGCCGGTGATCCGGCCGAAATCATCAATTTACCGGGAAGTACCCAGCTCTGGACACAAAGCGAAGGACGAAGCGATGTTCGCGCACAAACGACATTCACCACTGAACTACCCCCGTACTTTTAAGGTGTATAAAAAATCTTTGCTATCTGATAATGCTTGTGTATAATGAGTGGTACTATGGCTATATTAAAAGGCGTGGGCGACTTTTTCGGGCTCGATATTGGTACCACGGCAGTGCGTGTCGTGCAGCTTACTCCCGCTGGTCCGGGTAAGTGGTCTTTGCGTCATTATGGCTATGCTCCGATTGATTTGAAAACTGCAACCGCTGACTCCGCTGAAGCTCGACGTCGACTCGGCGAAGTTATTATGACCGTCGTAGGTCAGAGTGGTATCAAGACAAAGAACGTTGCGATTAGCCTGTCGGCAAGCAAGACGTTCATCACGGTCGTCGATATGCCAGCCCTTAACGAAACTGAGCTAAGAGGAACCATCAAGTATCAACTGGATCAGTACATCCCGATGGCTCTTGATGATGCCAAGGTGGATTGGTCGCTGTTGGGTCCGTCGCTACATGATCCATCCCAACAGGAAGTTTTGCTCGCGAGCACCGCCGTCACCTACGCAGAGGAGAGGCTGGAGTTGGTGGAGGGTCTTGGATTTGATGTCATAGCCGCAGAGCCAGAGGCAATTGCCATGATTCGCTCTGTTGAAATGCAGGGCTATAAGGACGCGCAGGTTATTGTTGATATGGGTGAGCAAATCATTAATGTCGCTATCACGTATGGAGGGGCTCCAAGACTTGTCAGGACGATTCCTAACGGTTTAGAGACATTGGTGCAAGCAGCGGTAAAAAATCTCAATATCCAAGAAGACCAAGCTCGCCAGTTTATTTTGAAATTTGGTCTGGCCCCAGACAAGCTCGAAGGACAGGTTGTACAGGCACTTGAAAGTACGCTCGACGGCTTTACATCCGAACTGTCAAAATCAATCAAGTTTTTCCAAACACGATACCCAGCGTTGACGGTCGGCAGTGTCGTTTTGGCGGGATATGCTAGTACTGTGCCGCAACTCGATCAATATCTAGCGAATAAGGTTGGCATACAGGCGATGGTTGCTAATCCGTGGCAGCGTGTTGCTATACCGACTAATGACCAGCAGCTAGCATCGGTTGCGTCTGAATTTGCTGTGGCTGTGGGCTTGGCACAACGGGAGAATCGAACATGATTGAAATCAACCTTGTCCCCGACGTTAAACAGGAGCTGATTCAAGCGAAACGAATTCGGACTCTTGTCATCGCGGGTGCGACGACTGTTGGTATAGTGGCTATCGGTATAGTTGTGCTACTAGCGGTATATCTGTACGGAGTGCAAACTGTGCGTCAGACAATAGCTGACAACGCTATCAAAGATAAGAGTAAGCAACTGTCAAATGTTGCTGATTTAGACGATATGTTGACTATCCAGCACCAGTTGTCACAAATTTCTAGTCTGCATGAACAAAAGAATATCGATTCACGCTTTTTTGAGCTTTTGGCAGCAATCAATCCTGCTGAACCCAACAAGGTGACATTCACATTGGCACGTGTGGACTCCAATACCAGTACGATCCGTTTGGAAGGTCAAGCCTCAAACGGCTATGTAGCGGCAGATGTGTTAAAAAAGACTATTCTGGGTACGTCGTTGAGTTATAAGGATGGAGACTCAATGCAGACAGTTCCTTTGACGGATAACGTCTCTACATCTGAGTTGAGTTACGGCGAAGACTCGACAGGGAAGAAGGTACTGCGCTTTACGCTAACGTTCATGTATGACCCAGCGTTCTTTGCACGTAGTTCACAAAACGCTATCATTTTACGACCGGATCACCAGAATGCTACCGATTCGTTCCTTCGGGTGCCAGAGAGTCTGTTTGGTGAGCGTGCGGCTGACGAAGGGGGAGAGGACTGATGGAAAAAGCAACAGCAGGTTTAAGAAAACGCCAACAGATCAGCAAAGCGAATCAGACGATGTTTTTGTCGATCGCTGGCGTTTCGGTGATCGTCGGGTTTTGTTTGGTGTTGGTGATTTTCCTCGTGCAACAAATATGGTTTGGCGAAAAAATTATTGCCGAAAAAAACCACACCGTATCGATCCTCCAAAAAAACCTCGATACAGTTGACGAATTGAAAGACAATATCCGGGTTCTTAATACGAATGAAGCACTGAAGTCTGTCCGGTTGAACGATACAGATTCCGCGTTGCAGCCCGTACTGGACGCGCTACCGGCCGATGCCAACTCAACGGCTATGGCCTCATCACTACAGACGAAGCTGCTAAGTGGTGTGTTCGGCGTCATCATCGAGTCACTGAAGGTAGATCCTGTGAGTGGAGTAGAGATTGCTAGTGATGGTACTACTGCAGCAGACAGTAGTGATCCGTTATCTCACACTATCGGTTTTTCATTCACTGTTAGTACAGGTGCTAAGAATCAAGAAGGGCTACGACAGGTTCTACTTAATATCGAAAAATCAATCAGGCCGTTCAATATAACAAATCTTGCAGTGGAAGGACAAGGCAGCAGGGTAGTTATGACTGCGACTGGTGTGGGCTACTACGAGCCCGCTCAGACCGTTCAATTAACTGATAAGGTGGTACGTCCATGAAAAATAGCGACATCGCAGCATTGATACTTATTGCCTCTCTCAGCGTGGTGGTGGCGTATTTTGTGGCCAGTGCAGTCATAGGCAAACCCTCAAGTGCAAGTGTCAAGGTGAAAACCATCGAACCGATCAGCGCGGAAGTACAAGAACCAGACAAATCTATCTTTAATGAAGACGCAATCAACCCGACGGTTGAGGTAGAGATTGGTGACGGTGCGACAACGCCGTAGAAAGGGGGGTGGGTCGTGGCACTGTTAACCACGGACATGCAGGAAAAGCTGATGACGCTCCTCTCTGAAGAGGGGCTTGTTTCCAAATCGGTTTTGCAGGTCGCCATGGAAGAGTCTGCGACCACTAAAAAGCCGCTATTTGCTCTATTGTCAGAAAAACACATCATCGACGATGAAATGCTGACACACGCCATCGCGCAGATATCGGGCGTGCCATATGTTAATCTGACGAACAGTCTTATCAATCAAAAGGTGCTAGATCTGATACCTGAGGATGTGGCTGAGCGATTCATGGCTGTGCCACTTGCTGAGGTCCAGAATCGTTTAGCTGTCGCTATGGTAGATGCCAGCAATGTGCAAGCAGTTGATTATCTTTCGAGTCTCATCGAACGACCGTTAAAGGTTTTCATGGCGTCCGAAGCAGGGGTCAGACATGTCCTCGATCAATATAGAACCGACCTCTCTACGGTTGATGCCGCTGCTGAAGCGTCCCAACAAGAAGCCGAAAAAGAAGAAGCGAGCAGCATCAAAACGATTGTTCAAGACTCACCAATCAGTCGTGCACTATCAACGATATTGGAATATGCGGTTAAGTCTCGAGCCAGTGACGTGCATATAGAGCCGCTTGAGACAGCATTGAAGATACGGTGTCGCGTTGATGGTGTGCTGAGAGAAATAATGCAATTGCCAAAAGCCATCGAACCAGCTCTCGTAAGCCGAATAAAAATTTTATCCAACCTAAAAATCGACGAACACCGAGTTCCGCAAGATGGACAGTTTGCTGTCAAAATCGCGAACAAAGAAGTGGATTTGCGTATTGCAATCAGTCCGGTTGTCTGGGGAGAGCAAGTCGTCATACGTTTACTAGATAAATCAGGACAAACGTTCAATATCGAAGAAATGGGCTATGCTGGTCGCGCGCTTCGAGCTGTGCGCAAGGGCATTAGTCGTCCAAACGGTATGGTACTGACATCAGGCCCTACCGGTAGTGGTAAATCAACCAGTCTCTATGCATTGATACAGGAAATCAAAGACGACACAGTAAACATCGTTACGCTAGAGGATCCAGTCGAATACAAAATGGCAGGAGTAAACCAGATTCAAGTGAATAGCGAAGTTGGCTTGACGTTTGCAACCGGTCTACGGTCTATTCTGCGTCAGGATCCGGATATTGTGATGGTCGGTGAGATTCGTGATGATGAAACTGCCAACCTGGCAGTGCAGGCTGCTCTTACAGGGCACTTGGTGTTTAGTACGCTACATACCAATAGTGCCGCAGGAGTACTGCCGCGTTTGCTCGACATGAAAATTGAACCGTTTTTGATAGCGAGTACTGTCAACACAATTATTGGTCAGCGGCTGGTACGTCGTGTGGCACCAAAGCGAGATACGTATCAGTCAACTCCTATCGAGACGCAGAATATTCTGGCTACCGTGGGGCACCTTTTACCCAAGTCGCCAGCCGATGTGGCGAAAGTTTCGCAAGATTTAGGCTACAAAGACTTGCCACTTGCTGGTCAAAACGCTTATACTTTAGTCAAGGGTAAAGACACCCCAGCCACCCCTAAGGGTTACAGTGGGCGGGCAGGCCTGTATGAGGTGATGGACGTGAGCGATACGATTCAACAACTGATTGTCGGCCGTGCTACGAGTGCTGAAATCCAGAGACAAGCGATGGCCGAGGGTATGATTACCATGCGCCAGGATGGGTATCTCAAAGCATTGCAAGGGATTACTACGCTGGAAGAAGTTAATCGAGTGACGGCGGACACCGTGTAGGAAGATAGGAATAATATGCCAAACCAAGAGCTCAGGATTGAAATTTTGCTGGAAGAAGTTGTTCGTCGGCGAGCATCCGACCTTCATTTGCAGGTCAGTTTACCACCGATACTTCGCGTAGATGGCTCACTGATTCCAATAGGCGGCTACGCACCCTTGGATGAAGCTTCGGTTGAGACACTGCTTTTTGCCATTCTGGATCAAGACCAGCGACAAATTCTCGAAAAAGACAAGGAGTTCGATTTCAGTTTTGCCTTTGGAACACTCGGTCGTTTTCGTGTGAACGCATATCACGAGAGGGGTAACCTGGCGGCTGCACTTCGTCTCATTCCGAACGAAATCAAAACGATCAACGAGCTCGGTGTACCGCCAATTGTCATGAACTTCGCTAATTATCCGCGTGGGTTGGTGCTTGTGACAGGTCCGACTGGCAGTGGTAAATCTACGACGCTTGCGGCTTTAGTGGATAAGTTAAACACTGAAAAGTCGATGCATATCATTACGATCGAGGACCCGATAGAGTTTACGCATAAGTCCAAAAAATCCGTCGTGGTGCAACGTGAAGTTCACTACGATACGTATAGTTTTTCTGCGGCTTTGCGTTCGAGCTTGCGTCAAGACCCGGATGTCGTGCTGATCGGTGAGATGCGTGATCTCGAAACGATTAGTGCCGCGATCACGATCGCTGAGACCGGTCACCTGGTACTGGCGTCACTTCACACCAACAGTGCTGCACAATCTATTGATCGTATGATTGACGTTTTTCCGCCGCATCAGCAATCACAGATACGCGCACAGCTGGCCAATATCCTCATGGCTATCTGTTCACAGCGATTGGTTCCTGCGATCGGTGGGGGACGTGTAGTGGCGGCTGAAATATTGATTGCTAATCCTGCGGTCCGTAATATTATTAGAGAGGGCAAGACACATCAGTTGGATGCTGTGATTCAAACTGGAGCCGAGGCAGGCATGCAGACGATGGATCGCACACTGGTGGGCTTGGTCCAAAGCGGCGTTGTGACATACGACGAAGCACGCAGTTTCGCGGTTGATCTTACAGAATTTGAACGATTGATGCGAGGTTAGTAAGTAGATTCATGCGCAAATTCAATTATGAAGCCAAAGATAATACCACGAACAAGCTTGTTAAAGCTGTGGTACAAGCCGAATCTGAACATGAAGCGGCTAAGCTACTTGTGGCGCAAGGCTTCACGCCGATTGATATCAGAGAAGCGCAAAGTGAAGAGAATTTCTGGACACGTTTGACAAGTCGTGTCACGACAAAAGACAAAGTTGTCTTTACGCGTCAATTGTCTACATTGATCGCAGCTGGTTTGCCGCTCGCTCAGAGCTTGCGTACGCTTGTAGAGCAGACGCCAAACCGCCGTCTACGTGGGGTCACACAAGAGCTTATTGTTTCTATCGAAGGCGGACATTCACTACATGACTCATTTGCGAAGCACCCGGAAGTATTCGACAAGCTGTTTCTCGCATTGGTCGCGGCTGGTGAAGCTTCCGGTACGCTCGATGAAGCGTTGCAGCGCGTCGCGGCACAGCAGGAAAAGGACGCTATGATCAGCAGTCGCATTAGGGGAGCTATGACGTATCCTGTCATTGTCCTAGTGGTAATTATCGGTGTTATGGGATTCATGCTTTTTACAGTAGTTCCACAAGTCGAAAAGCTCTATCGCGATCTAAATCAATCACTACCATTTATTACGCAAATTATCGTTTCGGTCTCTGATTTTGCGATAAAATTCTGGTGGGTCTTTGTACTGGCAGTAGTGGTGGCTATGTATCTTGTTTATCAGTACCTGCGTACTGAGGCGGGTCAGCGCACTCTCGATGTTTTGAAGCTAAACACGCCGGTTTTTCGAGGGCTTTTTCAACGACTCTACATGGCTCGCCTGAACCGAACAGGACAGACACTGCTTGATACAGGAGTGAGCATGTTGGATATGTTGGCGATTGCAAGTGAGGCGGTAAATAACAGTGTTGTTGCAGCAGAAATTGAGCGGGCGGCCGAAAAAGTAAAAGGAGGCAAAGACCTCTCAGCAGCTCTTTTACCAGAGGAGCATATACCAGAGCTCGTATCGCAGATGATTAGCATCGGTGAAAAATCAGGTCGCATTGACGAGATGATGGGAAAAACCGCAAAAATCTACGAAGACGAGTTAGATGAGGAGATTGCGACCATTTCGACAGCTATCGAGCCAGTGTTGATGGTGGTGCTTGCACTTGTTGCAGGTGGTATGGTCGCCGCGATTCTACTACCAATTTACAGCTTGGTCAACACACTGCAAGTATAGCTGGACATTTTTAAACACCTCATGTACGATAAGCATAAGCGTTTTACGGCGCGATATTAGCTCTTAGCGTTCATAGAAAGGTGGGAATTTCATGAACAACCAATATAAAAAATTATCGAAAAATCCCGATGACGGCTTTACGATTATCGAAGTCGTGTTGGTGCTTGCTATCGCAGGACTGATCTTTCTGATGGTGTTCATCGCATTGCCAGCGTTGCAGCGTGGTCAGCGTGATGCTCAGCGCAAAGAGGACCTTTCGCGTATATCGGTACAGCTGACGAATTATCTGTCATCGACTCGTGGTGCGGTACCAAATAGTGCGGATAGCTTAGGTAACTTCGTTCGCGGCTTCTTGAAGGGTAGCGACAACGTTACAGCTGGTGATGATTATGTGGATCCGAATGGCAACCACTACATTGTTCGTTATCAGACACGACCTACTGAAGTAGGGCAAATTGGTTATTACAGCAAGAGTAATTGTGATGTCAACACCGAAGAGGGCATAAAATCGAGCAATGCCGCTCGTGATTACGCGCTAACTATTACACTCGAAAATCAAAACGCGCCGTACTGCATCGACAATAAGTCGTAAAGAACGTTTTTTGACACAGATGCCGTGTAGTCTGGTATCATAAAAAGCATGAGCATGATCATCATTCCTACACTTCTTGGACTACTTGGTCTATTTTTCGGTAGTTTTGCCGGTGCGACAGTGTGGCGTTTAAGAGCACGCCAACTACGCGAAGACGAAAAAGCAGGTGAAAAAGTCGATAGTCAAGATAAACAAGAGGTCAGTAAACTACAGAAAAAGTCCATCCTCAGGGATCGTTCTGTCTGTTTGCACTGTGGGCACCAATTGAAATGGTATGACCTTATACCTGTTTTTAGCTGGCTATCACTGAATGGACGCTGCAGGTACTGCAGTAAACCGATTGGAAGCCTGGAGCCGCTGATTGAACTAGGTATGGCTGCGTTTTTCATCGTATCCTATGTGTTTTGGCCAACATCGCTTGCTACCCCTGTAGAGATTACTCATTTTGTCCTATGGCTCATCGCCGGAGTCGGTTTAATCGTACTCTTTGTTTATGATGCAAAATGGTTCTTGCTGCCAGATGTAATTATGTGGCCGGTGATTGCTCTTGGAGCAACTAGTGCTTTTGTAACCTTGTATGATCGTGGTTTCGAGATAGAAGAGGTCATGAGTGTTGTTTACAGCGCGCTCATACTAAGCGGTTTGTACTATCTGATTTATGTACTATCCAGGCATCGCTGGGTGGGGTTCGGCGATGTCAAGCTTGGCCTTGCATTAGCCCTACTGTTAGCGGATTGGCGATTAGCAATACTGGCACTCTTCCTAGCAAATGTCATAGGAACGCTTATCGCTCTTCCACTTATGGCTACCAAGAGACTGCATCGACACGCAAGAATTCCGTTTGGTCCTATGCTCATAAGTGCTTACTTTATTACAGGACTTTTCGGTATGAAAATACTGAATTGGTATCTGTTTCTAACGCTGGGTCTCTAATAGTGCTTATGCTATAATTGAACCCACGATGACTACTGTTTCAGTCCAAGGATTTACGGTGATCGAATTGATGCTCTTTTTGGGTGTAACGGGAGCTCTGTTTGCGGCGTTGATGTTTGGTGTTAATTCAAATATTACACAGCAGAGGTATCGTGACAGTGTCGTGAGTTTGAGCACCATGCTACAAGGACAGTACTCTGAAGTTTCTCATACTCGAAATGAACGAGATCAAACATGGAGATGTGCTGCGGATGGAACGGTAGTGATGGCACCTGTGAATGGTGAGCCTAGGGGTACTACAGATTGTGTGATTTTGGGTCGAGCGATTGAGATCCAGAATAACGGAACTACCGTCAAAACATCGAGCGTCATTGGGCGTGAGCCTGCGCAGGAGCCAACGACGAGCGATATCGCAACCCTATTGGCATATCACCCTAAGGTAACGTCATTTGATACACAGGAGCGTCCACTCGATTGGGGTACGGCACTTTATACAACCACACACCAGCCATCGATGATGAGTGTATTAGTACTGCGATCGCCGTCGAGCGGTCTCATACGTGTGTTTACGTCGCCAAGCCCGCTTCCGGCAGACATATCGAGTCTTATTTCGCCTACGGCTGCTACGGAAGTAATCAAAAACTGCGTGAGGGGCGAGCGAGGATCTCTGCCAATTCAATCTATAAGCATCAATCCACGCATAGCCGGTCCGAACGGAGTAACAGTAAACCAGATGGATGAAGCATGCGAATAAGAGCATCTGAACGCGGAGATACAATCATTGAGGTGTTGTTTGCTATTACTGTTTTTAGTCTCGTTTCTGTAGGTGGGCTTTCTCTCATGAACCAAGGAACAGCGATGGCACAACGTTCTCTTGAAATCAGTTTAGTTCGTGAGCAAATCGATGCTCAGGCGGACGCTTTGAGGTATTTAAACCGTGCATATATTGCTGATTACGGTAAGCGTGGTGACGCGACGAAGATGTGGAATAGAGTAGTGACCGAACATGCTGTTGATCGCGCACAAAACTTTACAAGCGTGTCTGATGGTGAAAGATGCCACATGCCCACTCCAGGTGATATGCCATTCGCACTAGACATAACCAAGCTAGACAGTGATCCACTATTGGTGCCAACCACCGAAGTCGCAACATATGCAAAAGTACGTTTTGATTCAACACCTCCAACCGCAGAGGGGATATGGATACAAGCTGTTCGATGGCCGAACACGACGACAGATAGCGATAGTGACCCAAAAGATGATTCTGCTAAAAGACCTGGCTTTTATGATTTTCATATTAGGGCTTGTTGGCTGAGTCCCGGTCAGTCGACACCGGTTACCATGGGAACGATCGTGAGGTTGTATGAGCCGCGAGGGTAAAATGACAGGCTTTACAATCATTGAACTGATGATGGCTATGGCGTTCGTGTCAGTTTTATTACTTATAATCGCTATGACTGTGATTCAAATAAGTAATATCTATAATAAAGGTCTGACGATGAAGGCTGTCGCTCAGGCTGGTCGTACAATCAGTGAGGATATTAAACAAACATTAGGGAAGAGTCAGCCGTTTGCGGTCGATACCGCCTTTCGACTGCAGCGATACCCTGAAAGTCCAACTTCAACTTCGGACGGGGGTCGATTATGTACAGGTCTTTATACCTACGTATGGAATTATGGTCGATCTCTTTCCGGTAATCCTATCAATACCTATGAGAGTGGTGATGATCAAATTCGTTTTGTAAGGGTTCGCGATAGTGGAGGGCAATATTGCGCTGATCCAACCAAGAAGATTCAACAATCTGACGCCACTGAACTGCTGTCTGCCGAAAACAGTGACCTAGCGATACAGAGTTTTACGATTATGCAACTTGCTAGCGATGCTGCGATAGGTCAGGCACTCTATCGTGTTGTCATGGAGATAGGTACCAACAACCAAGACGCGCTACAACAAACACAGACAATCGACACGATTGACACTACGTGTCGTCCACCAAGCGATGACGCGTCTTTGCAGCATTTTTGTGCAGTAAATCAGTTTGACTTTACGGCGCAAGCGGGTAACAAAGGAGGGCAGTGATGATGAATAAGGTGAGACAAAACGAAAAGGGTGCAGTATCACTGTTTCTGGTTATTTTTTCAGCTCTTTTGATTACGACCATTACCGTAGCATTCATTCGTATCATGATTCAAGATCAATTGCAGGCCACGACGAATGATTTATCAAGGAGTGCACTTGATTCCGCAAACGCTGGTGTAGAGGATGCAAAAAGAGCGATTGTCGCCTATAGAAAACACTGTATCGGCACCGGTAGTGGTGTTGGCACGACGGAGTGCAACAACCTTATCAGTGCTTTGACGGATGGTACACATTGCGACACCATGCAACGTGCAGGTATTGCAGGACATCCTGGCGACAAAGAGGTGATTATTGAGCAAACAGAAGGCGATAGCGCGTTGCAACAGGCATATACTTGTGTGAAGGTGCAGCTTAACACCGATGACTATGTAGGGTCGTTGACGCCGAATACGTCCCGTCTAGTGCCACTGAAGGCTAAGGACGATTTTGACCGTATTACTATTGAGTGGTATTCGCAGACAGACCTACAGGATGCTCTGTCGGGGAGTGATTCTCAATCGAGTGGCAGAGTAGATTTAGGACTGGATGCCAAACTTCCTAAGTTGGCTGATTGGCCGAACAATCGTCCAGCACTCTTAAGGGTACAATTACTACAGCATAGTGACAGTTTTCGTCTCTCGGATTTTGATAAAGATCAGGATGGTCAAACTAATAACGCGACTCTCTTCCTTGTGCCGAGTAGTGTCGGAAGGGATACCGTGAGTTTTTCTGAAGATGTTCGTCAATCGCATACTTCTGATGCATTGGTGCAAGTACGCTGTAATCCCAATTTTTCTGCTACCAGTGCTGATACCCAGTATGCATGCAAGGTGACAATAGAGCTTCCTGAACCCATCGGTGCCGATGATATAGGTAGCCGTCGTGCATATATTAAGGTTACAGAATTTTATAATCCGAATACGACGTTTCGCATAACCATGCTCAACGATGAAGAGCTAGTGAGGTTTAATGCAGTTCAACCCATTGTCGATTCAACCGGACGTGCCAACGATCTCTTTCGTCGAATCAAAAGTAGAATAGAACTTGAAGGCAGTAGTATTCCGGGTGCCGAAGCAGCCATAGATATCACAGGCAGCTTATGTAAGACATTTCTTGTGACCGATCAAGAAGTTGACTACAATCCCGGTAACTGTCGTGACTCATAGGTGTTAGCTATCAATCTCAGGCTCGCTCTGATATCGCTCATGTACCTCTTGAAGATGCTGATCTGTGACATGCGTGTAAATCTGTGTGGTACTAATGTCGCTATGACCGAGCATCGATTGCACTGAGCGAAGATCGGCACCATTCATCAGTAGGTCTGTAGCATAACTATGACGCATCGTATGGGGACTGACGTGTTTTGTAATACCGGCCAGACGTGCGTAGTGACTCAGTATCCGTTGTATGCTTCTGGCAGTCAGACGACGGTAATTGCCGCTTGTTTCTGAACGAGCATTGCGGCTATAACTTATGAATAGGGGTGGTAAACTATCGCTTCGAGATGCAAGATATTCTTCTACGAAAGAGGCAGCTGTACGACTGATAAAAATCGGTCGGTCCTTTTGCCCTTTACCGCGCACCATAAATTCTCGACGTTTTGTATTGATATGGTCTTTATCAAGTGCCACAAGTTCGGATACACGGAGTCCGCTGGAAAAAAGCAATTCGATGATTGCACGATCACGTAACCCTTGCTCTTTAGACGGGTCTGGCTGGGCGAGGAGACGATCTATTTCATTGCGATATAAAAAGGTAACTTGTTTGCGTGTTGTTTTGGGTAGGACGATCTTGTCTGAACTAAGGCTTGATATATCCCTATTAGACAGATATCTGAGAAAGCCACGAAGAGCAATAAGGTGGTAGCTTTGGGTAGTTGTGGTTAATGTTTCATCGTTGCTATTTTTATAACGATTTAACCAAAGTCGATATTTGCGTATCGTTTCTATAGATATATCTGTTGTCCTAATGTCACCAGTGAACTCTACGAAGCGTTCAAGGTATAGCCTGTAATTTTCAGACGTACGTATTGAACGCCCACCTTCTACTTCAAGGTGCTCGATATAATCATTGATGAGCTCAGAGACATACATATTATAAGAATAGCGTATAATAAGCGGAATGAGTGTAATAGAATCGATAGTTTTGGGGCTTATCCAAGGACTCACCGAATTTATTCCTGTTAGCAGTTCCGGACATCTTGTGATCGCGCAAACTTTTTTTTCAGGTGCTTCTGACCACTTGTTTCTAGAGTGGATTAATATAGGTACGTTTTTAGCGCTGATCGTTTATTTCTGGCGACGACTAATGGAAATCTTTCATGATATCTTCGTGAAGCATAAGTATCGCTTAATGCGAAATATTTTGCTTACATCTGTACCGGCGGGTGCAGTAGGTTATCTATTGGCTGATTTTATCAATGGAAGTGCATTTTTTGGGAGCGTCATAGTCGTCATTATTATGTCAGCACTTGTCGGTATAATCATGATCGTGCTTGAAAAACTACCAAAGGCATCATTTATGAAAAACGGCGAAGCACTCACCATGCCGCGAGCCGTCGCAATCGGTGTTGCTCAAATGATAGCACTTATTCCGGGTACGTCACGTTCAGGTGCCACGATTATTGTAGGTCGGCTGAGTGGATTGAGCGCAAAAGAAGCTGCAGAATATAGCTTCTTAGCTTCTTTACCTATCATGGCGGGGGTAACTCTCAAGGTATTTCTCCATGATTATGCATACTTTGTGCAACATCTCGATACGCTTTTAATTGGTAATATCGCAGCATTTCTGTCAGGATTGCTTGCAGTCGGTTTTTTGATGCGTTATCTAGCTCGGCATAGTCTGGCAGTCTTTGGATGGTACAGGATAGGTATGGCGGCTGTGCTAGTGGCCTTTCTTTTGGTACAATAAGAGCAATCGTAAACAAGGAGTTATATGAGTTCTCATGATGTTGAACGAACGTTAGTATTATTTAAGCCAGATTCTGTGCAGCGCGGACTGGTTGGTGAGATTCTCTCTCGATTTGAGCGCGTTGGCTTAGAAATTGTCGGTACAAAGATGATCGCGCCGGACAGGGATCACTATTATCACCACTATGAAAGCATCGGTCAGATGATTAGCCGTCGGGGTCAAGAGACATTCGATGTCACATTGGAAATGATGACGCAGGGGCCAGTCATTGCCATGGTATTCGAGGGTGTAGAAGCTGTGGCTCTTGTGCGCAAAATGGTTGGTGGAACAGAACCAAAATCCGCTGCACCTGGTACAATTCGTGGTGACTTCAGTCATATGAGTTTTGAGTACGCTGACGGCAAGAAAAAAGGTATTCCAAACCTTATACACGCATCAGGTGACCCTGAAGAGGCAGAGAAGGAAATCGGGCACTGGTTTAGCGACGATGAGCTCTATACGTATGAGGTGCCAAACGAAAAGTATACACGCTAGCGCACGGTAGGTACCGGTGTTACCTGTGGTAGAATACAAAGTAGCCTTCCAGCTACGCCTCGGTAGCTCAACTGGATAGAGCAGATCCGTCCTAAGGATAAGGTTGCAGGTTCGACTCCTGCCCGGGGTACCAAAGTAAATACCGGCTCGTAGCCGGTATTTACTTTGGTTGGCTGTATCAGCAGCCCGAATCTGAAATAGTAAAACCATCTTGCGTCTCCCTGCTTGAGGCAACAGACAGTGTACTCTTGATCGGAGTGGCGTGGTAGAATAATGCTATGGCAAAGAATAATGCCCGTGACTTCGAGGGTCAACGTGAAGACGAAGAACTTTTATTCATTTTTCGTCGTCATATCATCGCGATGCGTAAAGGATTTTGGCTTTTTTTGATACCATTCACCGTTTCAGCCCTTCCGGTATTCCTATGGTCTACAACACCGGAGGTGTATTGGTCGCCTGCTATAGGGTTTGCGATTGGTCTTATTCTTTTCATGTACCACTTTCTCATGTGGTATTACACGGTATACATTGTCACCAATCAACGGATACGGCAAGTGACCCAGAGAGGCTTTTTCGGCAAGGATGTTGTCGAGCTTGGACTGTCCAAAATTCAGAGTATTAGCTATAATATACCAGGACTCGGTGGTGAAATCTTTAGGTTCGGGACTATCGTGGTTCAGACATACGTTGGTGATTTGATTATCAACAAGGTCGAGCATCCCGAAAAAATTTACAATAAATTGCAAGATGCCGTCGCAGCTGCGGAAGGTGCCAAAGGGACGAATGAAAAAGCTACGGACATTTAAGAGGAAAAAAGCTACAAAAGCTGAAACTCCTCATCGAATAACGAACGAAACTGTTGCTGAGCATCGTGAACGTATTCTCGCTGGCGGTCGACGTTTCAAATACCCTGTACAATATGCGAAACATCGTTTGGTTATCAACACGATTGTTATCAGTGTTGTAGCTCTATTGCTTATTTTTCTCGTCATATGGTGGCAATTGTATCCAGCGCAGAATACCTCGTCGTTTTTTTATAGGATTACACGCGCGGTACCCTTGCCTGTCGCAGTCGTAGATGGACAAATGGTCAGATACAGTGATTATTTATCAGGATTCAAGTCACAAGAGCACTATCTCCAGTACAAACAAGGAGTCAACCTGTATAGTAAAGAGAACAAGGCGCAACTTGATTGGTTTAAGAGACAGGCGTTGAACGATGCTATAGCTGACGGCTATGCGGCGAAATTAGCAAAACAAAAGGGAATTAGTGTTTCTGATGAAGAGATCGCAGCTGCAATCAAACAGCAACGCCAATCTAGTGACGGAGAGATCTCTGAAAAAACGTATTACGATATAACGCTGGATCATTACGGGTGGACCTCTGATGAAGTGAGAGAGGTGACAGCGCGTAATCTGCTCCGTCAAAAGGTAGCATATAGCGTTGATTCCACCGCCTCTCAATTACGAGACGTGCTGGAGCAGAGACTCGAGAACGAGTCTGATTTCGATAAAATTGCCGCGTCGTTGTCTCCAGTGGATGGCGTAAAGATAGAGGCAAGCGTGACACCGCTTGTACCGATCAATAACAGAGACGGAGGTTTGGCAGAGCAAGCCTCGAAATTGTCTACTGGTAAAGTATCGCCTGTATTTCGCTCAACGACAGGTGACGGATATTATGTCGTCAAGCTTCTTCAGCGTGAGGGCGACAATCGGATCAGTTACGCAGCGTTGAAAATACCACTAACGGTATTTCAAAAACAACTATCCCAACTCAGAGCTGATAACAAAATCTCTGAATTCATCTCGGTGCCAGAAGTAAAAGCTCCCGAGACAGCAACACCCTGACGATAGGGGTTATAATAAGAAATAAGGAGGTGTTATATGTACACGTTGCCAGAACTTAAGTATAGCTATGATGCATTAGGAAAATACATCAGCAAAGATATTATGGAGCTTCATCATAGTAAGCACCATCAAGCGTATGTCGATAAATTAAACACAGCACTCGATGAGTACCCGGAACTCAAAAGTCAGTCGCTAGAGTCTCTCTTGAGCCAAGTAAATGAGCTACCCGATAAGGTAAAGACTGCTATTCGTAATCACGGGGGTGGACACTACAACCATACGCTGTTTTGGCAATGGATGTCACCTAGCGGCGGCGGAGAGCCGTCGGGACAGTTGGCAACAAACATATTAGGCACATACGGTAGTTTTCAGAATTTCGTAGATAAATTTACATCAGAATCTTTAGCTGTATTTGGTAGTGGTTGGACATGGTTGCAACCAGATATGACAATTATTACAACACCCAATCAGGACAATCCATTAAACCTCGGTCTATCTGAACCTCTATTAGGCCTAGATGTATGGGAGCATGCGTATTATTTAGATTACAAAAATAAACGAGATGATTACATTAAGGCGTGGTGGAATGTGGTGGATTGGGATTTTGTGGCATCACGTCTGGAGAAGGTGGAGTCTGATCATGCGAAGTAGGGGGTAGAGCAATACGGGATTGCTCAAACATATCGAGAGGCTCTTCCTCAGTAAGATAAACCGAATTAACGTGAGTCGTAGATTCAGACGGATAATTTTCGCGAGTAGATTCTGGGGCTGGCGATTGCGATACGGGAGGTTGGGTTTGTGACTGTTGTGCCTCATCGCTGTGCCAATCGTACCCATCCTCTACGATGACTGTTGAGTTAGATATGTGCGAATAAGAATCTGACTCAAAGCGATGTCGCCGAATATTGATGAACACAAAGAATGCGAGACCAAGAATGGCGGTTCCACCGATCAAGACTCCTATGAAAACGAAGATTGACATACCTGAACCTGGACCCCCTTCTATTGGAGAACTGGTGAGATTGAAGGTAAATGATTGAGCTTCTGGCGCACTACCGTCAGTAGGGATGGGCTTTGCTTCAACGGTAAGATTGATAGCCAATGAGGCCGTATCTGTAATAATTGTTCCAGTGTAGCTGCCGGCTGCCAGTCCAAGTGTCACTCTATCGCTGGTAACAGGGTGGGTTTGACTACCGATTTTAAGCTGCGCACTTTTGATAGGTACGTTATTTTCGGTCATAGATATAACTACGGGAAACCCTTGTGTCGCGATCGTCCCACTATAGCTACCTGCTGATACACGTGAACCATCACCCGTGATTGTGAAACTGTAACGAAGACCGGGTGTTAGGTCAGTGATTGTTGTTGTAAATGATCCATCCTCTGTCTTTTTTACAACTCCACGTTTATCAAGTTGTGATAAAGACGGACCATAGCTTATCGATGAGGTTGGATTTGAAGCGTTAATTCTCCAGTTGATTGTTGCTGAGGCATATGAAGGAGTAACGACAACACTGTCTATGAGACCTGTAGGATCGGGTGTCACGTTTGAGTTAGGATTAGGTTGTGTTGGAGTGGCGGGTGGTGTTGATGGGGGTGGAGCGGGAGTAACGGGTGTCGAAGGACTTGGTTTTTTCGATGGTTTTGGCTTAGTTGAAGGTTTCGGAGTTGAAGGTGGTTTGGGACTCGTGATGTCGAAGCTTCCGCCTGTGGATGACGCTGCCGTGCCGTTGACGCTAGCATAGCTGAAACTTACAGTAGCTTTACCTGCCACCTTTGCTTTAAATGTCACACTAAAAATTTTCGCAATACCACTTGGTGCCGGGG
>CAZAUF010000001.1:193932-235287 GCA_964488555.1 uncultured Candidatus Saccharibacteria bacterium | reverse complement strand
AGAATAGTTCTTATGCAATATAATTAACAAATCCACGAATAAACCCTGGAATCAGATTGTCCTATCATGCAGGCGAAGAGATAGCGCTTGCATTCTCATTCATGACCGATCAAACGGTACTTTCGTCACTTGTGTCCGATTTAAAGCGCTCTCTATGAAGCCCTAGGGAGTAGTTTTAAAATTCTAACACTTGATTCTAGAACTCAAAACCGATAACAATACTAATTATCCTTTCAATCCAGAGGGCTGTTTTTGTACAAAATACATATTGAAAGACGTGGAAATGTATTGCCACACGCTCATTTAAAACGCTTAGCTGAACTGCTATAATGATGTGTACCTATGGGGGAGACAAAAACAGATACTAAAAAAGGGGCGGCCTTGGATGTAAGTGATTATGTGCATTTGCACAATCACTCTCATCACTCTCTTCTTGATGGCTTGAGTAAGATTCCTGATTTGGTGAACAAAGTTAAAGACCACGGCATGGAAGCGGTGGCTATAACTGACCACGGAACACTGAGCGGGGTTATAGAATTTTACAAGGCTGCGACTGAAAACGATGTGAAACCTATCATAGGGATGGAGGCGTATGTAGCCGCTAGGTCTCACAAAGATAGGGATCCGCAAAAAGACAAGGCGAGATATCACCTCATTATTCTGGCAATGAACAATCAAGGCTACGAAAACTTGATGAAGTTGAGTACAATAGCCAACCTTGATGGTTTTTATTACAAACCGCGCATAGACCATGAGCTACTGGAAAAATACAATGAAGGGTTAATCATTCTGTCTGGATGTGCGTCAAGCGAGCTGGGGGAGAATCTAAGAGTTGATAATTACGAAGAGGCAAAAAAGATCGCAGAATGGTACAAATCTGTATTTGGCGATCGATACTATCTGGAGCTTCAGGATCATGGGCACCCAGACAGCAAAACCGCTTGGGATGTACAAGTAAAGATAAACGGCTATGTAGAGAAACTATCGAAAGAGTTGGATATACCCTGTGTGGTGACTGGAGATGGACACTATCTATCACACGATGACCAGGATGCTCATGAAATATTACTCTGCGTGGGTACGGGTGCCTACTTGTCCGATACAAATAGAATGAGCCTGAAAGATTTTGAGCTGCACGTCATGGAACCGGCGGATATTATAAGTCGATGGGGCAAAACCAATCCAGATGCGGTTAGAAACACGAAGGCCATTGCAGACAGATGTAATGTCACGATTGAACTTGGCAAAATTTTGATTCCAAATTTCCCAACTCCAAATGGCGAGTCGGAAAAAGAATATCTGGACAAGCTAGTTTATAGAGGTATGGCTTTTCGCTATGCGGGCAAGACTCTCGAAGAAGCGAAGGCAATGAAAAACGAGGCTATCCGTAAGTTGCTTACTGATGAGCAGCGAGAGCGACTGGATATGGAGTTCGCCGTGCTTGACAATATGGGCTACAATGGCTACTTCCTGATTGTGCAGGACTTTATAAACTGGGGAAAGGACCAGGGTATCATCTTTGGTCCTGGGCGTGGATCGGCGGCAGGATCTATCATTGCATACGCGCTCAACATTACCGATTTGGACCCGCTCAAATATGACCTGCTGTTTGAGCGTTTCCTGAACCCTGACCGCATCAGCATGCCGGATATCGACATTGACATTCAGGATACGCGGCGCGATGAGGTAATTAAGTACTGTGCAGACAAGTATGGAGATAGCCGCGTAGCCAACATCGTGACGTTTGGCAAAATGGCGGCCCGCGCGGCAGTACGAGACGTGGCGCGTGTGCTGCAGGTGCCATACGCAGAAGCCGACCGTCTGAGCAAAATGATCCCCGCACCGGTGCAGGGACGTCATATACCGCTGAGTCAGTCGATCGTGGACGACCCCGATCTAAAGGCGGAGTACGAAAGCAATCCGACATCCAAGGAAGTGATTGATTATGCTATTCGACTGGAGGGTACGATTCGTTCGCATGGTGTGCATGCTGCAGGCGTGGTGATCGCACCGGATGATTTGGTGAAATTCGTACCGCTCGAAATGGCGCAAAAGGGCGTGGTATCAACGCAATATCCCATGGGTCCAGTCGAAGAACTTGGTCTGCTCAAGATGGACTTTCTGGGACTTTCCAACCTGACGATTATCAACAACGCGCTGCGTATCGTTCGCAGAGCATATGGCCAAGAGATAGACCTTTCGACGCTACCGCTTGATGATGAGAAGACGTACGAGCTGTTTCAGCGTGGCGATACGACCGGTGTGTTTCAGCTTGAGTCTGCGGGCATGAAGCGTTATCTGCGTGAACTGAAGCCGACGGTGTTTGACGACATCATCGCCATGGTGGCATTGTACCGACCTGGTCCTATGCAGTTTATCGACAGTTTCATCAAGCGAAAGCACGGTCAGGAGCAAATCACTTATCTGCACCCGGGCATGGAAAATTCACTCAAAAATACATATGGCATCTTGGTTTATCAGGAGCAGTTCATGCAGATTTCCAAGGAATGGTGCGGATTTACTGGTGGCCAGGCAGACACACTTCGAAAGGCGGTGGGCAAGAAGAAGATCGACGTGATGCGTAAGGTAAAAGTTGATTTTATCGAGGGAGCCATGAAGCATGGCGGCGCGAGCCAGGAAATCGCCGAGACATTCTGGGCGCAGCTGGAAGAGTTTGCGAATTACTGTTTCAACAAATCACACGCTGCGTGTTACGGCCTGATCGCGTACTGGACAGCATACCTGAAAGCGCACTATCCCGACGCGTTCATGGCGGCGTTGATGACCAGCGACGAGGACGATATTGATCGATTGGCAATTGAGATCGCGGAATCACAGCGCATGGGTATCAAAGTGCTGCCGCCAGATGTCAACGAATCATTCGTAGAGTTTGCCGTAGTACCAGGTAAAAACGAAATTCGTTTCGGTATGGCCGCCATCAAAGGTGTCGGCGTCGGTGCGGTCGAAGAGGTGTTGCGTGCGCGCGAGGACGGTAAGTTTGAAAGCATAGAAGATTTTGCAAAGCGTGTCAGCGTGACGAAGTTCAACAAAAAGGCGTGGGAGTCGCTCATCAAAACCGGTGGATTCGATCAGATGGCCGATCGTTCGGACCTGCTGTTTAATTTGGAGTCTATACAGGCATTTGCGAGCAAATTACAAAAAGAAGCAGCGAGCGGACAGACAGACCTGTTTGGTTTGCTCGGTGAGTCCGCCAGCACGATTCAGCCGACTATCCGTCTGCAGTCGGCACCGGCTCGCCACACCGAAAAGGAGCGACTAATGTGGGAACGAGAGCTGATGGGGCTTTATATCAGTGCGCATCCACTCGACCAGTATGCCGAGTACTTTGCCGAGCAAACCGTACCGCTTGGCACGCTCAAGCCGGAACACGACGGCAATAAAGTAACCGTCGGTGGTCTGATAGAGACGATTCGTACGATCGTGACGAAAAACGGCAGCAAGATGGCGTTTGTCGGCATAGAAGACAAAACAGGCGGGAGCGAGATCATCGTGTTTCCGAGTGTGTACCAGCAAATAGGAGACAAATTGCGTCAAGACGTCGCAGTCAAAATCGAAGGAAGCGTGAACGCGCGCGATCGCGATGGCAATATGAGTAGCGATGTAAAGGTCATGGCAGATATGATTTCCATCGTCACGGATCAGGAGTTACGAGATTATCAACCTACGGGCGGAGGGCCGCTCGTACCAAAACCCGGAGGTGTCAGGACGACCCGACGGCGCGGTCCGGGGGCATACCACGGTGGCACGGGCAACCCTGCGGCATCCGCTTCTCGACCAGCGAGCGTCGTGCAACCGATAGCAGTAGAAGTGCCGAAACCAAAAATGCTTTATGTACATGTAAAAGACTCAGAAGATCAGGAGTCACTCAAGGAACTCAAGCGATCCTGTAGCCTGTATCCAGGTGCTGACAGCGTGGTGCTTGTGCTCGGAGAGGATAAAAAGTCCGCGATCAAACTGCCGTTCAATGTTGATTGCACCGATCAATTGGTCGGTGAGCTCGTCAAAATACTCGGCGAAGACGCCGTCGTCGTTAAATAATCATAACTTGTAGCTCAGATCGAACCACTTCGTTCCATTGTTGGCTGCGCTCAGTATTTCAGAACAAGAAGGCAGCAGTTTTTCGACTGCGCTCAAATCATTCGTATCGATCCAAAAGTTCTCGCCTGTTTCATCCCGCATCACCCCTAGCTCTTCGCTCTTCGTGTCGGCGCTGACGATTATCGCATGCGAGAAACTTTTCATAGTGCCGGCGTCTGCGATGCGGATCAATCCGCTGCAGTGGACGGTGATATCGTCGAGTTCCAGGCCGGTCTTGAGGCGGACGCGTTCGCGCACGGACACTTCCAGGGGAGTGCCCGCGACAGGTTCGCCATGTACGAATCCCGCGTAACCAAGGGACGGTTGAACCAGGCGCCTGCGAAGAAGCATCTTGCTGCCGTGCCTGATAATGACAAGAAAAATCGTGTGCGCCATTTCGTCAGGATTTTCATAACGGGTAACCAGGTAGGCGCTCCCTTTCTGTGTCAGCGAATAAGTACCATCGTCATTCTTGGCGACCAGCTTGTCGGCCAGGAGTTGCTTCAGGTGGTAGGTGAACTGATTGCCGTCCATACCGGCTGGCTTCAGGTCAGCGTAGCGTGCCGGATCGGTCGTAGCCAGGACATCGATGACATTCCTTTGGATATGGTGCAACATGAGGTTCATTATACCCCACCGTCCGGGGGTAAAAAGTTTTGACTGGATACAATGCGAATGACGCTTTATGATAAGCATATGAGCGAACAAAGTCGAAATCTTGATCAGGCCGACCTTGATGCGGAAGCATTGCGGGTCCGCGTGGAATACGGCGGTTATGCCGGCGTCGCACGATTGAAACGCGTGGGACATGAAGCACTCAAATGGGAAATATCGATTCACGCCGCAAACGGCCGGCAGATCTGTTATTGGGATGGTCCGGATGTCGAAGGCGACGGACTTGCCATGGTCGCCGTCAAAGATATCGAAAACGCGCAGCATCAGATCAATGAAGCGATCGAACAGTTCATGTGGGATCCGATGAGCCAGGCATAGGACAGGTAGGGAGATTGGCATGGAACGACCGCAGGCACATGTAGAGCAACCGGCCGATGAATACGACCACGAGCTGACGCAGGCGCAAGCGGACGCGATCATGCTTGCCGATGAGCTGTTGAAGCACAAGCGCGAGAATTCACCGCTTACCTTCGTAGATATCGTGTTGGCAGACGATCATCGCGAAATGCTGGCCGAGCTTGAGGCAGGACCGCTCGGTTATCTGCTGGCGAAGCCGGGCAAGCAATTGGCGCTGAAGTCGGACGGCGAATACTACCCGAAGCTGGACGTCCGCAAAAAGAACGGCAAATTTACCGGCATGGGCCTTCGCGTCTGGGGTTGGGATGACGACAAGTTCCGCTACACGGAGCCGGACAGGAAGCAGCCGCCCTATGAGTATAAGGAATATCCCGGAGAGAAAGACAAGACCCGGCAGCTGGAAATCAGCATGAGCTACAAGGTCGGCGAAGAGACCATGACCGAATCACTCAGCGTCTACGTGAGCAGTTCGCGGCGTGATTACGTGCGCGCGTCGAGCCAGGTCTACATGCATGCGTACATGGAGCAGGGCTACGAAGGACATGGCGGCAAGAGCGACAATAATGTCAGTGACGAAGCTGTGGAGTGGTTCCTGGAGTTCATCGCGCGGCATGTTGGCGACCAGCCGGTGAGCATCCACGAATTCCAAGCGTCGCAGATCGCTATCATACGAGGCATGGCCGATCTTCATGGCGTACGCGAAGATATCGACGAGCTGATCGCCGCTACCTGGGATGCCCAGGCGCTCTACCTCATGAAACTGCCATGCCGGCTGCTTGACGGCAAGTCCATACTGAAGAGCCTGGTGTCGGCGGAGACAGCGGTAAAAGCAGGAGAAGCCGCGCGCGAAATTGCCAAGCAATGGAAGAAGGGTTCGTCGGGTGCTAGCTTTGACTCGTCCGAGGAAGTTGACTGAGGGCATACAGCGCGATGCCGGTGGCGACGCTGACGTTGAACGATTCCTTTTGCCCGTGCATGGGGATTTCGATCAAATCATCACAAGCGGCGCGTAGTTCTGCGGTCAGACCTTCAACCTCTTCACCCAGCAGCAGCGCGATCTTGTCTGGTGCACGGTAGTCTGGCAGCACGATAGACCGACTATCCTGTTCCAGCCCGACAATTCGATAGCCGCTAGTCTTGAGCACGTCGAAATCAGGCGTCTCCTGATACTCAAATGGCACCATTGTCTCAGCCCCTAGGGCAGTCTTGTGAATTTGTGAGGTAAGCTTATTAGCTATGTGCGGCAGTCGAGTATCGTGGGGTAGTTTAGGGTAAGGAGTGTAGCCACTCAAAATAATGCGTGCGACACTAAATCCCTCACAGGTGCGAAAAATCGCTCCGACATTGTGCGTCGAGCGGATATTGTGCGCGATAACGACTATCTCAGACATACTGCACTAAGTATACCGCACCACTTGCGTTGGGCCTCTGTTAGGCGTATTATCGTAAGCAGTATGGCATATGTTGTCGAAGAAGACACTCACGCGCTCGCCGAAGAGCATAAAATCCAACAGGGTCGACGTGAGCATGAGGAAAAATCCACCGCTTCACGCGCGGCTATTTTGGGTTTGCCATATCTAGACTCTCGCGAATTTGAAGACAAGGTAGATCTGGTCCGCGAGGGCATGATGACCATCGAAGAGATGCACCAATGGCGCATGGTGCCTCTACAGATGGGATCCGAATATGAGCCATATAGGTTTGGCGCGACGAGCAACACTCCGCAGTCTGTCATAGAAAAGACCAAGCAAAAATATGCGGATGAAGGTCGTGAAGCACAGATATTCCTGATCACCAACAGTGGCTATCAGGTGCTCATGAACCGGTACGATCCGCCAAAGAAGGTTATTTACGACGACATTACTATCGCGAAGTCTGGTGACAGCACTACGCTAGCTGCAGTCAGCAAGACGCTGAACTCAGTGGGTTCCGATCAAATTCTCGATTATCTGATTGACCAGGCCGACAAGCTCGGCGCATCTGACATCCACGTGGAAAACCAGCGCACGTACATCCGTATCCGTATGCGTGTCGATGGCGCGTTGCACCCGGTGGCAGAAATCAACAAAGACAAGTATCGCATTTTGATGGGTGCCATCGGTTCACGAGCGAATATTTCATCCGCTGCCAAGACGTCGCAGTCAGGTCACATCCAAAAGGAAATTCATCGCGACAATGCTAGCCACCTGCTCAACATTCGTATCGAAACCGTGCCTAGTATGTATGGCCAGGATGCCGTGCTGCGTTTGTTTAACTTCGACGAGTCCATGCTCAATCTTGACCTACTGGGCATCCCGCCTAAGGAGATGGCTGAAATACGTGAAATTACTCGTCACCCGCGTGGCATGATGCTGATGGTCGGTCCTACCGGTAGCGGTAAGTCGACAACTCTCTATAGTATGCTCAATGCTCTCAACAATTCCGAGCGCAAAATTCTGACACTTGAGGATCCTATCGAGTACGGTATCAGTGGTATTACGCAAATTCCTGTCGACACCACACACGGTCAGACATTTGCCGACGGTCTGCGCTCGATCCTGCGTATGGACCCTGACGTCGTGATGCTTGGTGAGATCCGTGACGTTGATACTGCCAAGACCGCTATTCAAGCATCTATCACTGGTCACCTGGTGCTTAGCTCGTTTCACGCCAATTCGACGAGTGCTGCCTTTAGCCGTATGATCGGTATGATCGGTATCAACCCTATATTTAGCTCGGCTATACGACTGCTTATTGCTCAGCGGCTTGTTCGACGTCTGTACGATGAATCCAAGGAAGAGTACGAACCCGATGAAGCGACGAAGCGATGGGTGCGCAAAGTTCTTGAGGGTGTTTCTCCGGAGCGTATGGAGGGTATCGATCTCAATAATTTCAAACTATGGAAGCCGGTCGTTCATCCGGACGCGCCGTTTGGGTTCAAGGGGCGTGTCGTCATCATGGAGCAGATGGTTGTCAACTCACACATTCAGGCATTCCTGCGCGGCGACATCGCAGACGCCAACCCGGAGTCGATTGAGGCCGAGGCAAAAAGGTCAGCTGGTCTTATCACGCTTATCCAAGCAGGTACGCTCGCAGCACTTCGCGGCGAGACGACACTCGAGGAAGTCAACCGCGCCATCTAGGTTGACAAAATCATAAATATTATGTAAAATATTGTCACTACGACAACGTAGCGAGACAACGCGCTGGCTACGTGGTAGCTAGTCCTTTTTAGCAAGGAGACACAATGTCACTGTCACAATTAGAGCTCGAGGAGTCGGCTCGTATGAGCAAGCTGCGGACCAAGATGGCCGACGCGCTAGCCGCACATACCGCGATCGCACTTCTGGTCGTGGGTGTCTGGTTGACCATCGTACCGTTCATACAGGCCGACAGCACGATTGACCGACAGGTACTGATCGGTTCCGTATTCTATGCGGTGGGCTTGATTGCCATGTGTGTGTGGGCAAAGATCACGCCCATCTATGAGCGTACGCTGTATCATCGTATTGCGATGGTGGTCATGGGGATCCTCGCCGCAACCGGCATGGTGACACTTGCGTGGTTTGTCCACGGTGTCCCTTTCGCCAATATGGGCTAAGCCCGCCAAAGACCCGCCGCGGAACTCCGGTTCCATCGGGCCCGCGGCGGGCTCTTTTCGTTGCTACTATTGACAAAGCGCAAGCTTTTTGATATAATGTACCAACGTCTTGAAAGAAGAGGCGTCGTACAGGAAATGAGGTCGCTATGACCGCTGCATACGAATCGGCAACTCCGGAACTCGTTCCGGAAATCTGTCTCACGAACGCGCTGGAACACTTCTTCAAGCAGTGGTTCCCGCCGGAGCGGACCAGTGCCGTGCCACGACCAGTGAGCCACTCCTTCATGGCCAGCAAGATCCGACGCAACAAGGAGAGCTTGCACGAGGTCTTCGGCTGGATCATCTGCACGGTGTCGATGAAGGAGAGTAAGGCGAGAGAGATCTGGGAACAGGTCGACGCCGTTGACCCGCAGATGGACTTCAAGAGGTCGTTTACCAAGTTCATCCTGCACCTTCAGCACATGGGCGTTCTGCCCGACCAGCTGACGGAGCGATGGGAGCGGCTCATCCGCGTCCAGTAAGCCCCCGAAAGAGCCTCTGGCGAGCAATCGTCGGCTCCTCGGGGGCTTTTTCGTGCTTTGAAACCCTTTTAAAACGGGGAAAAGTGTGCTATAGTAGGGAACTGATTGTATATAGGTAAGTAAGTGCCGAAACGTGACGGTATGGAGCCGCAGGGATACAACTGCGTGGCCAACTGGGTTCACGGTCGGACATAAGGAAAAATTATGAGTTTTGCATTGATCCAAAAAGTGAATGATGAGCAGAAAAAAGCTGCTGTCGTAGACGCACGCAGCGGTGATACCGTACGTGTGCACCAGAAAATCAAGGAAGGCAACAAAGAGCGTATCCAGGTGTTCGAAGGCGTTGTCATCCGCACCGACAACAAGAACCAACACACCAGCCGCATCACGGTTCGCAAAATTGCCAGCGGTGTCGGTGTAGAGAAGAGCTTCATGCTCCATAGCCCACTCGTCGAAAAGGTAGAAATCGTTCGCCGCGCTAAGGTGCGCCGCAACTTCCTAAGTTACCTGCGCAACCGTAGCGGTAAAAGTGCTCGTTTGACTGCAGTCAACTTCGACCGTGCCGCCGTGAATGATATTCGCGACCCGCACGCAGAGGAAGAAACTGCACGTCTGAAGGAAGAAGCCAAAAAGGCTGCCGAGGAGAAGCAGGCAGAAAAAGCCGCTGAAGAAGCAGAGCTCGAAGCAAAGCAAGCTGAAGTCAAAGCCCGACACGAAGAAGCGAAATAAATCGACACGCATGAAAACACCCGCCAAGCTGCGGGTGTTTTTGATTGGCTATAGATGTATTGAGTTTGGGAATGCTGGCTCATCGTGAGACAAAAGCTTAAAACAGGCATAATTATGACGCGTTTTTCGTAGAGTATCGTGTATAATGATAAGCGTCTACATCTAGAGCAGGGTTCATATGAACGCAATCGCTTACCTATAGAATTGGGCAGCCATTGCGTGAGTAGGGAAGCGATTCTTTGCTCTAGGTGTAGACAGCCAAATAGTAATGGCTGTCCTTTTTTATGGGGTGGCATAACAATGGGTAAGGAGGAACGTCCCATGAGTAAAGAAAAAAGCGGTAACTGGTTCGCCCGCCATAAGTTTTTGACAGGCCTCGCGGCAATTATTGTACTTGTTGTAGCGGTCAGTGTGGCTAACGGAGGTAATGATGCGACTAAGGTTGATTCGACATCTGACTCTTCGTCTGACCAAGCACAGGAGCAGACAACATTCAAAGTTGGTGACAAAATCAGCTTCGATAACAAGGTGGTGACTGTTACGAGCGTGAAGCGCAACTGGCATAGTGGTAATGAGTTTATTACACCGGATAGTGGCAATGAATTCGTAAAGGTGGCTATAACGATAAAGAATGATTCGGATGATCAGGTCAGCTACAATACCTTTGACTGGAAGGTTCAGACGAAAGATGGCGTCATAAAGGACGTCGACTCGATGGCATTTAGCGTGGATGGTGCCTTGAACAGCGGTGAGCTAGCTCCGAAAGGAACAGTAAAAGGATTTTTGGTGTTCCAGGTTCCAGCAGGCGAAGAGTTTACTTTGCAATATAGTCCGTCGTTCTGGACTGATAAAAAGCTCGAAATCAAAGTCTAGATATACAAAAACGCCCCGCGCATATGGGGCGTTTTGATTTGCGGAAAATTCCGACAGATTGCGAAGGTACTGGTGCGAGAGTAGTATTCTCGCACCAGTACTATTAATGCATGGATGGTGACGTTCGTACTGACTAGACGCGCGTTCGGTTGGGCGGCTTGGGGCTGGTGAGTCCCGTCTGGTTTAACGCATTCTTTATGAGAAGCCAGATCATATATGGCCACGTCACTACAAGTGAGTAAACCGCTTCTCTCCTTCTTCGGCTGACACGGGATGACGACATGTGTCCGTGGCGCAGGAGCGTGAAGAAGATGCTCGTGAACATTGCGCCAACAACCAGGTAGATCAGCGTGGTAACTCCAACGATCATCGCAAATGTTTCCATCATTATTCCAATCTGTCGGGGTGCAAGCACGTACGACTGTACGCGCCGATAACATAACTATATCATGTTTCTAGGAAAAATCTATAAGGTACAATAAATCTATGATTCTGGGAATAGACGAAGTCGGACGAGGGCCGTGGGCGGGACCGTTGGTGGTTGGTGCGGTGGTGCTAGGTGGTGCGCCGATAGACGGGCTAACAGATAGCAAGAAGCTGACCAAGAAGCGACGCGAAGAGCTGGATGTTATCATCCGCGCACAAGCTGCAGGTTATGGACTTGGCTGGGTGCATGCGGATGAGATAGATGAGCTGGGGCTATCTGAATCGCTGAAACTCGCCACCATGCGGGCGGTCGAGCAGATCAAGACGCCTTACCACGAAATCATCATCGATGGCACTATCAACCTGCTAGCGGGCACGCGCAAAGGTCAGTACGTGACTACCATGAAAAAAGCAGATCTGCTCGTGCCGAGCGTCAGCGCGGCGTCGATTATCGCCAAGGTCGCGCGCGACAACTACATGGCTGAGCAAGACGCGGTGTACAAAAGCTATAAATTTGGCTCGCACGTAGGCTACGGCACGGCAGCGCACCGGGCAGCTATAGATAAATATGGCGTCACGCCGCTACATCGGTTGTCATTTGCACCGCTAGCAAAATATCGTTCTGCGCCGCCGCTCCCGTCGTCGCAGATTTCTAAGAAATCTGCACGTAGGTCGCTGGACGCGGGTCCTGTCGGGCAATCCGCCCCTAAAAATCTTTCAGGCAAGCTGAAACGATTTTTGGGAGCTGCCCCGTTGCCCGCCACCCGCGCTAACGATATACCCGCTACTACGAAGCAAAAAGGTGACGCGGCGGAGGACGAGGCGGCGAACTATCTGGTACGACAAGGACACGAAATAGTGGAGCGCAACTGGAAGACGAAATACTGCGAGATCGACATTGTGTCGCACAAGGACGGCACGGTATATTTTACCGAGGCAAAATATCGCAAAAACTCTTATTATGGCGGAGGGTTCGCGGCTATTACGCCAAAGAAGCTCAATCAAATGAAATTCGCCGCAAAATTCTATGCGCATACGCAAAAAATAGACGAAAAAGATTTACGCCTCGCCGCCATGTCGCTTACCGGTGACCCTGCCGCAGTCGAAGAATTCATGCTGATTGACTAACGAAGCGTCATAGCCTGTCGCGCACTGCCGCAGGCAACGATGCGTGGCATCGGCTTTAACGGGTGGAGCGAGTTCTTGGAATTCACTTCCAAAAACTTTGCGGAGGGCAGAGCCCTTCCTCTATATCAGCTCATCCTTCTTTTCGTTGAGAAACTGTGTCCACTGGCGCACGAGACGCAGGATGGTTTTGAGGGGGAGTTCTATGAGGATATCGAGCACCATGGCGATGATATTGACTTGGCTATAGCGATAAGAAATCTGCTGACCGACGTAGATAAACGGCATATATATGATGTCACGAAGGAGCGACAGTGAGCCCTGCGGTGTGTTGACGACCTCTAGCTCGTGGATCTGACGGCTCAGACGGAATGCCAGGAAGCTTGCGGTCGACAGGAACACGAAGAAGATGATGCCCTGGACGAGGTTGAACTGAATGCTATAGAGAAGGTAGGTCAAGCCAGCGAATACCAAGAGGAATATAAGTGCGTAGACGGTATTGAACCCGATGGACGATGAGTCTTTCTGGACGCGAATCGGTATGTCTTTGGCGTCGCCGAAAAGCATGGTCGTAGCTTGGTTGATAACTGCGGTGGTGTTGCGATCGACAGGGCGCGTGAGGGTGAGGCGCGTGAAAGCGATGAATATCGCAGGGAAGAGCAGATTGACCATGAACGGCATCCAGAGGATTTCGCCGCTGATAAACATGTCATAGGGCACCTCGATGGCAAAGCCGACGATACCCTTGGTGATAAGCAAGAACATGATGCTGCGTACGATACCGACATCAAGTTTTTTGTCGAGTGCAGTATATTCATCCTCGATGTGACGGTGCATGTTCTGCTCCAAAGCTTCCGGTGATTTGAGTGAGTTGAGGGTAAGCGGGGCGTCCGTACGATAAAAACCGCTGTAGATAAATCGCAGAGTGGCACCGTTTTTGCTCACGACACGAGCAGCATTGACAGTAGTGTTGGCTTCGAACAGGCGATCAAGATTGTTGTTGAACTCTACGAACTGATCGATGTCGTCGATATCTTGGCGGTAGCTGTCTATGAGCGCAGTGCGGATAGTGGCATTGTCGGATTTGAGCAGCGCACGATGGATGGCAATATACAGAACCACCGGCATGTCATGATCGCTGATCTTTTCACGATTCTTTAGTAGTCGCTTGCGATCAACCTTGTCGTGCAGATAGGTGACAGCGAAGTGTGCGAACAGCAGCTGGCGAATGTGGCTCTGTAGTGTCTGTTCACAACGTACGGCCAGTACGTCGAGCATCCATTTCTGGAAGGCAGTGCGCTTGGTGAGGTTACTTTCGCGTTCGGCATAGTCCCAATACGCATTGTAGTAGCGTTTGATGTGCTGCGATATGGCTTTGACATCTGATTTGGTCGTATGATCGTTTGCCAGGTACTCTGCCTGTGTCAACTCAGCGACGAGCTCGTCGGCCAGATGTTTGGTTGGCACCTTGTCGTGAAAAGAAAGCACTCTGTTGAGATATCGTCGGATGGCACGCTGTTGCAGCAGGTCGCCCTCAGCGTATTCTGATGCGTTGCGGAGCTGTTCGTAGGCAGTCGAAAGAGTGTTCCCGACAGTGGGAATATGGATCGTTTCTTTTCCTCGCCGAGCAAGTGCTTGGGCCTCGTACGATTCGATCTTCTTAAGAGAGTCAGCGAGCAGATGCCCGAGCTGACTTAAATGGGTGGCAGTCACGTGACTATTATACTACTGTTACGTTCGGTATAGGCGACGGTTGTAAAATCTACTTACTCTTTCAGCGCGCGCAAAGCGGTTACGACAGCTTCTTTGTCGCGTTCGATCAGCTCTACTCGTCCTTCTATCTCGGCGATACCGACCGATATGGCACGAGTGAGGGCAGGAATATCCTTCATAGGTTCGAAGAATGCTTTGTATTCATCGAGATGCTGACGTGTCATCAACCCTCCTGCGCTATAGAGAGGAAAGTCGTCGTAGCTCTTGTCGCCAGCAAAAGTCTTTTCTATCCAATCCCAGTTGTCGCGCATCCACTGCCATGCAAGATTACGACTGTCTCGACCGCGGACGAGATATGCGAACCAGCGGAAAACATCTTGTGGCCTGATGACGCCAGGGTCTTTCATGGAATCAAGAAGCAAGCTGATTTTCTCTGGTATACGCGTGCTGGTTACACCGACGCAAATATCTTGTCTCAGTTCGCCCGAATTTGTGCTGCGATACTTGCGCAACAGGTCATCGACGACCTGTCCATCGCCGTAACGAGTGACGGAGCCGATTATAAGTGCGCGCAGCTCAGGATCCATTTTTTCGAGTGGTGTGTCATCATAGATCTCGCGTGCTGTCGCTAGTGCCTCTGGCACTTCGCCGTAGAGAGTCAGCGCAAGGATGATACTGCGAAGCTTGGTGTCTTCTTCGCTCTCTCCCTTGTTAGGTTCCCAGCCCAGGCGTGCGTATTGGTTGCTAGCTAGGCTAGATGAGAGTCGGCGCAATGCTTTTTCTGCGGTTTTGTCGTCTTCGATGAATTTACGCAGTTCGGCCAAGGTAAGACTGATCATGTCCCATACTGGCTCCAAGGTTTCTTTGCGATAAGCATCGAGCAGAGGGATGAGCTGGTCGCTTGGCATGATACCTCCGCGAGCAAGTAGCGTTGCTTCGTTGAGGAGCTGTGCACGACCGATAGTGTCGAGCGTGCCGTCAGCCACTTGCTCGATAAGGTGCTGGCGAGACAAGTCATCGTAATGCGTGATGAAGTGGGCGGTGTCATCGCGGTTAAGGCGCAGAGGTTTGGTGGACGGATAAGAGATAGAGGCGTAACTAAATAGTTTGGGTAAGCTGTTGTCGTCCGCATCGAGAGGAATCGGCCACAGTTTGTTTGATGGTTTGTGTGGGCCGATAAAGAATTGTTCCTGCAGAAGAATGGTGTTGCCCTCTTCGCGCTTTACAGATACCACCGGATAACCAGATTGCGAAATCCAAGTGTTCATGATCGATGCTACTTGCTTGCCGCTTGCATCACCCAGCTCATTCCACAGATCGTCACCGACCGTGTTTTGAAACGCATGCTTGGCAAAATATTTTTTGAGACCTTTGCGGAACGCATCATGACCGATGTAGTGCTGAATCATGCGGAGTAATCGCGCACCCTTGGCGTATACAATTGCTCCATCAAACAGCGTGCTAATCTCGTCCGGATGGCTGACATCTACCTGGACCGGCTGCACGCCATCGATACTGTCTCGTCGGAGTGCCATGACTGATTCATTCGTCGCGAAATCAAGCCAGATGTTCCACTCAGGATGTAGTGCATCTACACAGATATACTCCATGAGTGTCGCGAAGCTTTCATTGAGCCACAGGTCATTCCACCATTTCATAGTGACGAGATTTCCGAACCACTGATGCGCGAGTTCATGGGCGATGACAGTGGCGACGTAGTGACGACTAGCGATGCTTGTGGTTTTGGTGTCAGCGAGCAACGCGATTTCGCGGTAGGTAATCAGCCCCCAGTTTTCCATGGCACCAGAGGCAAAGTCCGGCAGCGCAACATGGTCGCTTTTAGGCAGGGGATAGGCAGTCCCGAAATAATCATCATAAAATTCGATAGATCGGACAGCAATGTCGAGAGGAAAGTCCAGGTGTGAAGCGGGCTGAGCTGGAGTCGCCCATACGTTTACTTCGACACCGCTCTTGGTCTTGGCGGTTTTTTTCTGCAACTCTCCCACGACAAAGGCCAGCAAATATGTACTCATTCGAGGTGTCGTTTCAAAAACCGTCGTAGTCGTCGCCTTGACGAGCTCGGTAGAAGAAAGATTGCCGGACGGATGTGAGGACTGTTCTTTGATCGGCATATTGGATAGAACTGTCTGACCGCGCGCCGTAGTCAGCTGAAGCGCGAACGTTGCTTTGGCGGCCGGTTCGTCTATGCATGGAAAAACTTCTCGGGCATGATGTGATTCGAATTGTGTAGCAAATAGCTCTTTTTTGACGCCATCATGCTCGTAATAGCAAGGATAGAGACCGTGCATATTGTCGGTGATTTTGCCATTGAAAACGATGTCGACCAAGTGCTCTCCTGCCGGTAGCCCATCGACAGCAACGATTAACTCGTCGTGATCACCGGCACTACACTCGGCAGCCTGGCCATCTATGGAAGCGGCGGTGATGGTCAAATCCTTGGCATGAAGTTTGATAGGTGTGTCTTTGTCGATCGTCTGACCTTTTATGGTGACTGTTCCTTCAAATGTACGTCCCGGCCCATCGATCTTGAGTGATAGATCGTAGTGCTCGGGTACAAAGTGTTCCACGAGTCTTTCTACTACATTCATGTCATCCATTATAGCCTAAATGCAGTATAACCGGTCTTTCATGTGGCGCGGTCGTTTTGCTGCAAAGAGACCCTTTGGTAGTATGAAAACAGTTTTACAGCTATGTTTTCGAAAATGGTTTGGTATGAGTAGGCAGGTCGAACGACGGCGCAGGCTGGGCGGTGTGCTCGTGGTTGCCGGCATTATAGCCGTGGCTTTGCTTACCGCTACGGATATGTGGCAGACCGAAGTACCGGCTACACAAGCGGAGAAGGCGTCGGGACAAGCAGCTGAATTGCTCAAGACACTTCCGATCAAAGGACGGGCCGCTAAGACTGGCTACGAGCGCAGTCAATTTGGTGACGGCTGGAAGATGATGGATGGTTGCGATATGCGCAATATCATTCTTCATCGTGACCTGTCAGATGCGGTAGTTGGTGAAGGCTGCAGAGTGCTATCTGGCACCCTTAATGATCCGTACACGGGCAGGACAATTTCGTTTGAACGTGGAGCAAGCACTAGCGCGGCAGTTCAGATTGATCACGTGGTGGCCCTGAGTGACGCGTGGCAGAAAGGCGCACAACTGCTCAGTGTAGATGAGCGAAAGGCATTAGCAAACGACCCGCTGGAACTACTGGCAGTAGACGGTGCGATGAACCAGGAAAAGGGTGCGGGTGATGCTGCGACGTGGCTACCGCCCAACAAGGCGTTTCGGTGTCAGTACGTTGCAAGACAGATAGCGGTAAAAGCAAAATACAACCTGTGGGTTACGCAGGCGGAGCATGATGCTATGAGTAGCGTGTTGGCAAAATGCCCTGGTCAGCCATTGCCGCAAGCTGCTCATTAAGCTTTTCTGGTTTCGTCACGAATAGGTCCGACCAACTCTTCCAGAACATCTTCGAGCATAACGATACCGATCGTTCTGCGTTTTTCATCAAAAACTTCAGAGATATGAGCACCTGTACGTTGCATGAGTGCGAGTGTGTCGCGTAAAGATGTTTCTGCCTTGACCCGACCGAGCGGCCGTATATATCGTCGCGGTAACTTGTGGTGCGGATCGTTGTTAGTGAGTTGCAGCAGATCCTTGAGATGTATATAGCCTTCGAGACCACCCTCGGCATTCGGTACAGGAAAGCGCGAAAAGCCCGTGGTGGCGCACAACTTTTCAATTTCTGCGGGCGTGGGTGCAATTGATGTATTCACTGTTTTGTCCATAGGGAGCACGATATGTTCAATCGTGCGATCTTCCAGATCGAGTGCGCCCGACAAAAGACGTTCCTCCCCCTTGCTGAGCAATCCTTCTCTCCGTGATTCTTTGATAAAACCGGCAACTTCGTCGTGATTGAAGCTACTACGGACCTCGGCTTGAGGTTTGACGCCCATGAGTCGGATGAAGCCGTTCGCGATAGCGTTGAGCGAGGTGATGAGGGGGCTGGTAATTTTGACCAGGTAGAAGAGCGGCGGTACCAGGATGAGGGCTGCTTTAGTAGAAACAGCGAGCGCGAGATTCTTTGGAACCATCTCACCAATTACTACATGTAAGTACGACATGAGAATCAACGCGATGAGGAACGAGATTGGATGGAGAAGGTGTTCAGGCATACCCATGGCATGGAACGGCACTTCCAGAGCATGCGCAACGAGCGGTTCGCTGACCGCACCGAATATAAGACTACATAGTGTGATGCCAAGTTGTGCTCCGGCTAGCATCAAAGATACACGCTCCATGGCTTGAAGCGTGATTTTGGCGGCACGTGATCCGTCAAGCGCCATCAACTCCATGCTGCTGCGCCGTGCTGAAATGAGTGCGAATTCAGCACCGACGAAAAACGCGTTGCCAAACAAGACAGCGATCGAAAGAAAAATATTGAATTCCAGGCTCATGATACGCGCTCCGTTTCATGCGAGTGCCCGTCGACATCCGTTACGGTGAGGAGTACTCGATCGACGCGGTTGCCATCCATCATTTGGACGTGCAGGTGTGCGCAAATTTCATTACCAAGTGAGTTGACAGCATCGATGACGACGACGTCGTCCTTTTTAGGCATACGCTCTAGTCGCAGTGCCAGTAGCCCGCCAAGGGTCTCCACATCTTCTTCTTCAGGAAGGACGATATGGGTTTGCTCTGCGATTTCATCGGGACGAAGCAGTCCTGACAGTAGCCATGATCCGTCACGGTTTTTGCGTATGTCCGGCTGAGTGCGATCATGCTCATCGCGCACCTCACCCACAAGCTCCTCTAGCACATCTTCGATCGTCACGATGCCATCCATGCCACCGAATTCGTCGATGACAATGGCTATCTGTAGACCACCCTGTCTCAGTGCCTCCAGGAGTGGCTCCAGCTCGATGGTCGACGGCACCAGGATGGGAGGATGCATGATTTGTTTTACCGGTGTGAATTTGCGACGTGTTCGTGGTAAACCAAACGCATGCTTTATGTGCATGACGCCGACAATATCATCGATGTTTTTGCCGTAGACTGGAAGGCGAGACAGACCGGTCTTTTTAGCTATTTGAAGTGCCTCTGTAACTGTTGCCTCGGCCTGGACAGCATGCACTTGCACGCGCGGTGTCATGATATCAATTGCTAACTGATCACCGAACGACAAAGAACGCTCAAGGATCATGGCTGTTTCGTTGGCGAGCGTGCCCTTTTTGGCAGACCGCTTAACGAGCGAGAGAAGCTCGTCTGCTGAGCGTGCCGATGCGAGCTCTTCCTGTGGCTCGACACCGAACCACTTCAATATTCGATTGGCACTGGTATTGAGGTATTTAATGGGCCAGCGCAATGTAGCAGTAAAAAACAGCAGCGGTCGTAAGATGACTCGGGCTGATCCTATGGGCTTAGCGATAGCGAGGTTCTTGGGGATGAGCTCGCCAAAAACCATGGTGACTCCAGTGGCCAAGATGACACCGACAACGATGGAAATTCCCGGTACCATGGGCTCCGGAGTGCCGACAGCCAGTAGCGGAGTCCTGAGAAAAGAAGCGATTGCCGGCTCTGCCAAAAAACCGATAGCTAGGTTGGTCACGGTGATACCTACCTGTGCACTCGATAGTTGAGTAGAGAGCGTCGTGAGCGCGTGGAGGATACCCTTTGCCCAAGGTTCTCCCTTGTTGGCTAGCTTTTCGACTGTTGAACGGTTCGCGGTGACGAGCGCGAACTCAGCCATGACAAAAAGACCACAAATAGCAACAAGCACCAAGCTGACAAACAGGAGAAACAGTTCAAACATGAACTAAATGAAAACTCCAAAGGGTACCATAGATATGCCACCATGATAACAAAAAAACACGAGCAATAAAAGTACTAATATAATCCGCGCAGACGTCGCTCGTTGGTCTTGAGTTTTTTGCGGTGTCGTTTTACCTCTTCAGGTTCTTTGGAACGACGGAAGAATGACTGCTTACTAGATTCACGTGCTTTTTGATCGAGGTCCTGGATGTGCTTGAGCTCTTCGTCTCTCATCTGTGGCTGCGGATCGGGTGCGGCATAGGCGGCCTGCGCAGTAGATGCGGCCGCGTGTGCCGCCGACGACCTGACGGTAGTTGATTCACGCGGAGTATCCGCTTGTTTGAGCAATTCGTCATGAGCTTTCTTAATACGCGCGAACGCCTCGGCCGCCTCTGGCGAGTTGCTATGATCTGGGTGGAGTTCCTTGGCGGCTTGACGAAACGCGGATTTTATCTCTTTTGCGCTGGCATTTGCGTTGACGCCGAGTACTTCGCGATGGTTCATGTGACTATTATAGTCTACTCGGTACCGTATTCTGCACGGATCGCGCTCCAGTCGATACCCTGAACCTTCACCTTGTAAAGTATCTCCAGTTCGCGGCGAATGAGTGAGATGTCTTCGGATTGCTGGGTCTTTTCAAGGGGTGTGTCAGGATTGTCGAAGTCATCAAACGTTTGCGGCAACGGGAATAGAACTCCGTTTTGTTCGTCTTCTTTGGTTCGAGGCAGACTGTGCATATGAACATGATTCATCTTGACCCCGTTTTCGGTCTGCAATGGCTGGTGTTTTTGTCCAAGGACATAGCCTCGTCCTCCGTGGATCCAGCTGGAAATCAGTGCCAATTCACCAATCATGCGACCCAGTGTCACTGGTGGAACTTCGTGAAGTTCTGTGTAGTGGTCTGCGGTCGGCGTGGCCAGCAGGTGATAACGATGGTCTTTCACGCGTGGTGCCGATACAAATAGCCGGTACTCGTCTGTTTCGTGGATGGTTCTGTCTATCAGGTCTTGGCTTGGATGGCAAAAAGCGCAGCTTTCCTGTTTGCTCACGATATTTTCTCCTATTGCGCTTGCGTGATTCGTATGATACATTCAGTATAGTACATTCCGGCCGGCAGGTCGGATTTTTTCATCGAAGAAAGGAAATATTCATGGAAGATTTGAACATCAAACAGCTGACTCTCGCGGTTCGTACGATCGCCGAGGAGAAAAATTTGCCGGAAGAGACAGTACTTAGTGTTATCGAACAGGCTATTGCAGCGGCGTGGCGTCGTGACAACGGTGAGCGCGACCAAGAGGTGCGTGCTGAGCTGAACGTGAACGATGGCACGGCTAAAGTATTCGTAGCACGTGAAGTCGTCGAAGTGGTTGGCAGTGATGCTGTCGAAATTAGCGTAGAGGATGCCAAAAAGACCAAAAAAGATGCCAAAATCGGCGATATCGTAGAAGAAGAGCACGAAGTGACGTCATTTGGTCGCGTGGCTGCACAGACTGCCAAGCAGGTTGTGCTGCAGCGTCTACGCGAAGCTGAGCGCGAGGTCGTACTGGCCGAATACGAAGACAAGATTGGCACTGTCGTTACCGGTACCGTCCAGCGTGTTGAGCCACGCGTCGTACGTGTCGAGCTAGGCAAGGCGACAGGCATCATTCCACAGTCTGAGCAGATTCAAGGTGAATTTTATAGCATCGGCTCTCGCATCAAGGTATTTATCAAGGATATCGAGCGTGACAACCGCGGTCCTCAGCTTATCCTGAGTCGTGGCAATGAAGCGTTTATTGAATATCTGTTCCGACAGGAAGTGCCCGAGATGGAAACCGGTGCCGTGGAGATTAAAGCGATTTCCCGCGAAGCTGGTCGCCGTACCAAGCTGGCTGTTGCCAGTACGATGCCTGGTGTCGATCCAGTCGGTACGTTCGTCGGTGGTCATGGTACTCGTGTCCAAGCCGTCATGAATGAGATTGGTGATCAGGAAAAAATCGACATCGTGACCTACGATGAAAATCCTGAACAGTTCATCCGCAATGCACTGAGCCCAGCTGAAGTGACCAAGGTTGAGATTGACGAGAAAGAAAAGCACGCCAAGGTATTTGTCGCTGAAGATCAGCAATCAATCGCGATTGGTCGCGGTGGTCAGAACGTTCGTCTTGCATCGCGCCTGACTGGCTATGAGTTGGATATAGAGACTGCTCAACCAGAGAAGAAGGTGGAGCCAGTTAAGCCAAAGAAGAATATCGAAGACAGCCTCTTCAGTGCAATCGAAGAGTCCTCCGACGATGATACTGAAACGAGCGAAGACAAGAGCGAAGAATAAGCCTTTGCTTCCAATGAAAACACCGCTCATGCCGAGCGGTGTTTTGATAATTCGAAAAGTGACAAACAGATAGAAAATGCTTGTCATTTTCGTCGTGCATGGTGCGCGATTGGCGGACAAGGATCAGGCGAACATCATGATGCTGATCAGCGCGAGCCTTACGAATAGTACGGCGAGCGATATGTCGATTTTGTTAATGCCTCCCTTGCTGACAGGTGTCATACAGACGGACTATATACACATGAGATTGATTGTTCTAGCGCTTATTTTCCTGTATACTCAACCTAGGCCTCACGGAGGGGCTAAGTTAATACATAGCGGGGGTAAGTGAAACAGGTAGGAGTACTGTTCTCGACCAGTGTATCCCGCGCGATTCCATCGTGCACCCCTGTTAAAACATCTCGGCTCACGCAAGTGAGTCTTGCTGAGTTTATACCAGGTTTAGCGGACGATGGCTCGTGGTTAGCAGTGAGGGTTTCTATACCACTAGCTACCAACGACTATCCACTCGCCGACCGCAGGGAGGCCATCCAATGGTAAGACTTCCTATCGTCAACGAAGATGACGGCACCTGGGGAGGTATCCTTCGTGACTTCATCATGCAAGAACACGTCAATGACGACAATGACGCCTCTCCTGGCAACGGCGGCCACAAAAACATCACCATCACCGCCGGTACCAGCAGCGCAGGCGGCGCCCCTCTCAAGTTCACCAGCGGCACCCTCCTCTCCACCGAAGAAGCTGGTGCCATGGAGTTTGCTGGTGACCATTACTATCTCACGACTAATAGCGGCACCAGAAAGAAGATTGCCACCTACGACGAAGGTTCTCCTGGAGCAACCGGCGACCTCTACTACCGCAACAGCTCCGGCTACTTTACGCGGTTGCCAGTTGGTTCCGCCAACGAAGTCCTGACGGTTTCCGGCGGACTACCGGTGTGGCAGGCGCCGACCAGTAGCGACACCTTCTCCGACGCGGACTTTACTCTCCAGAACGACGCTGTTCCTTCCAAGCAGCTACAGTTTGACCTCTCGGCTGTTACTGCTGGCCATACGACGACCCTGCGCGTTCCTGAGGTGAACGGCACGACAACTATAGCAACTACGGATACGACGCAGGCATTGACGAATAAGACGTTGACTCGTCCGGTCGTGGACGTCGTTGCCGACAGTAGTGACAACCCGGTTCTTACCTTTGCCAGCTCTAGCGATCCGGTTAACTCGCTGGCAATCTTTAATGCAGATGCTAGCGCTGCACCGGGCATAGCCGCCGGGGGCACGGACACTGACGTGCCAATACTACTCAGACCACAAGGGGGCGCTGGGGTAGGAATATGGAAGAATGCCGGTCAAGACACGGCGGTGCTTGCGGGTGCAGGCGAGGATGCGAACGTCAATCTGAACCTCATTTCTCAAGGAACAGGTACGGTAAAGGCAAACGGCGTCGATGTGACGACGATCTCTGGCGCGCAGACGCTGACAGATAAGACGTTGACGAACCCCAGCATCAATAACTACACTGAGGGTCTCGTAGCAATAGGGGTAGTGACGACAAGTCATACACTTAACTTGACGAACGGCACAATACATACGGCGACCCTGACAGCCTCAACGGCCTGCACATTCACGATGCCTGCGGCTGTAGCCGGGAAATCATTTACGCTGTTTTTGAAACAAGCAGCGAGTACTGGTAATGGATCGGCAACATTTACCGGTGTGAAGTGGACATCTGCTGGTGCGCCTATTATCACGATTACGGCTGGAAAAATGGATATTTTGACATTCTTTTCAGATGGGACGAACTGGTATGGTTCGTATGTCCAGGGGTATACTCCGTAATGTTTGCGTCAACCAACCTGATGGCGGCATCGGTAAATGGAGTCGTGATTGCATCACAAGGCGCGGGCAAGGGCGCGGCGGGCTCATCTTTGTCTTGGACGGAAGACATTCCCGAAGGATCTGGGGTCACGATTGTCGGTGTTCACAGTACTGCTCCTACGGTAACGAGCGTTACGGTGGGGGGAGTTGCTGCGCAGCAAGTGGGAGCGCCATTCAAATACGGTAGTCTCTATATGCACGTATTTCGATTGTTTAACCCTCCGCCTGGCATTAGTCAGACAATCAATGTGACGCTACCGGGTAATTACGTAAGCGGCGCATGCTCAGTGTCGTACTTTGGCGCGGCTACAGTAGGAGCTCCACAGACTGCTACCGGCTCAGGAACGACGGCTTCGCAGTCCATAGCTTCAGCGCCCGGGCAGATGATATTTCAGATGTTTGGTCACAGCGGCGCGGCCATGATGAGCAATTACAGTCAAACTGAGCGCTTCAAAGTTTACTCGAGCGGACAGAGCTATTCTACTCTCATCGGTGACGCGCCCGGAGCTACTACCGTCAACTTCAACGTCACACTGGGAACATCAGCAACATGGGGCGCCGTGGCGGTTCCGATATATTTTGATTACCCTGTCGTACTTAATTACGTTGGTGGTCAAGGTCAAGGAGGGAATACTTTCAGCTGGACGGATGCTATACCCTCCGATGCTACGGCTGCCATGGCGACTATCACACTCAATAGAGGAACGACACCGAACTACGCGTACGCAACCCTCGGTGGTGATAGAATGAATCTTTTGCTTGCGCAAGACAACGCTGGTCACTTATCTGTTTTGTATGGGTTATTGAACCCCTCCACAGGGAGCAGAGCGATACAAATTTCATATCAAACTTCGGTAGCCTTTGCATCATTTTTGACAGGTGCAGCTACCTACTATATGAACGCAAAAGCATTTGGACTTCCAGTCGGAAGCAACAGTGCCTCATCACTGGACGTACCTGTGTGGCCAGGTGGTCTTGCTTTTGGGCACTGGGGATACGTCAACAACTTTACGCCGCAAATGCGCCATAATATAGGTACGGCAGCTTTTGTAGGATATGCTTTGACCGACGGAGATGCGACACCTGCGATAGATGAGGATAGCGTGACCATAGGCGCTGGCGGTTCGGATGCTTGTACTGCCATTTCTATTCTCAATGAGCTTCCTGTCGGTCCACGCTATGACGGGATGAGCTTTGGCTACTATCCTGCCAGTACTTCCGGGAATTTGACGTTTGACCATGTTGCTTCGGTTGGTGCGGATGTGTTTTTTGGTATTGCGGTCGATCGAGCAGTCACTGTTTCGAACGCTAAATATGATAACGTCAACGCAACCCTTGTGGATACCATTTCATTTACAGGCGCTAGTGGAAATGGTTCTTTGTCTGTCTACCGTGTTACGGGGGTTGCTGGCGGGCAAAAGGCCGTTACATTTAATGTCTCGGCCACCGCGACGGTCGCTGCTGGCTCCGTATCGCTGATGAACGTTTCTTCGGTTGCTACAGGAAAGACATCAGGCGCAGCCTCGCAACCGTCGCACTCAGTAACGTGCGCCTCAAACCAGATCATTTTAGAATTTATAGCGATGCGCGCGGCTGCAGGTACGCCGTCAGGCGGTCAGCCGCTGTGGAACGGAGAAGGAGGCATCGCGGCACTCTCACTGCAGCAGTTTATATCCGCCACTTCGACAACGTTTTCTAACTCACCAACGAATGTTTCCGGATGGGGAGCCCTAGGGGTTATAGTTAGCTAAGTTATCCACCGACACCTATGGAAAAATTAGCACTCTCTTGACTAGAGTGCTAATTTTGCTTTATACTAAACATAGCACTCAGCAACGGATTTGAATGTAAAATATATGTCTTGCGCTGGCGCTATGGAGGATTGATAATGAGTAGTATGTCAGATGATTTCGCCGAATTTGTATCGCATCTTACCGACAACGCTCGGACAAGTTTGCAGCATGCCGACGCGATCGCTCGCGGTTACGGCAGTGCGTATATTGGTACGGAGCATTTGCTTCTTGGCGTGCTCGCGCAGGGCTCGTCGGTGGCCGCAAAGGTACTGGCCGATGCTGGCGTGACGCTTGATCGGGCCGAGTTGGCACTTAACTTAACACCTCGCACTCTTGTGGTGAGTACAGGCGCGAAAGGCCTGTCTGAAACAGCTAAGCTCACGCTCAAGATGAGTTGGGATGTTGCTCAAGAATTCCATCAGGACTACTTGGGAACCGAGCATATCCTCTACAGTATTTTGAGCCAGAAAAATGCACGTGCGACGGTATTGCTTCGCGATATGAATATCGACGTACCGACGCTGACTGGTGAGCTTGAAGAGTTCTTTGATCGGCAGGCAAGCGACTATCATCAAGCGGTCGATGAAGCAGCCACCCGTAGTGCTAAAAAGCGACGCGGCGGCGCACTAGATACGTTTGGTACTGACCTGACGGCGAAAGCACGTGCAGGGGAGCTGGATCCTGTCATCGGACGCGACCACCAGCAGGAGCGTCTGGTAACGATCCTGAGCCGCCGTACCAAGAACAACCCTGTGCTTATCGGTGAACCAGGTGTTGGTAAAACAGCTGTTGTCGAAGGACTCGCGCAGCGCATTGCTCGCGAAGACGTGCCGGATCACCTACTTGACCGCCGCGTCGTGCAGCTGGATCTTGCAGCCATGATCGCCGGTACGAAGTATCGCGGCGAATTCGAAGAACGTTTGAAAAAGGTCGTTGATGAGCTACGTGATCAGAAAAACGTTATATTGTTCGTGGATGAGCTCCATCTCATCGCTGGCGCAGGTGCTGCAGAAGGTGCGCTGGATGCCGCCAATATGTTGAAGCCTGCTTTAGCCCGTGGTGAACTCCACATGATAGGTGCGACGACTCTTGATGAGTATCGCAAGCATATCGAAAAGGACAGCGCGCTCGAGCGTCGTTTCCAACCGATTGTAGTAAAGGAGCCTTCGCTCAAGGACACTACCGCTATCCTCAAGGGTCTGAAGTCATATTATGAGAAACATCATGGTGTGAATATCAGTGATGAGGTAATTGAAGACGCCGTCTACATGGCTGATCGCTATGTCAGCGAGCGATTTATGCCCGACAAAGCTATCGACGTCATCGACGAGGCGGCTGCGTTGGTGCGCGTAAAACACAGTCGCAAACCGAGCCGGGTCCGCGATTTTACGCGTCAACTCAAGAACCTGAACGAAAAAATGGATGAAGCGGTCAACGCCGAAGATTATGAACGCGCGGCTCTTTACAAGACACGCATCAGCCAACTTCAGGCCAAACTGACAGAAACCAAGGAAAATGACGAGCGAAAGTCACCGGTCACGCTGCATGATGACGACATAGCGCATGCTATCTCAACTATGACGGGCATTCCAGTCAAGCGGCTGCAAAAATCAGAAATAAAACTGCTTCGTAATCTGGAAAAGCACATCGGAAAATACATCATTGGCCAGCAAGAGGCTATCCAGGCTGTCGCACGAGCCATCCGCCGTTCACGTAGTGGCGTAGCCAGCAGTAAACGACCTATCGGATCATTCGTATTTATGGGTCCGACCGGTGTGGGCAAAACAGAACTCGCTCGCGTGCTAGCACGAGAAGTGTTCGGAAGTGATGAGGCACTCATCAAAATCGACATGTCTGAATTTGGCGAAAAGCACAACACCAGTCGTCTGGTCGGTGCTCCAGCTGGATATGTGGGTTACGATGACGGCGGTAAATTGACAGACAAGGTTCGTCGTCAACCGTATAGCGTGGTGTTGTTCGACGAGATAGAAAAGGCGCACCCCGATACATTCCACATGCTTCTTCAGCTGCTCGAAGACGGTAAGCTGACCGACGCCAAGGGTAGAGAAGTAGATTTCACGAATACCATCGTCATTCTGACCAGCAACCTGGGTGCCGAAAAGATGATGAAAGAATCATCGCTTGGCTTCCATGCTACCACCAAAAGCGACCGTATGAAGCTGGATGAATTGCACGAAGAGAACGCTGAAGCCGCACGCGATGCCTTGGCAAAGCGCATGCGTCCTGAGCTCATCAACCGCTTCGATGCTATCGTGACATTCCGAGCACTAACGCCAAAAGAAGTGGGGAAGATTTTCGACAACCTCATCGAAGAGCTGCAGGAACGCCTGGTTCGAAAAGGTCTTCGTCTCGTTGTCACACCTACTGCGAAACGCTACTTAATCAAGAAGGGCTACGACGAAAAGTTTGGTGCCCGACCATTACGCCGTGCTATTCAGGATGAGTTGGAGCATCAACTCGCAGAGGGTATACTGGATGAAAAGTATGAACACGGCACGGTACTGACCGTAGCGGCACGGGGGGATAAACTTGTCATCAACGTTACTGAAGAACAGCCAGCCTAACAACCTCGGCGGCATCAAAAGCCTACTGACACTTGTGGTAGCACTCGCTTTGAGTGTGGCTATATGGTTGAATCACCAATACCTTGTCGATGCGATAAGTGTGTGGCGATACCAGCCGAGCTCCGAGGTTGCAAGGATTGTCGACGAAACGCAACTGAGCGATAAAGGTAAATTTATCTTTTACGCGGTGCATCCGCAGGTAAACGATCGAGAGAAATTTAATCAGGTGTGTGAGCACAAAGAAAGCGGTACGGCTATTTTGGGCTGCTATGTCAACAATCGTATCTATATATTCAATGTGACAGATGAAAGATTAGATGGTATCAAAGAGGTGACAGCAGCGCACGAACTGCTCCATGCTGCCTACGAGCGCTTGTCGTCTGGTGAGCGATCCAAAGTCGATAAACTCGTAGACGCAGAGTATAAAAAGCTGAGCGATGAAGACAAATTTGCCGAACGGATGGCGTTTTATGCGAGAACAGAGCCGGGTGAACGTAACAATGAGCTTCACTCGATCATAGGTACGGAGGTGACGACAATCAGTCCGGAGCTAGAAGAGCACTACAGTAAGTACTTCGAAGATCGTGCGGCTATCGTTGCACTGCACGATCAGTATGACAGTGAGTTCACGGCACTTGCTAATCAAGCAGAGCAGCTGTCTCGTCAGCTTGATCAGCTAAGGGACCAAATCAAAGCTGCTACGAATAAGTACACTACCAGTACAGATCGATTAAGTACCGATATTGAAGAATTTAATCGCAAAGCGAGAGGCGGTGGATTTGCCACGCCGACAGAGTTCAATAACGAGCGACAAGCACTGCTTAATCGTGTCGCCGATGTCCGTGCGGAACGTGATTCTATCAATGCCATGGTCGACAGATACAATAAGCTCAGAGAGCAATACAACAGCGTTGCGACGCAATCAAACGATCTCTACAAGAGCATCAACAGCAATTTAGCACCAGCACCGAACGTGTAGGTTAAGGTATAATGACCATATGGTAAAAACGAGGACACAGTTTGTGTGCCAGAATTGCGGCGCAACATATCCTAAATGGACGGGACGATGCGATAACTGTGGCGAATGGAATACGCTCGTGGAGCAGGCACCAGCGGCGACGGGCAACTCCGCGGTTGCAAGAAGTAGCGGCAAGCCATTGAATCCCCAGACTATTCGTTCGATTGCGAGCGACGACAAGGCACAGCGGCTGACAACAGGGATCAATGATCTCGATTTAGTGCTGGGCGGCGGTATTTTAGCGGGTGGCGTTATGTTACTTGCGGGTCAGCCCGGTATTGGCAAAAGTACTCTTTTGCTACAAGTGTCAGCCTCTGTTGCTACGACGGAACCAGTACTCTATGTGAGCGGCGAAGAGTCAGCGGCACAAGTGAAGCTACGCGCCGAGCGTTTGGGTGCCGAAAAGAGCGATCGATTAAGCTTTGCAGCAAGTACTTCCGCCGATGATATAGCAGCGAGCATCCGCAGCGGTGCGTACAAGCTTGTGGTCGTTGATTCGGTACAGACTCTGACGCTTGGCGAGCTCACTTCAGCACCAGGCACCGTCAGTCAAATCACGAACAGTAGCAATGTCATCATCCAGGCGGCAAAAGCTGCCGGAGCTGCCGTCGTGCTAGTGGGACACGTCACCAAGGAAGGTTCAATTGCAGGACCGAAGGTCTTGGAGCATCTTGTGGATGTTGTCTTACAGTTTGAGGGTGACCGCTACGGCGGGTTTAAGGTCGTCAGAGCAGTAAAAAATCGTTACGGTTCAACGTCAGAGGCTGCAATATTTGAGATGAACGAGACAGGTCTGTCGGTGGTCAGTAACCCGTCGGCAGCACTGCTGGCCGAGCGACAAAACGCTGATGGCTCGGTCGTTTTGGCGACACTCGAAGGCACGAGGCCACTTTTAGTAGAAATTCAAGCACTTGTCAATCCAACCAGTTTCGGGTATCCTAAACGTACAGCCAGCGGATTTGACCTCAATCGACTCAATCTGTTGATCGCCGTTCTGGAGCGGCGTACGAAACTGAATTTATCCGATAAAGATATCTATATAAATGTCGTCGGAGGTTTGAGACTGGCTGATCCGGCGGCGGATCTCGCCGTCTGCATGGCAATAGCGAGTGCAGCTGCAGGGCGACGCCTCGATGATAGCACCGTGGTTTTCGGTGAAGTGGGTCTAGGCGGTGAAGTAAGGTCAGCCACAGGTGCGGACCGGCGGATTGCTGAAGCAAAAAAGCTTGGTTTTACAAAGGCAATCGCCCCCGCGACAGGTAAGAAAAACTCGTTTATTACCGGTGTCCAAGATTTGCGCACCGCGCTAATCGATTATTTGCAAAAATAGCGTGTACTTCTCATAGATCAGTACACAAAAGAACGAAAAGGAATTTATGGAAATAGAACAATTACTTATAGTCGGCGTACTTTTAGTATTGCTGGCAGAGGTGACATATATCGTCGCCAAATTACCCCGCGACTCATTGCACGGAAGTAATGGCAAAAAGCGACTGATGTTTGTCGACACATCAGTCCTCATTGACGGTCGTATTGTTCCGGTCGTTGCGTCGGGTTTTGTGAGTGATACGATTGCGATCCCACGTAGTGTGATTGGTGAATTGCAATTTCTAGCCGATAACGCAGACCCGGACAAGCGTACGCGAGCACGACACGGCCTTGACATCGTACGTGAGCTGCAGGGGCTGGAGCAGGCTGACGTGCAGATTTTCCAAGACGGTAGCAAGGCTGAAGAAGGTGTCGATGAGAGATTGCTCAACCTGGCAAAAAAGCACGGAGGTGCGATCTGTACTATCGACTACAATCTCAATAAAGTCGCCATGGTAGAGGGTATAACCGTGTGCAATATCAACGAGTTAGCCAAAGACTTACGCATGGCATATCTACCCGGAGAAAAGATGCATTTGGAGCTAGTCCAGAAAGGCCAGGACAGCCACCAAGGTGTTGGTTATCTTTCTGATGGCACCATGGTAGTCGTCGAGCATGCGTCTGCACAAATCGGCCAGACGGTCGAAGTAGAATTTATCCGCAGCCTGCAAACAGCTGCAGGCAAGATGATGTTTGCACGTAAAACCGAAGCTCAGACCCCCAAGCGAACCTCACAGCAATCGAAGCAGCAGCGCAGCAAGTCGACCGGTAAATCGAATGGCACTAAGCCGCTCGCTAGCCGTTCGTCGCATCAGAAACAGTCGCAATCAACAAGCAAAAGCGACGGACAGAAGCGTCGCCGACCGCCTACGAGCAGCGAGCGTGAAGCATCTTTACTAAATCAGATTGATCAACAATCATAACGATGCACCCCATAGAACTCCGCCTAGGACGGAGTTCTTTATGGATAGTTAGAATGTTTGTGAAATGCCGTGCTGGTAGTAGAGGTCGTCGGTGACAGATGCTGTAACTTTGATCGGATCATCAGTAGGCGTATATGAAACGCTGTGAGTACCAGGAGACGCAGGCACGCTATGTGTGGTGCCGTTGACAGTCACGCGTACTTTTGTGAGTTTGCCCTTGCCTTTGGTTACAGTCACTGTGATCGTACCGGGTGCATCATGACTGACGGAAACCGATGGCCTACTGTCACCACAATCATGTGCGTCATCCTCTTTGGAGGCGTCGTAGCCACCAGAAGCTATATATGCAGTCTTTTTTGTTTCAGGGTCGATTGTCTTGATGACCTCTTGCTGGATTTTTGCACCTTCAGGGGTACAGTCTGTAGCTAATTTCTTCGATACTCTGTCAAAGGTTAGTTTGATTCTGCTTTGCGCTTTGGTTTTGTCATACCACGACGGATACAATTCGTTGCCTATTTTTTGGATACCCCGTGGCATCGTGTACCAGTCACCTGGTTTCCACTTGCCCTGTTTGGCGTAGACTTTTTGATGCGCATATGACATGACATCATTGACGATGACGCCCGGGAGTGACGAGTTACCATTTTTTAATGGTCGAGGCTCGTTGTTGCCGAGCCAAACACCCATCGTGAGTGCAGGGCTGTAGCTCATCATCCAGATGTCCTTTGATTTTCCATCGATGTCTGACGTACCGGTTTTGGTAGCGGTTTTGACGTTGCCGTTATCGACGACGAGACCAGGGAAGTTGCGACCGTACAGACCGGCACGAGCGTTGTCGTCACTCAGGATATCTGCCAGGATATACGTCACTTGCGGATCAATGACCTTTTTACCCTTGTTGTCTTGCCACTTTTTGATGACTTCGTTGTTACTGTTGCGCACCTCGAGAATGGTAGAGTATGGTTTATAAACACCACCTCGAGCAAGGGTTGAAAACGCGTTGACATGATTAATCTGTTTGGTGCCACAGCCTCCGATTGCTGCTGCCAGCCCGACTTGCTTTTCGGCACCCTGGGTACAGTATGGTGTGTTACCGGCGGCGCGAATCAGATCAAGCGTCGGTTGGACACCAGATACCTGTATGGCTTTGATAGCTGGAATATTACGCGACAACGCCAGACCTGAGCGGATGGTGATATTACCTAAGAAACGACGATCGGCATTGTTTGGCGTATAGTTGCCGTCAAAAGTCGTCCTGACATCCGGCAAGACTGTTCCGCTGCCGTAAATGTTCAGGGCACTGTTTTCGTGTTCAGAGAATAACTTGGCATAGACAAACGGCTTGATGGTTGATCCTGGTTGGATGTATGAGGTCGCGGCATTGGTCTGCCCGAAACCGGGATAACTGTAGTCACGGCTACCCATCATGGCGACGACCTGACCAGTTTCAGTGTCCTGTACTGTAGCCGCACCATTATTAAATCCGGCATAGTCAGGAATCTTCATGCCGTAGCGTGGACTGACGTCATTAAACATAGAGTCAAAGCTTTTTTCCAGACGATTTTGTATGCCAGCGTCGAGTGTAGTCGTGACCGTTAGACCCCCTTGACCGACCGTCGCTTTGCCTAATTCTGCTTCAAGCTCCGCGCGTACCATTTGGACGAAATGAGGTGCTTTTATGCCATCGAACTGAGAGGATTGCGGCAAGATCGTGTCCATGATCGGTTCGGCTTTAGCTTTCTCTGCTTCTTCTTTGGTGATATAGCCCTGGATGGCCATTTCATCGAGTACCTTATGCTGACGCTCAATAAGTGCCTCCTGACCGTTCGGATTATAAGGGTCGTAAAGCCCCGGTTGATTAGGTATGGCGGCAAGCAATGCAGACTGTGCCAGATTCAATTCTTTGGCGTCAACGCCGAAATACGTCTTGGCAGCCGACTGGACGCCGTTACGACGACCACCGTATGGAGATTCATTCAGATATAGATTGAGAATCTGATCCTTATTGTACATACGTTCAACTTCGATCGAGAGAATGACTTCTTTGATCTTACGCGGGATACCGGCGAGACCACGCTCTTGAGCTTCATCGGCAAAGAAAACCTGCTTGACCAACTGCTGTGTCAGTGTAGACCCTCCCTGTGTGCGACCACCATTGGAGTTGTTGATAAGTGCTCTTAAGATGCCTGTGAAACTGATGCCACCGTGTTTGTAAAAGTCTCTGTCTTCAATCGCCACCGTGGCTTCCTTCATATAGGTGCTTATCTGACTACCGTCTACGACGAGCTTATAATCGCCACTTCCTTTGTCTTCCCATAGCAAAGCTTTTTCGCCAGCAGCCGGACCACGACGATCATAATATTTGGTGACCGTCGAATGAACGCGCTGAGAAAGTTCTTCAGGACGGATGGAATCGAGGTCTTTTCTGAAATAAGCGAATAGGCCGCCAACAAACAGCAGGACCAGTAATGTCGAGACACCAGCGATCTTGAGCACCATCATGGCACCCTTGCGGCTAAACCAGAATCTAGCGACACGCTTTGGATGCATTCGTGCAACTGTGCGCTTCACAGGGTGTTTCGGCAACGTTGCCAAATACTCCGCTTTTTTGCGGTGTGCTGCGTCCTTTTTGGTGCGACGTTTCTGAGCCAGGTTTGAATACACTTTAAGTGCGCGCTGACGTTTGCCTTTGGCCACGGATTTTATCCCCCCATCCCATAAACAACATTGAAAACTATTATTAGATTATAGCACGACCGAGGCAGGTGCGCACTGATTTTTCTGATACAATAATGCATATGACATTATCCGAAGAACTGACCTGGCGCGGTTTTGTGAATCAAACGACTTTTGAAGATATCAAAGCACTCGATGGTGAGCCGATTGCTTTCTATTTTGGCGTGGACCCAAGTGCCAGCAGTATGACCATCGGTAATTTGGCCTCTGCCATGCTGGTGCGGCATTTCATCGAGCACGGCCACAAGGCCTACCTGCTTGTGGGTGGCGCGACCGGTATGATAGGCGACCCTGATGGCAAAAGGGACGAACGCAATCTCAAGTCGCTCGAAGAGATTGCTGCCAACAAGGCAGCTATCGCAGAGCAGTACAAAAAGGTTTTTGCTGGACAGGAGTTCACGATTGTCGATAACTATGATTGGTTTGAGGACGTAAACTACCTGTCGTTTCTGCGCGATGTTGGCAAGCATGTGCCGCTGAGCCAAATGCTTGGTCGTGATTTCGTGCAGGCACGGCTAGGTGAAGGCGGTAGCGGCATCAGCTACGCTGAATTTAGCTACAGTCTTATCCAGGGCTACGACTTTTTGCATCTGTACCGTGAACATGGAGTGACATTGCAGCTTTGCGGCGCGGACCAGTGGGGAAATTCCATCACGGGTGTCGATTTGATTCGTCGGATCGAGGGCGGTGAAGCGCATGTGTTCAGCGCGCCGCTTGTCGTGAACAAGACGACCGGCGTGAAATTCGGCAAATCCGAGGAAGGTGCCGTATGGCTCGACCCCGGGCAGACGAGCGTGTACAAGTTTTACCAATTCTGGCTGAACGTCGATGACGAGGGTGTCATAGATTATGCAAAGATATACACACTGCTTACCCGCGAGGCGATCGAAGAGCTGGAAAGACAGCGCGATACCGACCCGGGAGCACGTGCCGCGCAAAAAGCACTTGCCTTTGAGGTGACAAGAGTTGTTCATGGTGCAGAAGCGGCAAAGAGCGCAGAAAAAGTAACGTCTGTTCTGTTCGGGCGAGCGGCGTTTTCTGAGTTGTCAGAGGATGATTTGCGCCTACTGGCCGAGGAAATCCCCACCGCTACTCACGGTGCGTCCGTCGTTGACCTGCTCGTGGATAGCGGTCTCGCTGCAAGCAAAGGCGAAGCGCGCCGATTGATCCTGGGTGGCGCAGTCTCGATCAACGGCGAAAAAATCCTCGATGATCAAACGGTTGATCAACCAGCTCTATTGAAAAAAGGTAAGAACAGCTTCCTACTCGTGCGATAACCGTGCTTATGGTATAATAAAAGCTCGACATAACTCTGGAGGGAATATGACCAAAAAGGTGATTGCTTTTGATCTTGATGACACGCTGGCGGTGACAAAATCGCCGATATCGGACGAAATGAACGCGACATTGGCTCGGCTCTTGGAGCACTATGATGTCTGTGTCATTTCCGGCGGCAGTTTCGAACAGTTCAAAAAACAGATTGTTGATCGTCTGGAGGTGCCAGCGCATAAACTCAACAGGCTGCATCTTATGCCGACATGCGGCACCCGCTATTATCGCTACGACGAACTGAACACCGAATGGGAATTGCAATATGCCGAAGACCTGAGCGAAGCACAGAAGAAAAAGATTGTGGAAGTACTGGAAAAGGTATCCAAAGAGCTTGGCTTGTGGGAGGAAAATCCTGCCGGTGAAATTATCGAAGATCGCGGCAGTCAGGTGACGATGTCGGCACTTGGGCAGCAGGCGACGCCAGAGGCGAAGTACGCCTGGGCAGAAAAATACAAAGACGCGCGGTTGGTCCTTAGGGATAAAGTGGCTGAGCTGCTGCCGGATTTGGAAGTACGTATCGGCGGCACTACGAGTACGGACGTGACGATGATCGGCATCGACAAGGCGTATGGCATGAAAAAACTTATCGAAGCGATCGATATCAGTAAGGACGAAATCTTGTTTATCGGTGACAAATTGCAAGAAGGCGGCAATGATTATCCGGTCAAGGCTATGGGCATTGACACGATCGAAGTGCGCAATCATGAAGATACGCTTTTTGTTCTTGAAGGCGTCTTGGGCGTCACATCCTACAGCTAACAGGGGTGTGTATTGACTTTTAGCATGAAAAATGATACAATAGCCAATAATACGCCATGTCAGAAAAAATAACGACAATCTACGAACGGGCAGATGACGAAAACGCACGAGAATTCTTTGCGCGGTATGGTCATGTAGCACTGGCAAACGTGTACGACTCTTCGCTTGGACAACCAGCTGCAAACGTGGTGATAAGCCGAGTGCGACTACGCGCAAACAACAGGCTGAGCGGACAGGTTGGCAATGTCAATCATAGTGACTTGAGTGCAAATAACCCTTTAGGTCACGTGATTATGTCGACGCTTCAGAGTGCCGAGACACTTGGTGAACCATTTGAATCTATGAATGTCGACGAGCTCCGAGCGCAAATCATCGATCAGCGAAGAGGTGCGGAAGGTGTATGGCATAGAGACAACGGCATCATCGTATCGACACTCGAAGGAAGCTCGCGTTTCGAGATTGACGGGGGTGATGACAGTGTAGATGCTGCGTATGAGCTAGAGCCCGGCAGAATCGTTGTGATGAACCCTAGGCGTCGATTGTGGCATCGCGGGGTAGCGACGAGCCGCTCGTCTCGCACGGGTCTCGCCATCGCAAAAACACGCTAAGCCAGCTTGCTGATAGAATAAGAACATGAACTTGATAACGCCGCTTGAAGCGGTAAAGGGCGTTGGAGCAAAAACATCCGAGCAGTTACGCCTGGCCGGCTTGCATACCGTTGGTGACCTTTTTACCTTTTTGCCACGCACCTACGAAGACTTTTCGCAAGTGACGCCTATAGCCGATATTAGTCCGGGCAAACGGACTATTCGAGCGCGTTGTGAGTCAGTGACGATAAAACGTGTCCGTCGAGGCATGACGGTCACGACGGCTATCCTTGCAGATGAGACAAGCAAACTTCAAGCCGTATGGTTCAATCAGCCGTATCGGGCAAAGCAGCTCGAAGGAGGCGAGGAATTTTATTTTTCGGGTGAGTTTGAATTCAGCTACAACCGCTATCAACTCACAAATCCCAGTGCCGAAAAAGTCAGTGAAGTTCCGGTATCGACAGATCGAATCGTGCCTGTATATCGTGCAGTCAAAGGGCTCAAGAGCCAGTTGGTTCGTAAACTGCTTGTAGAACTGAAGCCTCTCATGATCATGTTGCCTGATCCATTGCCGCCTGAAATCATCAAGAGGCAGAAATTGCTTTCGTATTCCGAAGCACTCCTCGCGCTGCATTTTCCGAAGAGCGACAAAGACGTAGAGCAGGGTCGTGAGCGGCTGGCTTTTGACGAGCTTTTTGAACTTCTACTTGCTGCACAGCTTAACAAAAAGGCCAACGCGCAGTTGACGGGATGGCATATTCCATTCGACGTGACTGTGGTAAAGCGTTTCGTGTCTGAACTGCCATTCCGGTTGACCGACGCTCAACGGAGAGCTGCCTGGGAGATTATTCAGGATTTCGAGCGTGAAACGCCGATGAACAGGCTGCTTCAGGGCGATGTAGGGAGCGGCAAGACGGTCGTGGCAGGTCTCGCGGCGCGTCAGGCAGCAAGTGCGGGATTTCAGTCTGCGATTATGGCACCTACGGAAATCCTGGCGTCACAACACGCGGAAACGCTCGCGAAGCTCCTTGAGCCGCTCGGCGTGTCTGTTGGACTACTGACAGGTAGCGTCAAAGGAAGAGCACGCCAGGAGCTCTACAAGCATATCGCCGAGGGTGACGTCGATGTCGTGGTCGGCACGCACGCACTCATACAGGACGCGGTGAAGTTTCACAAACTGGGCTTTGTCGTTATCGATGAGCAGCATAGGTTCGGCGTAGCGCAACGCCAAGAGCTGCTCAAAAAATCGGCACACATGCCGCACCTGCTTGCTATGACGGCGACGCCGATTCCGCGCAGTCTCGCGCTGACCGTCTACGGAGAGCTGGACGTCAGTATATTGAACGAACGACCCAAAGGCCGCAAGCCGATTATCACCAAGATATGGTCGCCTATCAGTCGACCGAAACTGTACGATCTGATCGAAGAGCAACTAAGGGCAGGGCGACAGGCATATGTCATTTGTAATCTCATAGACGGCAACTCGCAGAACGAGCTGAAAAGTGTGCAGGAAGAGTACAAGAAGCTACGCGTGGGGCCATTTGCTCATCGACAAATCGGGCTGTTGCATGGTAAATTGAAGCCCTCCGAAAAAGACGCTGTTATGGCGGATTTTGCCAGCGGCAAGACAGATATTCTAGTGAGTACGACCGTGGTCGAAGTGGGCGTAGATGTACCGAACGCGACGGTCATTCTGATCGAGGATGCCGATCGGTTCGGGCTGGCTCAGTTACACCAGTTACGCGGTCGGGTAGGGCGGTCGGAGCTGCAAAGTTATTGCTATCTGATGATGTCGGACAGCAAAGCACCCAGCAAGCGTTTGCGTGAAGTCGAGAGGTCAAACGACGGGTTTTATCTGGCTGAAGTCGACCTGCGACTACGAGGTCCCGGAGAGATATACGGTCGAGCCCAGCATGGTGAACTTAACTTACAGGTTGCCACGCTAGGCGATACCAAACTGATCGCTCGCGCGCAGAAAGAAGCCAGGGTATTCGTCGAAACCGGTCAAGATTTGGTACAATATAAGCAATTAGCAAAACAGGTCGAAAAGTATCAAAGGTTAACAAGATTGAACTAAGGAAAAGAGCAGCCGGTCCTGACGGATTCATTCCGTAGCACCGTATGGTGCGAAAACTACAAGTTCATCTTATAAGTGAAGCGTTTTTATGTATAGCGGTACGACATTGCGGAATAAGTCTGGGCGCGTCATGGGTGTTCATCAGCGGATTGACCGCTTGGCGCGACGCGGCTTGATGACATTGCTGCCAAAGCGCAGTTATTTTCCAACTGCACGCGAGATATTGCATTTCGAAGGACTGAACGGTCCCGATGGCATCAAACGCAAAAGCCCCGGTCAAGATGAGCCGTGGCACTATCTTGACCCTGCCGACCTAGAAGACAATGGTCTCCGCACCATGATTGCTGATCATATGTATAACCTGACAGTCGCGTTAACGAACGACAATAGACAGCGTGCAGCATTTGAAGCGGCATGGTTGGCCCATGCCATTACCGACGGTTTAACTCCTGCTCACCACTACCCGCTGGAGGAAAAACTGGAAGAGCTACGCGACAATCAAGGACTAGAGACACGCAACACCTATCGTAAAAAGCTGATAATGCCTGGCAAAACTCGTCGTCACATGATACGAAATAACTGGGAGTTCTGGGGTGCAAAAGGCGTCATGACGACGCATTTCACCTTTGAATTGGGCGTTGCTACAACTATAGCGACGGGTCGTTTGCTCAACACCGTTCCGACGGCGAATGACATTATTCGTATGCAAAAAGAAGGTTTTATGACGTTGTTTGATGAAGCACTGGAGCGTATCGCGAGTCAGGGACTGTATGAGGAGTTCGCCCGCGTTGGTTGGACTCGGAGGCTTGCTCGTGAGACGAAAGAGCTGCTGGTGCCAGAGATTATCCGGGTCGTTACATTGGCGTGGTATGACTGTGCCATGGCAGCTGCTGCAAAAAAGGCAAAGGCATGAACCTACGCATAATCGCAGGCGAATTAGGTGGACGCACGATCGCAGCCCCCGATGGCAAGCGAACACATCCCATGAGCGAACGTGTGCGCAATGCACTATTCAACAGTCTAGGCGATAGCGTGCATGGTGCACACGTGCTGGATGCGTTTGCCGGCACGGGTGCTTTGGGCATTGAAGCCATAAGTCGTGGTGCGGAATTTACAACATTTATAGAACGCGATCGCGTAGCACAAAAAGTACTAGCAGAAAACCTAGGATCACTCAAAATAACAGATAGAACCAAGCTCGTGAAAGCGTCTGTGGGGGCGTGGATAGATACGTATGACGGACCAAAATTTGACCTTATTTTTGCCGATCCGCCATATCACGATACCCAGTTTTCCACAGCAATGCGATTAATAGGGCTTTTAAAACCCAACGGGCTTATGGTATTATCGCATCCAGGAAGAAGTGAGAGTCCGACCTTACCTGGAGTTGTTGTGGTGGACAATCGTGGATATGGAGACGCGGCTCTCACGTACTTCCGCCTAGAGGAGTAAAGTGGGCGCCGATAGGCGTCTTTTTAGTATAGAGATATGAGCGAATTGATCCGTATCGAGAATGAGCATACAACAGAGCTAGAGAGACATTCCTTTACTCTGTATCGAGGATGGGACCAGGCATTGGCAAACGATTTGACTGTCCATTCACACGATGAGCGTATCTTGAGAGATACGCCAGGTGATGCATCACGACGCTTTAGAGACGTCGCTGCTGCCAATAGGTGGTACGACGAGGGGCAAAGAACAGTTTATTCATTACACGGAGAGTCGCTTGCCGGAGTTATCTGGTACGGTGTTCGTCCGCGAGCCGATATAGGTGCCGAGTACACATTTGCTATCCGCATGTACGAGGAAGCACGTGGCAAAAAACTTTCACAAGCATTCATGAAAGCTGCGCATCAGGATTTCGCACAGCTAAAGGGCAATCCGTCCGTCTGGCTCGAGACTGGCGCAAATAACGATGCCGCCAGACATCTGTACGATATGTTTGGCTATGAAGTGACCAGCGAAGAGAACGGTCGCGTCACGATGGTGTATAGACCGAGCGCAAGATAGCCGCAATAGAGAAAAGGACTATCGACTAAAGCCTCCGTCGTTTGCTCATAATGGCA
>CAZAUF010000001.1:0-193832 GCA_964488555.1 uncultured Candidatus Saccharibacteria bacterium | reverse complement strand
AAAAGAAAAGACCTCCAAAGAGATCTAGACTTTATGGTACGCGAGAAAGGACTTGGCGAAGAAGCCCGAAGGGCGCTATGTTCACCTTTTACGTAGTAAAAGTCGTGAAGGTTCAAGATGGTAAGATGAAAGTCCTACAAAAAGAAAAGACCTCCAAAGAGATCTAGACTTTATGGTACGCGAGAAAGGACTTGAACCTTCACGCCTTGCGGCACTAGCTCCTAAGGCTAGCGTGTCTACCAATTCCACCACTCGCGCATATATACAAACTGCAATGTGCCTGTTAGTTTTGTGTCGATTACGGACAACACGCTGCGTGTCTACGATTATTTGCGTTTCACGCAGCCACCACTTGCGCATACATAACAAATTATAATGTACCTAGTAGTTTAAAGTCTATCGCGGACTCCCGCTGCGTGTCTACGTATGACGTACGTTTCACGCAGCCACCACTCGCGCATACTTTGAGATACGTTTAGAATTATACCAGTTATTCCGTCTATAATCTATATTTCGTCACCTTTGTTCTCTCTCCTTCACGCTTGTGCTATTATAGTTGCAAATGAGTAAAGTTTCGCAGTATCTGAACGAACACTTGTCAGGGGAAGTCACTATCAAAGAGGCGGTGCGGCGTCGTTTTGCGACGGATGGCAGCGTCTTGAAGGTTATGCCGGACATGGTGGTGTATCCACGTCTCACCAGCGATTTACGCAAAATCGCACGTTTTTCGTGGCAGTTATCCGAGAAGGGCCACAAGTTGCCCATTACCGCTCGCGGTGGAGGTAGCGATCAGACAGGCGCAGCTATCGGCTCGGGTGTAGTGGTCAATATGACCGCCCATATGGACACGATTTTTGAAGTCGATGCCAAGCAGAGATTGGTGCGTGTGCAGCCTGGCGTAACCTTCAAGGCTCTCAACCAAGCGTTGCGTCTGCATGGTTTGTACATACCCGCATATCCGGCGTCTCATGCGTTCAGTACGGTGGGCGGTGCTATCGCCAACAACGCCAGCGGCATTCTGTCGGCTAAGTACGGTTCCATATCGCAGTATGTTAAGCAGCTGGAAGTCGTGTTGAGCAATGGCGAAATATTGCAAACAGGCAGGATAAGCAAACGCGAACTGGGCAAAAAGAAAGGTCTGCAAACTTTCGAAGGCGAAATTTATCGAAATATTGACAATCTGATAGCTGACAATGATCAGCTGATTGATTCCATCGCCGTGGAAGTACGCGACAACGTCGGTTACAACATCATCGACGTCAAGCGTCGCGATGGATCGGTTGATTTGACGCCGCTTTTTGTAGGAAGCCAAGGAACACTAGGAATTATTTCAGAGATTATTCTTCGTGCAGAGCAGCTACCGGCTCGTCCGCTCGTGGGTGCTATCGCGTTTCCGGATCATGAATCCGCGCGCGACGCGCTTGATTTCATAGGTCAAATGCACCCATCTGTACTGGAGTATATTGATGCCCGCATCATCCAGCAGGCGGTCGACAATGGTAATCATTATGCGTTTTATAGCGAAGCACTTGACCAGGATAAGGTCGCCGCAGTTGTCATAGTAGAGTTTGACGACCCAAGCGGACGCGCCAAGAAAAAGGCGGGCAAGAAGATAGCATCGTTCTATGCAAACAAGCCCGCATATGTGGTTTTGGAGGAGGATGAAGCCAGGGCGGCCGATATACGACTTTTGGAAAATCTGTCAACAACCACGCTTATCCCTGAGAAAGGCAACATGAGCGATCCGGGTGTTCTCAGTGGGGCATATGTACCATCAGAGAGGCTGGAAGACTTCTCTAAGTCGTTGGAAAAGCTAGAGACCAAGTACCATGTAGAGTTGCCTTTGACGGGTCATGCCACGCAGGGCGTGTATCGCGCACGGTTGCTGCTCGACATGAGCAAACCAGCCGACAGACACAAGGTGCTGAAGTTACTGGCAGAGTGGTCAGCTTTGGTCGCATCGCATGGCGGACACCTTATTGGCGAAGCTGGTGAAGGCAGGCTGAAAGCAGTTTTTGCATACAAAGAGATCGACAAAGAAGTCGTACAGATGTTTACCGATATTCGCGATATCTTCGACCCAATGGGGATTATGAATACTGGCGTCAAGCAGAATATCGAGCTGAAAAAACTCGTCGATAGTCTACGGACTGATTTCGAAGGAACTGATTTCGTCAACTACGTTGAAGGTGACTAGTAGACGTAAGATTCTTCACAGTCCACTGAATTGCCCGGGGGCATAATGATGGTATGGATCGATCGACACGCAAGACCACCAATGAAGTGTTTCTCGATGGGCAAGGTGTTATTCATGCCGTGTACCACGGTAAGCAAACGGTAGCTCAGCTGCAGCACACAATCGAACGGATTATGAAAATTATGGCTATACTGGTGCGCAATGACCGTCCGGTGCGACTTCTCGCTGATATACGTGACATGGGTCCATACGAGCAGCCCGCCAGATTGGTCGAGATGCACGCGCGGACCATACTTCCGTTTTGGAAAATGGCATTCGTGACATCCGGCAAGGAACCTGAGGGTGAAAAAGTCTCACGTGTACTGACCTCGATGTCCGGTCGCAAGAGTGAAATACGTTACTTCCGGAGAGAAGACGATGCTATAGGGTGGCTAAGTTTTATGAGACGCACCAGGGGACCGGTAGCTTCGTGAAGGTGACGACATAAAGAAAAGACCTCCGGAGAGATCTCAACTTTTTGGTACAGATGAGAGGAGCTATCGGCTAAAGCCTCCGCCGTTTGCTTATTCTGGTAAAAGTAAACTTTTCCAGAATTTCACTAAACGTTGCGACCCTCCAGTGCCAAAATTTGCTATGGCAAATTTTCGTGGAGGTTCGAGTCTGTCGGTACCAAAATAAAAAGCCGATCATTCGATCGACATTTTATTTTGGTACAGATGAGAGGACTTGAACCTCCACGCCCTTGCGGGCACTAGCACCTGAAGCTAGCGCGTCTACCAATTCCGCCACATCTGCGCATATTTTCAGGAGGGGTTCTCCCCTCCGCTTCGTTTTCGAAATGAATTCGAAAAACTCGCTCCACCCCCTAAAGCTCGTCTTGCGGCTCGGTAGAGGGCTTTAGTTTATCGTCGTTACGGACCCTTGCTCATGACGCGCATATCTACTCATATTTACGTTCACGCATCCGCCACATTTGCATGGAATACGGATACAATGTGCTTCTACGCCTTCGGAAATTATAACCTATCAGGGGTCGATGCGCAACTACTAGGGTATGAGCATGTCGAGCGAGTTGGTCGCTAGAGCAATGCTGATAGCGAGCAAGAGCAACGCTCCGAGCGTTGCAAATGGCAGGATAAGCGTCAGCCATGACAGCCAGTGAGCTTCCGGTTTTTTGTTGCCGACCTGCTCAAACTGACGGTAAAGGACAGCATTGGCACCGGTTGCGACGATACTGTTTATTGCACCGAGGGTGAGGAAGCTAAACAAAGCCGTGCCCGCATATGTCGTAATCCATCCGCCGCGGGTGAGACGCAAGCTTTCTTTGATAGCGGCGTTTCCGCGTAAGTTTTTCTGCTCGTCGTAAAAGGCTACGCCCGCCAGGCTGTAGCGGATAGCCATGATGACGCCAGGGATAACGAACAGAAGTGACCAAAGCAGTACTTTGATAAGTATAAGGAGCTGCAGCCAAAGATAGCTCCACAAATGCTCGAACGCTTGGCTAAACGCGGTGTGGAGCGGTGCTTTTTTACCGCGAGCCAGCTGAGCGGATGTATATGACGATACTCCTCCGAGGAGTGCCAAAACCATAGCTACCGCCAGTCCGATGATGAAGCCTGCGCCAAGTGCGAGCATCCAGTCATTGAGACTCCAGGTGCTAATCATCGCTACAGTATCGTTGACACTTTCTTTTGTAGGTTCGGGTACAGAAGAGCGGGTAAAGAGACCGAAGACCGAGAGTGCGAGAAGTACGACAAACACGCCGTTTGCCATGTTAGCAAACAGTGTAATACCGCTAGTGGCGATAAAAAACGGGTTGTTTTCGTATTTTTGGCGAGCGGGTTTCTTGGCCATGCGTTCTCCTTGTAGCTAGTAAAAGTATACCAAGTCCCGAGCCTCACTGCTAGACTGGAGGTATGCAAGATGAGCTGACAGCCGAGAACGATAAGCGCAATGTGACTGATGAGTTTCGAGGAATGTCGGTCGGTGACATAAAAGCGCAGCTCGACAAACGTCGACAACCGCTACAGATAGCGATTGAAAATCTGGAGCGGGACTTCAATATGGGCACGATCGTGCGCACGGCCAATGCATTCAATGTGGACACCATACACATTGTCGGTCGTCGCCAATGGAATAAGCGCGGTGCTATGGCAACGGACCTATATATGAACGTGCAATATCACTCAAACGTTGAAGAGTTCGAGAAAGCTGTCGTTTCCAGTACGATCATTGGCATTGATAATATCGAAGGCAGTACACCGCTTGGCAGATTCACCTTTCCTAGCGATGCGGTGCTGGTATTTGGTAGTGAAGGTGCGGGGCTAAGCCAGGAAATGACAAAGATATGTCGAGCTGTAGTGGCGATTGAGCAGTTTGGCAGCACTCGCTCTCTCAACGTCGGCGTGGCGGCCGGTATCGCCATGTATGCATGGCTGCAGCAAAACGCACTGTAAGTTATTTCACATCACTTCTCTCGGTTTTTGGTCAGAATATAAACATGTAATCGGAGGGAAAGCTATGTCAGGAATACGCAGGGTGGCAAATCATTTCAAATATATGCTATCAAACTGGATCATCGTGGCGGCTGGTTTCGTACTGATTCTCGCGGCCATACTTGTGGTCGGGTCGCTGTCGCGCGCCGGAGGTGATGTGCGCGCCGCCGATTATTATCAGAATGGAGGCTATCCGGTAGAAAGGAACACCTCTTACTACTCCGGTGACTACTACAAAAACGGCGGCTATCCTGCTCAGCACAACAATTATTCAAACGATTATTACAAAAACGGCGGCTATCCTGTAGGGGACAAGTATCATCAAAAATACGATTATCAAAAGGATAAAGACTACTACAAGCATGGCGGCTATCCGGTAAAAGACACCGATCGCAAAAAGTGTCACCATAATTGCGGACACAAGCCAAAGCCTACCCACAAACCAAAAGCTCACTATTCATGCGACTATCTAAGGGTGACGAAAATAGGTGATCGTCAAGTACGCCTCACAACGAGAGCGAGTGCGAGCGGTGCAGCGTCTATCGTAGGTTATCGCTATGAATTCGGCGACGGTGTTGTGCGAGACGGATCAAGTAGCATAACTCACACTTATAACCGCAACGGAACTTTCACGGCTCGCGCATGGGTGAAGCTGCGAGTGCACGGGCAGTATAAGTGGACGACAAGCAATGACTGTACCCAGACAGTTACCGTAAAAAAGCATAAGCATCATCATGATTGCTCACGCTACGGCAACCATCACTGTAAGCCTCGTCCGACGCCAAGTCATACACCATGTGCTTGTGACGACAACACCAAGGATGATAACGACTATGGATACCATGGAGACAAGGATCATCACGACAATTACGGTGGCGGGTCATCAACGAACGATAACTCCAATCAGAATACCAACGTGAACCACAATAACTCGTCTGCGAACGCTACTGCGACCGCAAAAGTCACAGTGAAACAGGCCAAGGCGTCCGCCGCCACAGCTGCCGCTGCACCGGCTGCCGCACCAGCGACGTCTGGAGGAAAATATCCGGTTACAGAACTGCCAAAGACTGGTCCTGAAGATGCGATTATCGGTACGATAGGCATGGGTAGTCTGGTGGCAGCCGGAGCGGCCTACGCATCGTCTCGCAAAGAGCTGCTTGATACCATCTTCCGACGCTAACTGGTGTCAAACAGATAAAAATGCTATTATAATCTGGTTATGAGTACGCTCTCTCCTCTAGGTTATAAAGGCACGCGGGACTATTATCCCGAAGACAAACGAGTGCAAAATTACATCTTTGACACATGGCGCAAGGTTGTCGAACTGTACGGTTATCAGGAATACGGCGCGCCGCTTCTGGAGCCTCTAGAGGTCTACACCGCCAAATCCGGACAGGAACTGGCAAATGAGCAAACATATAGCTTCACGGACCGAGGTGATCGTACAGTGGCGATCCGCCCCGAGATGACGCCCAGCATCAGCCGTATGGTAGCGGCGAAGCGTCAGGAGATGCCGTATCCTGCTCGACTTTACAGCATTGCCAACTTCATGCGCTATGAGCGTCCGCAGCGTGGTCGTGAGCGCGAGTTCTGGCAGTTGAATGCCGACCTATTTGGTGTCGAAGGCGTGCTGGCCGATACCGAGGTAATCACGCTTGCTCATGAAATCATGCGAGCGTTCGGAGCGCGCGACGACATGTATGTTATCCGTATCAACAACCGCGATCTTATCAACCATATGATGTCCGAGTATTTTGGTCTCGATGGGGTTGGGTCGCAACTTATGATCAAACTTTTCGATCGCAAAGAAAAAATTTCTTCGGACGAATTCGCGCAGCAGGCAGCCGAGATATTTGGCAATGAGCAGGTAGAGGAAGGCATGAGAAAGCTAAGCCATTTGGTTCAGGCCAAAACGGTTGCTGATCTGCCTGCGGAGTTGCATGAATCTGCGGCAGTCCAGGAACTGGAGCGGTTGTTTGAACTGCTCGAAGAGGCCGGCGTGACCAACACTCGATTTGACGTGACGCTTATGCGAGGTCTTGACTATTACACGGGCATGGTGTTTGAAGTATTTGATTTGCATCCAGACAACAACCGCGCCATGTTCGGTGGTGGTCGCTATGATGGTCTGGTCGGTCTGTTTGGTGCTGACCCCATTCCTACGGTTGGATTTGCTCCGGGACTCTCCACGACCGAGCTATTCCTTCGATCCCATGATTTGTTGCCAAAACTTTCTACTACGACCGAAGCGATCATCATCGTGGTCGACGATAGCATGCCAGCGGCACTCGACGTTGCTCGACAGCTTCGCGCCGAAGGCGTTGCGGTCGAAGTCGATATCAGCGGACGCAAGCTCGACAAACAGCTCAAAAGTGCTCTGAAAAAGGAAATTCCTTATATATTGTTTGTAGGAGCAGAGGAAGTTCGCGAAAAGCTGTACACACTCAAGGAAACATCGACGTCAATGGAGCAAAAGCTGAGCCTTGAACGTATCATCAGCTACGTGAAAGATCGTCGCCACCACTCAGATGCGGCAGATATCGATTTGGATATCTAATATTTCACAGACACAAAGTTAAAAAACATCTACTATAAAAATGCCCAGAGTATATCAATCCCAAAGGAGGTCAGGATATGCTCCCAAAAAGTGCGGTGAAGACCGTAGCTCCGGGTGTTCTTGGAGTAGGCGTGTTAATGTGTGGCGGTGTCGTCGCTCTGAGTCAGGCACCACCGGCGAGTGCTGACTTTTGTACGTCGGGCATCGTACCGACGACTCAGTGGAAGTCGTGTGACTATCCACCGCAGGCGGATGGCAGCTATATTCACTGCGACGCCGTGTACGTTTTTGGGTTCGGAGGACGTAACTGTTATCGAGTCTTCCCACCGCCGCCACCATAACCATGACCTACCCGGAACCACTCCGCGTCTCGTCCTAGCGACGGGCGCGGAGTTTTCCATGACGGCACTTTTTTGTGCTAGATATTTTACAGTTTTCACAGAGAAAAATGGCTATTATACACTTGTACGCTTCTGAGCACTACCCGAAAGGGGGTTTGGGATGGACGTCAAGTCTGTCGCGGCCAAAACAGCGGTCGCAAGCGTCGCGCTCCTCAGCGGGGCAGGAGTGGCAGCGGTGCCGCTCGTCGTTTCCACTGTAACCACTCCGGCGGTCGCTTCCGCTCATCCTTATGGAGAGCGAGTCTGGGTAGACCATAACGCAGCGATGCAGGCATGTCGCCAGGATCGTCCTGTGTGGGATGCCAGATTCGGCGGTCGCTATCAGGATGTATGGTTTGGATTCGACGGTAACAACAATATCCAGTGCTATGGCCGCCATTGGAGCGGCGGCATAGAGTGCTGGGGATTCCCTTGGTGGAGGTACACGACGATTAATGATCGTGACCATCACTGGAGGGATGATTGTGGCGGTTGCACACACTATCGCTACTGACTCCGCTGGGGAACACCCCCGGCTCGTCTGCACCTGGGCGAGCCGGGGTCTCCCCCTTGCTAGATAGTGCTAGAGGTCGCTATCTTTTTGTGTATCTGTTATAGTAGTCCGAGTATGAAAACCACCATTAAGAACCTATCCGATACCAAAGTTTCCGTGACAATCACCGTCGGCAAGCAAGAACTTGACGATGCACAACAGGTTGCATTGACAAAACTCGCTCGTACCGTCAAAGCCCCTGGCTTTCGCAAGGGCAAGGTGCCAGTAAGTGTTGCCGCGAAATATGTTGACCAAAATGCATTGATGCAGCAGACGCTCGATGACGCGCTTAGTAAGGCCGTCTCCGTGGCGTTTACCGAACAAAAAATTCAGGCACTTGACCGTCCCGAAGTTGAAATCAAGAAGTATGTTCCTGGTCAAGAGCTGGAATTTGTTGCTGAGGCTGAGGTGATGCCTGTCGTAAAACTTGGTGCGTACAAGAAGCTCGGCGTCAAAAAAACGGTTGGTAAAGTAACCGCCGCTGACATCGATGACGTCATAGAACGTATGCGTCGCGGTTTTGCTGAGCGCAAAGAAGTCAAACGTGCAGCAAAGACTGATGATGAGGTTGTGATTGATTTCACGGGCAAGCGTGATGGCGTGGCATTTGACGGCGGCTCAGCGACGAACTACACGCTCGCGCTTGGCTCAAACCAGTTCATCCCAGGGTTCGAAGAAGCTGTGGTGGGTCATAAGGCTGGTGATGAGTTCGACGTGCCGCTGACATTTCCCAAGGATTACTATGCCGAATCTCTGGCCGGGCAAAAGGTTGTATTTTCCGTCAAACTGAAGACAGTCAAAGAAGTTGTCCTGCCAGAACTTGACGATAAATTTGCTGCCAAAGCCGGTCCGTTCAAGACGGTCAAAGAACTCAAAGACGACATTAAGCGTGAACTGACTGCTGCGCGTGAGCGTGAAGCAGAAGATAAGTTCAAAGACGAATTGATTGGCAAGCTGGCCGAGGTGAGCACAGTACCAGTACCGGAAATTCTTGTAAGTGACCAGGCACGATCTATCGAACAGGATATGACGCAAAACCTGGCCTATCAGGGTCTGACACTCGACAACTACTTGGGTAACAAAAAGCTGACATATGAAGAGTGGCAGGCAGGTGAAGTGCGTGACGCTGCTGTGCGTCGTGTCAAAGCCGGACTTGTACTTTCGGAGTTAAGCAAGGCAGAAAAAATCACCGCCACAGATGAAGAATTAGCTGCCAAAATCAATCAATACCAGCAGCAGTATGGCGATAAGTCAGGTCAGGACTTTACGACTCCAGAACTCCAGCGCGACATCGCGAATCGACTGTTGACCGACAAAACTATCGACCGTCTCGTCGAACTCAACTCTTAGTACCAAGCTGCAAGCAACGATGCGTAGCATCGGCTTTAGCCGGAGGAGCGTGTCTCTGGAATTTACTTCTAGAGACACACGGAGGGCGGAGCCCCCCTTTGTTGTTAGCACTCACTTGACTAGAGTGCTAATACTGCGTTATACTTTGCATATATGAGTATTGCTAAACCTTCCAATTATCTAGTCCCCACCGTCATAGAGCGGACGAGTGACGGTGAACGAGCGTTCGACATCTACAGTCGTTTGCTCAATGAGCGCATCGTCTTTCTGGGTGAAGACGTCAACGAGCACACTGCCAATCTGGTCGTGGCGCAGTTGCTGCACTTGGCATACGAAGATTCGAAAAAGGACATCAAGCTATATATCAACAGTCCTGGCGGCAGTGTGTATGACGGGTTTGCTATTTATGACACTATCCAATACATTGCTCCAGACGTACAGACAATAGGTATCGGAGTGCAAGCAAGCATGGGTGCGTTTTTGCTCTCGAGCGGCACCAAGGGCAAACGCTTCGTCTTGCCGAACAGCCGTCTAATGATCCATCAGCCGTCGAGTGGTACCCAAGGCAAGATATCCGATCAGGAGATTACGCTGCGGGAAGGTCTTTACCTGAAACATCGACTTAATGAACTGCTGGCGAAGAATACTGGCCAGAAGCTCAGTAGAATCGAGAAAGACACCGATCGTGACTTTTGGATGGGTGCCAAAGAAGCAGTGGAATACGGCTTGGCCGATCAAGTTATCACAAAAGCATAACGAGTGTATTGCAGGAAAATAAGAGCCCAAAAGCGGCTCTTATTTTTTGTGCCGCAAATCTCTTTGCTAAAAGCATAAAAGGTATTTACAAAACTACAACATCTTTACTATAATGCTGACATATAAGCGTAAACGTAAAGGGAAGTGTATGGATTCACACGAGAAAAAGGATTCCGGCAGCTCCAAGCCTGATACAAGCCATTTGGCATCGAGCTCCAGCGGATCCAAAGCAACACGTAAAAAGCTCGTCGTTGGCCTGGTCGTGCTGGTCGTGGTGGTGGCAGCTGCTGTAGGTGGCTGGGTACTATACGACAAGAAGCAGAATGATCAAAAAGCTGTTGACGACACTAGCACCAGCCAGAAAAAAGAGCTGACTCCAGAGGAGCAGATCGCAGAAGATCTAAGGAACAACATTAAAAAACAAGAAGAAGCGTTGAAGCAGAACGATGACACGAAACACATCAAAGGGTCATCAGCTGCAGCATCGAGCGTAGGAACGGAGGTTCTCAATGAAGTTCAACAACTTAAGGACTAGTAGCCTCACTTTGCGTCTAGTGCCCTTCGCGTTGGCATTGGCACTCGCGTTCACGGCACTTGTCTCGCAGCCGCTACAGGCTCTGTCTATCGTCAACACCATTAAATGTAACGCTATCAGCTTATTTGCCAGTACAAGTATCACCACGCTACGTGCCAGCAAGACAGCTATGGAAAAAACATTCGAACTTGAGCTGAATGTCATGCAAACGGCATGGAAGTTGGAAGACATGGCAGTATCCGCACTGCGAAATGTAGGAGAAAGTGCCTTCGTAGCCACGTTGAACGCATTCCAGAACCGTCCAGGAATCTTCGTCAAGAAGACCGAAGTCAGGACGGCCGCATTAAACGAATACAAGGACACGATGCTCAATGCATTGCATAATCTTCAGACAAATATAGATGCAGCCCGCGCCGCATACCGAGAGGATATGTTGGCACTTGTAAAGGCCCACCAACGCGCTCTGACAACACTGGTCGACACACTGATCGGTACCATCAGGACGGCACTAAACACCGCTAAAAAGAATTGTAGCGGCAAGACAGTCGTCAAGACGCTAGCAGCAACAATTGCTACGGCACACGCTAAGCTGGTGTCAGGTGTGATTACGCAAGATGCCAAGGATATAGCAAAAGCTATTAAACTGGTAGCCACCCGCAATTCAACATTCCTACAGGAAGATGCAGCTTTCTTGTCAACCTCTATCGATGCGACAGGTAAACTCGCTGCGGCGTTTATAACTCGAGAATAGTTACGAACAAACCAAAAATACGCTCGGACACACCGGGCGTATTTTTATGGTATAATCTCTTGACTATTTGACAAAAAGCAGTCACAATGGATATCAAGAAGCAGAATAGCTTGGTATTCTATTGTCTCGTTTTTGTGGCGGAAAAGAGACGAGCCAAGCCTAGTGAATCTTCGGGCCAGATCACTAACTAATCATCATAAAAGCGAGGAATGAATGGCGAAAGCTACGAAGAGTAGTGGTCGCGTGTTTTTTACGCAGGACGACACGGCGTTACCACTCCCTAATCTCATCGCTCATCAAAAGGACAGTTGGCGTGAATTCGTCGAAACTGGCCTGAGCGAAATATTTACCGAGTTGAATCCCATTGAGGACTACACAGGGCAAAAGCTGGAACTGCGATTCGGCAAGTACCACTTTGACGATCCTAAACAGACAGAACAACACGCAAAAGAAAACAACCTGACGTTTGACGCGCCGCTTCATGCGACTGTCGAGCTGACAAACAAGGTCACCGGCGAGGTCAAAGAGTCGGAAATTTATCTAGGTGACTATCCATGGATGACCGACCGTGGCACGTTTATTATCAATGGTACGGAACGCGTGGTTGTGAGCCAGTTGATCCGTAGTGCCGGTGTATTCTTTACGGCCGACAACGTTGCTGGTCGTAACGTCTACGGTGCCAAGCTCATTCCAGGTCGTGGTGCATGGCTTGAGTTCGAGACCGCTCCTGGCGGTGCGATTTACGTTAAGATCGATCGCCGCCGTAAGCTGCCGGTCACCACGCTGTTGCGTGCACTTGGCCATAGCAAGGTCAGCGAAATCAAGAAGATGTTCGAAGACGTCGACAATGGCGATGTGAAATACATTGAGGCTACGCTCGAAAAGGACCCTTCACGTGGTAGCAATGAAGCTCTGATTGAAGTGTACCGTCGTCTCCGTCCGGGCGACCTGGCGACCGTCGACAATGCCCGCACCATGATCGAGCGCATGTTCTTTGACTTTAAACGCTTCGACTATAGCCGTGTCGGCCGTTACAAGATGAATCAGCGTCTTGGTCTGGACGTTGCAAACACTGCCGAAAACCGTGTCTTCCAGATGAGTGACCTAATCGCGATTATTCGTGAACTCATCCGACTGAACAATACACAGGAAGAGCCGGACGACATTGATGCCTTGAACAATCGCCGCGTCAAGCTTGTTGGCGAACTGGTAGCCCGCCAGTTCCGCGTCGGTATGCTCCGTATGCAGCGAAATGCCATGGATCGTATGAGCATGAGCGACATCGAGACAGTGACACCCGGTCAGTTGATCAATGCACGTCCGGTCGTGGCTGCTGTCCGCGAATTCTTTGCAAGTAGCCAGCTGTCACAGCTTATGGACGAAACCAACCCGCTCGCAGAGCTGAGCCACAAGCGACGCCTCTCTTCGATGGGTCCTGGTGGTCTCTCTCGTGAACGTGCCGGATTCGATGTCCGCGACGCTCACCCGACTCACTACGGTCGTCTTTGCTCTGTCGAGACGCCTGAAGGTGCCAACATCGGTCTGGTGTTGAACCTCGCTACATATGCTCGTATCAATGAATACGGTTTCATCGAAACGCCATATCTGCGTGTCAAAAACGGCAAAGTCACAGACGAGGTCGTTTATCTGGATGCCAGCCAGGAAGTAACGGAAGTTATTGCCGATGCTGGTGCTGAGCTCGACAAAGATGGTAAGTTCGTGGCTGATCGCGTAAGTGCTCGTAACGGACTATTGCCTGAGCAAGTCGATGTTTCCGAAGTGACCTTCATGGATGCTGCACACAAGCAGATTCTCGGTGCTCCTGCCAGCCTGGTTCCATTTATCGAGAAGAACCGTATCGACCGATCATTGACCGGTTCAAACATGCAGAAGCAAGCAGTTCCTCTGCTGACTCCTGAAGCTCCAACCGTCGGTACTGGTATCGAGGCCGAAGTTGCCAAAAACACCAGCCAGCTGATTGTTGCGGAAGGTGCAGGTGAGGTCGTACGCGCTGACGCTGACGAGATTCACGTCAAATACGCCGACGGTGTCAAGAAATACGAGTTGATTCACTTTGCGAAAAGCAACGATGACCGCTCAATCAACCACAAGACGCGTGTTGCTCGTGGCGACAAAGTCAAAAAGGGCGACACGCTCATCGAGGGCGCATCCGTCGCTGACGGCGAGCTGGCACTCGGTAAGGACCTCCTCGTTGCATTCATGCCTTGGGGCGGTTACAACATGGACGACGCTATAGTGCTGTCTGACCGTCTGGTCAAGGATGACACGCTCACAAGCATCAATATCAAGGATTACATGGTAGAAGTTCGTGAAACCAAACTCGGTCCTGAGCAGGTGACGCGTGACATACCAAACGTATCCGAAGAGTCACTGCGCCACCTGGATGAAGATGGCATCGTGCAAATCGGTTCAGAAGTCAAAGCCGGCGATGTACTTGTCGGCAAGATTACGCCAAAGGGTGAAACCGAGCTCAGTTCTGAGGAGCGTCTGCTCCGCGCAATCTTTGGTGAAAAGGCCAAGGATGTTCGCGACACCTCACAGCGCATGAACAACGCAGGCGGCGGCAAGGTCGTCGGTGTCAAAATCTTTAGTCGAGAAAACGGTCATGAACTCAAAGCTGGTGTACTCAAGCAGATTCAAATCTTCGTAGCCCAGCTGCGCAAGATCAGTGTCGGTGACAAGCTGGCTGGTCGTCACGGAAACAAGGGCGTCGTTGCACGCATCCTTCCTGCCGAAGACATGCCATTCATGGAAGACGGTACACCTGTAGATGTCGTTTTGAACCCGCTCGGTGTCCCGTCGCGTATGAATATCGGTCAGTTGTTTGAGACTCATCTTGGTATGGCGGCACGCGCGCTTGGTTACAAAGTCGCGACTCCTCCATTCAATGGAGTGCCAAACGAGATCATCAGTGGTGAACTGGAAAAAGCCGGTCTCAGTGCCGATGGTAAGAGCCAACTGTTTGATGGACGCACAGGCGAACCGTTCGAAGAGCGAACGACTGTTGGTGTGATGCACATGATCAAGCTACACCACATGGTAAGCGACAAGATCCACGCTCGCTCGACCGGTCCATACACTATGGTCACCCAGCAACCACTCGGTGGTAAGGCACAAAACGGTGGTCAGCGATTCGGAGAGATGGAGGTATGGGCACTTGAAGCTTACGGTGCTGCTACCACATTGCAGGAAATGCTTACCATCAAGTCCGACGACGTATACGGCCGTGCGAAAGCATATGAGTCGATCATCAAAAACGAACCAATTGTCGGTCCGAAACTGCCTGAATCGTTCAACGTTCTTGTGAAGGAACTCCAGGGGCTCGGCCTTCGTGTCGATCTGCTGGATGAGACAGAGGAAGGACATGCTGTCGTCGATGCCGAAGAGGTGATTGCCGAGGCTGGTCCAGAGGACAAGACGGTACCTGCCGCTCTCGTAGCGGATGACGATATTGCTGAAACCGTTTTGGATGAAGCAGATGAAATCGATCTCGATGAAGACGGACTGAGTGTCCAGGACATCGATGAAGTAGAAGAAATAAAGGAGGAGGTATAGCCATGTCACGTGTTGTTGCAGGCACCGGAATCGCTGACTTTGACGCTGTGCGCCTCGCTGTTGCCAGTCCCGACGATATCCTGAAATGGAGTTACGGCGAAGTCACCAAACCGGAAACGATCAACTATCGTACACAAAAACCTGAACGCGACGGCCTGTTCTGTGAGCGTATCTTTGGACCAGTCAAAGATATCAACCCGCATGACAGCAAATTAAAGGGCGTCCGTTCACGCGAAGCAGCCGTCGACAAGAACGGCGAGCTCGTCACAAAAGCCATCGTTCGTCGTGAACGCATGGGCCATATTAACCTGGCAGCACCTGTCGCGCACATCTGGTTTATGCGCGGTACACCAAGTGCTATGAGTCTACTGCTCGGTATTACGGTGCGTAATCTTGAGCGTGTGGCATACTTTGCGAGCTACATCATCTTGAGCGTCAACGAAGAAAAGCGTGAAAAAATGCTCGCTGATCTGGAAGCAGAGACCGAAGCTGGTCGCGTGGCTATCAAGATGCGTTACGAAAAAGAAGCTGAAGCTGAGGGTGCGGATGTCAAAGCCCTCGCCGAAGCTATGAGCAAGGAAACCGAAGAGCTGAACGAATCGTATAATGCGAAGAAAACTCAGCTCGACAGCTTGGTCAGGGGTGCGTTGATGAATGAAACTGATTACCGCAACCTGCCTGAAGAGTACGAAGAGCTCGTCACGGTTGGTATGGGCGGTACCGCACTCAAGGCACTTCTGGACGAAATCGATCTGCCGAAGCTTATCGCTGAGCTGACCGAGGAAGTCGCTGGTGCCAAGGGACAGCGCGAAAAGAAGCTGCTCAAGCGTCTCAAGGTGCTTGAGGGTATGCACGCCGCAGGCATCAAGCCGAGTAGCCTCACATTGACTGTTCTGCCGGTGATCCCACCAGATCTTCGTCCAATGGTTCAGTTGACCGGTGGTCGTTTCGCGACCAGCGACCTCAACGACCTTTATCGTCGTGTGATCAACCGTAACAACCGTCTCAAGAAGCTGATCGACCTCAACGCGCCGGAAGTTATCCGCCGCAACGAAATGCGCATGCTGCAAGAAGCGGTCGATGCATTGATTGACAACAGTGCTGCCCGTGGCGGTCGTGCTGTTAACGCGACCGGTGGTCGCCGCCGTCTGAAATCTATCAGCGATATGCTGAAGGGTAAGCAAGGTCGCTTCCGCCAGAACCTGCTTGGTAAGCGCGTCGACTACTCTGGCCGTTCTGTTATCGTGGTCGGTCCAAAGCTCAAGATTCACGAATGTGGTCTGCCAAAGCAAATGGCTCTCGAGCTGTTCAAGCCATTTGTCATCAGCTGGCTGATTCGCGGTGAGCACGCACACAACATCCGTAGTGCAACCCGTCTGATCGAAGCAGGTGACGCGCTGGTATGGGACGCACTCGATGCTGTCATCGAAGGCAAATATGTTTTGCTTAACCGCGCTCCATCACTTCACCGTCTGTCTATCCAGGCCTTCCAGCCTCGTCTGGTAGAGGGTAAGGCTATCCAGCTGCACCCGCTCGTGGCCAACGGCTTCAACGCCGACTACGACGGTGACCAGATGGCTGTTCACCTTCCGCTCAGCAAAGAAGCACAACGTGAAGCTCGCGAGCTCATGTCTGCCACGAACAACTTGCTGAAACCAGCCGATGGTGCACCGGTACTCAACATCGGTCAGGACGTTGTCCTCGGCAACTACTACCTCACATACGAAAAGCCAGATGCTCAGACCGACAAGGTAAAGGCATACAGTTCTGTTTATGAAGCTGAAATGGCATACGACCAAGGTGTCATCCAGCTACAAACACCAATTCGTGTTTACGCAAAGGGTGAAATTCGCAATACGACGCTTGGCCGTGTTTTCTTCAACGAGATTCTGCCAGAGGATTACCCATACGACAACAACATCCAGAGCAAGAAGCAGCTCAAAAAGGTCCTTGCAAATATCTTTGACCAGTATGGTGCCGAAGAGACCGCAAAGACCGCCGACCGTATGAAGGGTCTGGCATTCCGTTTCGCGACGATTGCCGCCGTTTCAACCGGTAAGGAAGACTATCTGCACTTTGACGAGATCGCCGAGTTCATCGCCGAAGGTGACGAAAAGACAACCCTCATCTCTGAGCAGTTCGACCAGGGTCTGGTGACCGACGAAGAGCGTTACAACCTCACTGTCGCCGCATGGCGCAATGTCGACCGCAAGGTAACTGACTTCCTGCAAGAAAAGCTCAAGACTATGGACACCAGTATTTCTGTCATGGTCAACTCTGGTGCTCGTGGCGACATTAGTAACGTCAAGCTGGCAAGTGCCATGATCGGTATCATGGTGGACGCGACCAACCGCGAAATCGAGCTCCCGATTCGCTCGTCATTCAAGGCTGGTCTGAGCTCACTGGAAGCTTTCGTGGCAACCCGTGGTGCACGCAAGGGTCTGATCGATACCGCACTCAAGACCGCTGACTCGGGTTATCTAACCCGTCGTCTGGTCGACGTGTCGCAAGATGTCTTCACTGTAGAAGACGAAGCTGGCGACGACGAAGGCTTTACGATCTATCGTTCTGAATCAGAAGACACCATGATCAGCTTTGCTAACCGCTTGAACGGTCGCTACACGGCCAAGGAAGTACCTGGTCACATCAAGGCCGACGAGCTCATCACTCGTAAGGTGGCCGATGCGATTGAAGCTGACGAAAAGATTGAGAGCGTTACTATCCAGTCAGTACTGTCGACAAAGAACCTGCACGGTATTCCTCGCAAGAGCTACGGCATCGACATGGCTTCTGGTCTGCTGGTCGCGAACGCACAGCCTGTCGGCGTTATTGCCGCGCAGTCTGTCGGTGAGCCTGGTACCCAGCTGACACTAAAGACCTTCCATGCCTCCGGTGTGGCTGGTGGTGACATCACGCAGGGTCTGCCTCGTGTGGAAGAGCTGTTCGAAGCGCGCACACCAAAGGGTCAAGCGTATGTCACGGAAGTAACAGGAACGGTTGAGGTGTGGGAAGATGGCAAGAAATACGTCGTCCAGGTCACTCCCGAGGACGGTCATGTCGAAAAGTTGATGCTCGAAGGCCGTACGGTCAGCGTCAAGTCTGGCTCTAACGTCAAGGTAGGCGATGTTCTGGCTACTGCCGAAGGCGAAGCCAAGCCGCTCGTCGCACCGTTTGACGGCGAGGTCAAGGTCACGAAAGATGCAATCGTTCTGGCCGCCAATGCCGGTGCACCTGTCCGCTACGAGATTCCTGGCAACACTCAGTTGGTTGTCCGATCTGGCGACAAGGTCAATGCTGGTGACCGCCTGACTATCGGTTCGCTTAATCTACACGATTTGATGCGATTGAAGGGTACTGAAGCGACTCAACGCTACATCATCAACGAAGTTCTGCGTATCTATGCTGCACAGGGTCAAGACGTTGCCGATAAGCACCTCGAGATCATCGTGCGACAGATGTTTAGCCGCGTTCAGGTTGAAGATCCAGGCGAAAGCTCGTTTGTGACTGGCGACATCGTCTCCAAGGCTGCTGTTGTCGATGCGAACGCACAGCTGGCCGCAGAGGGTAAAGAGTTGGTTCGTTATACGCAGTTGCTGCTCGGTATCACCAAGGTCTCTATCTGGAGCGACAGCTGGCTCTCCGCCGCATCATTCCAGGATACGACTCGCGTGCTCATCAACGCTGCAACCAGCGGTCGCGCTGACCACCTGCACGGTCTCAAAGAGAACGTCATTATCGGCCGCAAGATTCCGGTCGGTACAGGTGCAGAGTCCTATCAGTCAGCAGAGTCTGTCGAGGATTTCGAAAGTGAAATCACCGAAGACCTCGAGCTGGCTCAATAAAACAAACAGCCAAAGCATACAAACCCCGCGCATGCGGGGTTTGTTGTTTATATTTCAGCTGTTTTCATCTTGAATCATAGCGGGTTCAGCGTTACCATAGGGATGTACTTTCCAGCATGAATCAAGGAGCGATGCACATGAACGGACAGCCTGTAAAAGCCGTCCGGAGTTCCACCATAAAGGCAAACGCCTCTATGGCAGAAATTATCCATCGAGACCAAGAGATCAACGCATCCCGATGGCCAGCTCCGTGTGACAAGCAGTCATGCGGCTGCCACTCACGTCGTGGAACTGGCACAACGGCATAGCGCGTGTAGCATGCGGGTATGTCCGCCGAAAGTCGAGCCTGTCCTATAGTGGACGTGAGTTCCTTTCGGCGGACTCGACTTTGAAGCAAAAAACACCCGACCGTATGGACGGGTGTTTTTGTGAAGAGAGCTCATTATACGGCTACGACAGATTCTTTTTGAGTCATGCTGTCATAACAGGCGTAGCCAGCAAACGCCTTTTTGATAGCATCCGTATCGAACTGGCTACAAAGCGGCTGTTGCTGGAGCCCCATCAGGAAGACCCACTCTTTGCCGGGTTCCTGATAGAAAAGACCGACAGCGTTCGCAAGGGTGAGTTCTGCATGTTTGTGTCCCTCTACGCCGTCTTTGACCTTGGGTTCACCAAGCACGACTCCTTCAGCAAGTTGAGGATTTGCCTTTACATCCTCACTTGCGGCGTATGCGTTATAAAACGGCTCGACCGCAGTGGCAGCTTCTTCGAAACTCGACACATCAGCACAGCCGATACCGACTATGTGTTCGCTCGATGCGAGAGGTTCACTATTGCTGACATAGCAGACGATTTTGTCTGAGGCATAGATACCTGCATTGTCTGGGTCATCAGATTGCATTTCGACCTGTTTGAATGTTTGCTCAGCGAGAAAATCAGTAACCTTCTGATAGTCGGCATCAGCGACATCTGTTGTTCCCGTCGCAGCCGCGCCATAGGATTTCAGCGGGAAGACGCTAAACTTTTTGTCGGTCAGTTGATACGCTGGTGCGCTATATGCGAGTTGTCCATTTTCTAGCTGGCCACCTGTCGCGCTCCTTTCGGCTATCTCGGCAGGAGTGCCCTTCAACTGAGAGGCAACTTCCTTGACAAGTGATTCAGCGGTAAGCTCTTGTGCTGGAGTAGGGGACGGGCTGGTGTTGGCAACGGGCGTTTCCTCGGCAGGCTTATTGAGGACCAGGAAGTACAATGCCGTACCGGCCAGTAGCAGCATCACGACGCCCGCTACGATTGACCATATAAGTGGTTTTTTACTGCGCTCAGGACTTTGTATAGGCAATTCGAACGGTGCCGATGACTGAGTTGTGTTCGCTGTTTCGCTACTGGTGCTTACATTTGAAGTTTCATGCGAATCTACAGACGAAGCAGAAGTGTCTATTGATGGTTCTTGGGTCGCTGGTGCCTCAGATGCTTCCGGTGCTTCCGGCGTGTTGTCAGGGTTAGTATCCGTGGGCTTATCGTCCATGTGTGATGACTCCGTTCATAGTTACTTTACAATTATCTATAGTGTATCGTCCTTATGCTTTCTGAGCAAGACACACCTCTGGACAAACACGAGGTTTTTTGCTACAATAGCAGAGAGTTTCATCGTATCACTACAGGGTAGTGTGCGATACCGTGAGGGATTGCTGACCCGCACGGATGACAATTAGTAAATAACAGGAGTATTTTTATACATGCCTACTATCAATCAGTTGGTGCGTAAGCCTCGTCAGACGGCAAAGAAAAAGTCCAAGTCACCTGCACTTGGTCGTATTCACAACGCACTCAAAGTGCGCTATTACGACCAGGACGCCCCGCTCAAGCGCGGCGTATGTGTCAAAGTCACCACCAAGACACCCAAGAAGCCTAACTCTGCTCTTCGCAAGGTCGCACGTGTGCGCCTGACGAACCAGCAAGAAGTTTGGGCATACATCGGTGGCGAAGGCCACAACCTGCAAGAGCACGCTGTCGTGCTTGTACGCGGTGGTCGCGTACCAGACCTTCCAGGTGTGCGCTATCACGTTGTTCGTGGTGCTTTGGACCTCCAGGGTGTTTCCAAGCGCAAGCAGGGCCGCTCTAAGTACGGCGCGAAGAAGGAGGACAAGTAATGCCTCGTAAAGTCACCAAAAAGCTCCAGCGTGAGCTCAAACCAGACCGCAAATACCAGTCTGTACTCGTACAGCGCCTGATCAACAAGTCTATGCTTGACGGCAAGAAGCTTGTCGCTGAACGTGCTGTTTACAGCGCGCTCGAGCAGGCTGCCAAGAAACTGAACAGTGAAGAACCGCTGGAAGTGTTTGAAAAAGCTCTCAAGAACGTATCGCCAAACTTCGAGGTCAAATCTCGCCGTGTCGGCGGTGCGAACTACCAGATTCCTTTCGCTATCCAAGGTCACCGTCAATTGCACTTCGCGTTTAGCTGGCTCGTCCAGTCTGCACGCGCACGCAGCGGCATGCCTTACGAAAAGCGTCTCGCAGCAGAAATCGTTGATGCATACAACGAAGCCGGTGCTGCCTTCAAGAAGAAGGAAGATACGCATAAGATGGCTGAGGCGAACCGCGCGTTCGCTCACTTCGCCCGATAATAGCATCTCGCTATTTTACATGAGCCGCCTCGAAAGGGGCGGTTTTTGTTTGTTCTTGTGGCTCCAAGAACCAAGAGCCTTCTTTTTGTGTCGACAAAAAGAATCAAAAAGCTCGTGACGGCTTCGCCACGCGGTATGAATCAACCCCTAGCGATCTTGGGTGTCTGCGGAACTCGCGCCGACAGATATCACTATCGGGCTTAAATATCCTCGCCACGCCACGGCTTGTGGCGATTATCTCGGATCGTTGGGGCCCAAAGTTTTACTTGCAAACATGTTATAATATAAGAATGATATTTTATCAAGATGTTGATGAGTTGCAGTTGTTGAATGATGCTGCCGAGGCGCGCGATACGGCACGGTAGCTACTGTTTATAGACAAAAAATATATAACATATAAAATAACTCAAATGACAAATCATGAGCTCACCACGGCGCACGAGGACGAGAGTCCTACTGCGCAGCTGATCGACAAAGTCCGTAGTGTCTTAGACGAGTACGGTGAGTTTGGAGTGGACCTAGACGCCGAACCGGGTGTCGTGCGCAAGGCAGGGTTTTTGAATCACGATCCAACGAGCCTCTTTTTGACATCTAACATTGTCGTAATCACAGAGTGGGTGAATGCTGGACTGCCCGGATGTCCATCCGTGTACCAGATTGATCGGCGTTCGCATGTAATAGCTACGAACCGTACGGATATCGTTGATATGGACACCGACGAGGAAGATGCCGAAGGCTTGTTGAAGTACACCATGTCAGACCTCACGCAAGAACAGTTCGATGCGTACAAGAACCCTGAGTGCGCGCCGATTATCAAGAGCCTGTTTGACCCAGAGGGATATGCTGCCGATTTAAAGCGGGCAACAGGAAGCGTCAGCAGGCGGCAGATGCGCGCAGAGCGAAAAGCACTTGCTCGTGAAGAGATTGAGAAAAGGGGACGCTCTCCTTCGATGGCTCGATATGTAGCGCGACGAGCCATTGAGCGACGCTATCAAGCGTAACGATTTTACGCAAAATTAAGAGCGCGTAGATCATCGGTGTATTCCGTAGACCTACGCGCTAGTGGGTGTGGCTGCTCATGTCGGTCGCTCCTAGACCATCCGCTTCTTGCCAGTCGAACTGACCACCAGTACGCCTTTTTTCGGCGAACGCCTAGGCGGATTGGGGTCGACGGGTGGCGGTCGATACCGACCGGCCGTTTTGCGTGGAACAGAGCGGGTGTTCTTGTACCGTGAGTTGGCCATGAGTTTCGCCTCCTGTGAAAGGCTCCCTGTTGAGCTCACTCATTATAATAGATGGCGCAAAGCTTTGCTATGCAGTAAGCACGCTACATAGTGTTGGATAGAGGGGATTATTGCCCGGCTGGTGTGCCACCACCAGTGGCTGGAGCTGGTGCGTTTGTTTCACCGCCGCTAAACAGGCCGAAGCCGCCCAGTAGCAGAAACAGTACGATGATCGCAAGGATGACTAAGACGATAACCAGTGCCGTCGATAATGACCGACGATCTTCGCTGTCGCGATCCACGACTACCGTTTCTTTCCTTGACTCTTCATCTGCCATAGCAACCTCCGTAGTTAGCTGTCATATTCAGCGTAGCCGCTACAGAGTGCGGTTGCTGTGAGAAAGCTTACATATGCATGTAAGGCCTACGGAAAAATGATAACTTGCACGACCGCGAGCAGGACTGCCAGGATGGCGAGTCCGTAGACTTGCAGCGTGGCAGATGAATCGGCGGGTGGTAAGTGTCCCGCGCGGATGCTTTTTTCTGCTACCTGGTAACGCCTATAGCCGATCAGTGCGACGATGACACCGATAAACAGGATGATGACTCCAACCAGCGGCGCGTGACGATTGAATGCCGAGAGGGCGATACCGCCCGCCTGGATGGTGAGTGCCGTGCGTATCCATGCAAGAAGAGTTCGCTCGTTGGATAGGAGGAACCGTACATCGACGTCTAATTTTTCTGCTTTGCTGATTTTTGGATGTTGCTTCATGGTTTATCCAGTGTATCACAGATACGAGGAGTCGCGTTCGCATGAGGGAGCCGTGTCTGGTATGATGTGAACATATGAGTGAATGGATAGTAAATGGCAATAGGCCGAAAAACCCCAATTTCAAAGGCGAGATGACCGATCATCAACAGGAACTGGTGGACACATGGGAGGCGCAGGACAGATTGATACAGTTCCTCGGTGACGCTTGTCGACGCTGCGTGCAGGCGCAGATTGATGTGATCAATCCTGTCGCACATGAAACAGTGTCTGGCAACATGACAAAAGAACAGGCAGTAGAGTCAGTCGTAAATGCGACCCGTGAATGTACCGGTCCAGAAGTCGATGAACGATACTACGATGCCGATCTCATCTGTCCACGGCACGAGCAGCAAAGAACTCAGCGCAAAGGGAGTTGTTTCTAGTGGCGACGAGAAGGCCATACACATCCCTCACATTCATGCATAATTGCTCTCTGCGCGCTGCAAAAGCTTCAGCGTTCGTCAATGTAGAGATATCTACCTTTCCTCTCGCTTCAGCTTTTTCGCTGCACATAAAGACTAATTCTGCAAAGAATGGAGAAATGAGATGACCTTCAGTTTTGATATAGTTTCGGAGTACGACAAGGCAGAGATGAACAATGTCCACGCGCAGGTAGAGCGCGAAATTTCGGGCAGGTATGATTTCAAAGGATCTCCAGCTGGTGTGGAATGGCTCGGCGACAAAAAGGGATTCAAAATTATCGGGGCAAACGAGTGGCAGGTTGATGCCGTCATAGATATCGTGCGCAAAAAGTTGGCCGCACGCAACGTCAGCAGCAAGGTGCTCGATTTGTCTAAGCCGGTAAACGAAAGCAACCTGAAAGCTACCAAGGAAGTGCCGTTTGTCGAGGGTCTAGATCAGGAAAAGGCCAAGATGATCACGAAATTACTACGTGAGCAATTCCCCAAGGTCAAAGCACAGATACAGGGCGAAGCTGTGCGTGTGAGCAGCGGAAGCAAAGACGAGTTACAAGCCGTCATGGCGGCCGTGCGCGGAGCTGATTTTGACTTCGTAACGTCGTTTACCAACTATAGGTAGAAATTGCTAAAGATAAACCAGAGACCGACAGCACCCAGCATCCAGCCGCCTATAACATCGCTTGCGTAGTGCGCGCCCAAGTATACACGCGATAAACCGATCATGAAGCAGCTGATACCGACGACAGTCAGTGCCAGTGCCATGTATTCTGGCCAGCGGTTGCCGATGATAAAGGCGACCATGGCAAAACTAACGAGCGATCCGGCGGCGTGACCGCTCGGAAAACTGAAGGTTTTGATAAACATCTTTTTGGAATAGTCAGTGATGGGTCTGCGGCGGCGGAGGAGAAGTTTGAGTAAGCTACATACAGCTATAGTAGCGAATGCTATGATGCCAGCGGTTTCGTAAACCGGCTTGTCGAGAGCAAACCCATAGCCAAAGACCGCCGCGGCCGCACCCACCGTAAACGGCGGCTCACCCATCCAGGTGAAAAGCACCATGATCGGTCGTATCCATCCGGGGAGACCGGTGATAAATCGGCCGACGACACGATCAAAAGCGCGGATATACTTTCTCATGAGCGACGCTTGGTAGGATGTGCTTTCTTTTTACGCATAGGAACCTTGGCAAGTGGCAGGACGCGCCATACAAGTATGAGAGCTAACAGTACGGCGAAGCCGCACATGATCGAAGGGATAGCACGAAGTGTCGTCGGGTCCATCATGTTGGCGACAGAAGTCGGAACGATAAAGGAAGCGTAGCCGATAACCATCCAGCGAAGCGGTGGAGCGGCTTTTGGCTTTTTGCGTGCGAGATATGCTGCCAAGCCGACTGCTACGAGGAGCCAGCCGTAGTAGTAGAATGCGTAGATAAGCCCTGGCATGCCATGAGACTCAAACACGGCATAGTTGGTTGTACAGACATCGCTAATGACTGAACCCGCCGAAAGAGCGAAGTAGCCGACATACGCAGCGGCACTGCCGTAGGCGACGACAAGGAGCGGCAGCATTTTCTCCTTGGCAAGAGCAAGGATAAGGTGGATGCCAAATGCAGGCAGAAGTGTAATCGCGACATAGCCTATACGCGCCCATTCGATATGATTGAGACCCAGGCCTCCGCATATCATATACTCAGTCAGCTGGAAGATACCGAGGAAAACAAGAAGTGCGACAACGAGCCGACTGACGGTTGTTGACTTATAACGCCACAGCACATATGCAGCAAAGACGAATTCGATGAGAAGAGTTGCCAACATAACCGGCGGCGAAAAACAAAAAAACTTATTTCCGATGTTTTTATACATAACTGTTTTGAAGTATATCATACGCCTTTAAGCTTGTAATAGAGTCTGGGGAGTGATATAGATAGTAGTCAATGAGTTTCGAGGGGGAATCGTCAGGAAGGGGAGACGACTGGTCTATCCATACAGGAGAGCAGTCACCCTTTGCATTGGACCGTGAATGGGAAGAGTTCAACAAGCATCTGGGGGTGGACGACCCCGAACAAGAGCGACTTGCTGTCCAACAGGAAGTCATGCGTGGTGCTCTGGTGTGGAATTTGTATGACCAACTGGACGCGCGACAGGTACCGAGGCTACTCGACGAAGATGCCGACATAGAAGCGTCACGCCGACAAGAGTTCATAGAGTGTGTTTACCGTGAAAAGCTTGCAGATATCTCATGGATGCGAAAAGATTCGGACGCAAGCTTAGTGTACGTAGACAAAGCATTGCAAAGTCTGATGGAGTATGTACGTACGGCCCAAGTGCAGCGATCAGTTGTGGTGAATGCCGCGGATATCCTCTATGGTACGATGCATGGGTCTATCCTATCGGCAGAAAAGGTGAAAAAATCTGTACAGGCAGAACTCTATGTGCTTCATAATGTACCTCTTGCGAGTGAATGGATGCGGTTTTTCGACGACGTGACGCCTGGCTGTGGCATTGTGAGCCCGAGCCATCCCGACGACAAGCCATATATTGACGCAGCGCAAGATGCAAAGCAGCAGTTCGAGGATCTTCGCATGTACGAAAAAACGGTGCTCGAAACAGCGATCGATCTGGCGACATACAAGAACAAACCTGATTTCTGGGGCAATACGACAGAGGTAGCATGCACATTGTCGGCTATCGCAGGGCTATACGCCATCGCAACCACTAACCACGGGAATGGGTACGGCGTAGCTGCGCGCCGAAACCAACAGCTGTGGCACTATGGGTACACTACCGGATTGGACGACCAGGTACTCAGCGAAATCATCGATTATTTTGAGCTGTCAAACCCGGATTGGGAAGGATAATGGCACGTAGTAAGTCGTCCGAACGTCCTGATCTCGCAAGCACGGTGAACGTTCACGCCATATACAATCGTCACAGAACCGTGGATGACGCGGAAGAATCAGCTGTGCTTATTCCTCCTGACTCCATCGTCTATGTCGAGGGGCTGCAGCTTGAGGCGTTGCCTATCCAGAACCTCTCAATTCTTGCTGAAAGGCTCGGAGCATACCAAAGAAGGTTCGGGAAAAACACAGAGTATGAAACTGCAAAAAGTGCACTCATCGACGAGCTTGAAACCGACCTGTCTCTTATAGAAGAAGAGAGCGATGACGCGTATGGAAACAAACTCTATATCGAGTTGTTGAAAAAGGATTGTCAGATTGTCGCGGCAGATTACAAGCATACTGTAGGTACGTTGAGACAGCATGAAGTAGACAAGGTCGCGAGAAAGATATCAAGGTGGATCGAGCTGGAGCACGATGTAGGAAGCGGGCGACGAATTCCTAGAGGAAAGGCGAAGTATTTTGCCTTGCTTGAGTCACTTGTGCAGAGGCGTCGCTGGGCGATGGATGTACGAGAAAAGAGTGCAGTCGAAGTTATCAAGCGAGACCTCACTGAAGTCACACACGACAGCATGCCTTCTGAGAGCATAGTGAGGGGCGGCAAAATGCAGGTGTATCTGACGTACGGCGCAATGCACAGATATTCACTGACGCGTAAACTGGTGGACGAAGGTATCGAGGTGACACCCTATGACCTTATCGCGCTCGATGACGGAATGTATCTGGACGAGACCTACGAACAATTTGTCGCCAACCGAATGCGAAGCCTCGGGTTCGTCGCGTTCATGGCAGCTACATGGAGGGTTGCCGAACACTCAGAGATCGGGCGAGTAGAGGCAAATGTTTTATATGATCGGATGAGCGAGTTGAACGAGGACCCTGTGCTGGCACTTGATTTTGCATCCAGGTGCCTTGCCATACAGAAGAAATCCGACAAAAAGCCAAAAAACGCCTTCGCAAAATATATGAAACTCATAGAAGACTACAGCTAGCGTAAATCAGTAGAATCTGCTACAATAATCCCTGATGCGCTATTTTTATGTATTTTTTATGGCAAAAAATAGCAGAATAAACGTAATAACAGAGGAATCTACAACATTATGGCAGTAAAAAACGTCCCTTTGAAGGACTTTCGTAATATCGGTATTATCGCGCACATCGATGCAGGTAAAACCACCACTACCGAAGGTATTTTGTACCGCACAGGTATCAATCACAAGATCGGCGAAGTCCGCGGCGACGGCGATGGCGCAACGACCGACTGGATGGCGCAGGAAAAGGAGCGCGGTATCACGATTACGTCTGCTGCCGTGACGTGTTTCTGGAAGGGTTGCAAGATCAATATCATCGACACACCGGGCCACATCGACTTTACTGCCGAAGTTGAACGTAGCCTTCGTGTCCTCGACGGTGCTGTGACCGTATTTGACGGCAAAATGGGCGTCGAGGCGCAAACCGAAACCGTATGGCGTCAGGCCAACAAATATGGCGTTCCTCGCATTTGCTTTATCAACAAGATCAACCAAATCGGTGGTGATTTCTACAAATCACTCGAGAGCATTCACAATCGTCTGAGCAAGCACGCACTGCCGATCCATCTGCCTATCGGATTTGAAAAGGATATCAACGGCCTTGTCGACCTGATCGACATGAAAGCGTATACATACAACGACTACACGGATCACGAGCTGGTTCAGGGTGAAATCCCTGCCGACATGCTGGAAAAGGCCAAAAATGCACGTAGTCTTCTGGTAGAGGCTGCCGTAGAGGCCGAAGATGAGCTGTTTGAGCGTTTCCTGGAGCAAGGCGAAGAGTCAATTACCGAGGAAGAGCTCAAGCGTGCACTACGTAAGCGCGTCCTGGCTGGCGACTTCTATCTGGTTACCGGTGGTGACGGACGCGGCGTTATCGTCGAGAAAGTTCTTGACCTTGTGGCTGACTACCTGCCATCTCCACTCGATATCGGTGCAGTTCAGGGCACCAATCCAAAGAGCGGCGATGTAGTCGAGCGTAATGCTGACGACAAAGAGCCGCTAGCAGCCCTTGCCTTCAAAATCGCGACTGACCCGTTTGTAGGCCGCTTGATTTTCGTTCGTGTTTATAGCGGTAAGCTGAGTGCTGGTAGTTATGTATTGAACACGACAACCGGTGAAAAAGAGCGTATTGGTCGTGTGGTGCGTATGCATGCTGATAAGCGTGAAGACATCGATGGTATCGATGCGGGTGACATCGCGGCTGTCGTAGGTCTCAAGAGCACGTTTACTGGACACACGCTATCCGACGCCGCACATCCGATTACTCTCGAGTCTATCGAGTTTGCGGATCCTCCGGTTTCCATTGCTGTCGAGCCAAAAACCAAGGCCGACCAGGAGAAGATGGGTATCGCATTGCAGCGTCTCACCGAAGAAGACCCGACTTTCCGCGTGCACACCGACGAAGAGACCGGACAGACTATCATGTCTGGTATGGGTGAGTTGCACCTCGATATCTACATCGACCGTATGCGTCGTGAATTCAACGTCGAAGCAAACGTGGGTGAGCCACAAGTTGCGTTCCGCGAGACTATCCGCGGCATGGCTGAAGCTCAGGGTAAACACGCTAAGCAAACCGGTGGTCGCGGACAATACGGTGACGTATGGATTCGTTTTGAACCGACCGAGTCTGGCGAAGGCTTTGAGTGGGCAGACGAAATCAAGGGTGGTGTGGTTCCTCAGGAGTATCGACCGGCAGTAGAAAAGGGCGTCAAAGACACATTGGCGAGCGGCGTTGTTGCTGGCTACCCGATGATTGGCGTCAAAGCAACTCTCTACGATGGTAGCTACCACGATGTTGACTCCAGTGAGTTGGCCTTCAACCTGGCTGGCGTGCTGGCAGTCAAAGAGGGCATCCCCAAGGCGAAGCCAGTTCTGCTTGAGCCTGTCATGAAAGTCGAAGTTACTACCCCAGAGGAATTCATGGGCGACGTGATCGGCGACCTCAACTCTCGTCGCGGACGTATTGAAGCTATGGAGGACCTGCAGGGCGGTGCCAAATTGGTCCGCGCTATGGTTCCGCTGGCAAGCATGTTTGGTTATACCAATGATATCCGCTCGATGAGCCAGGGTCGTGCAGCGAGCACGATGGAGCTTGCGCAGTACGAAGAAGTACCGCCAAATGTCGCGCAGGAAATCATTGAAAAGCGAAAAAAATAAGCGACTAACTATAAAAAATACACGGCTGAATGAGGCCGTGTATTTTTGTGGAGGTATTTTCACGATAGAATGTACCGTTTATTGTTGTATTTTGCTACCCTCTGTCCCATAAGAGCAAAACGGTATAGTATAATTAAAAACAATGACTCTCATGAAACAGAGCCGATATATAAACAGGAAAATTGCTGCTGATGGATGATGTCTTTTTGCAATTATCGGCCGTCATCGTAATCGCCACGGTCGTTGCGTTTGTCATGAGGCTGCTAAAACAGCCTCTTATCGTCGGCTACATCCTAACCGGCGTGATAGTTGGTCCAAGCTTGCTGGGGCTTATCACGGGCAGCGAGGCCTTTGCGGCATTTAGCGAAATTGGCATCGCGTTGCTACTATTTATCATTGGTCTTGAGCTTAGTGTATCTGTTATTCGGCGATTGGGTAGACCGGTATTTCTCACAGCCGCTGCTATTTTGATGACAGTCGGTACTATCGGCTATCTGGTTGCAAGTGCCTTTCACTTCTCTGCAATCGAGGCCATTCTAGTCGGCTTGGCCATGTTTTTCAGTAGTACGATCATTATTGCAAAAGTCCTCAGCGACAAAAAAGAAATCACGCGCTTAAACGGCCAGATAGCCATCGGCGTCATTATTCTAGACGACATTGTGGCGACGGTTGCTCTACTCATCGTGGCGGCTGGCTCAAATGGTGGTTTGGACGGGCTCGATCTAGCTCTATTATTCATAAAAGGTATTGTCGTTATAGGGATACTGGCATTTCTGGGTATGAAGGTGCTGCCGGGCGTTACTAAGTACATGGCAAAGTCACAGGAGTTGCTGTTTCTGTTTGCTCTCGCTTGGGGATTTGGTGTCGCGACGGTTATCAATCTTGTCGGGTTTTCAATCGAAATCGGTGCACTTTTTGCAGGTGTGGCGTTAGCGCACTTGCCATACGCACACCAGATACGAGCCCGCCTGAAGCCCCTGCGTGACTTCTTCGTCGTGCTGTTCTTTATCCATTTAGGAGAGTATCTGCAAATCACAAATCTTGGTGACATGATACTTCCGGTCATCATATTGTCCGCAGCGGTGATTATACTGAAGCCAATCGTTGTTATGCTGTCGCTCGGTATACTTGGCTACACGCGTCGCACGAGTTTCAAGACAGGTATCAATTTGTCGCAAATTAGCGAATTCTCCATTATTTTGATCGTACTAGCGGCAACATCGGGAGTTGTCAGTCCTGAGTTGACGTCGATCGTCACACTGGTCGCATTGATTACCATCACAATATCGACGTATCTCATGCAGTACGACAATGCGATTTATGCCAAGATCGAGAAACACCTGACGTTGTTTGAACGCAAGAACGCCGCGGATGCGAAGCGTGAGGCGAAGGATTATCCGCTCGTGCTCATTGGTTATAGCAATGGCGGGCATCAATACATCAAAACCTTTCGCCAACTGAAAAAGCGATTTGTCGTCATTGACTATGATCCAGAAGTTATCGAAGACCTGGAGCGGGCCGATATCAGTTATCTGTATGGTGACGCGACGGATCCTGAACTGCTCGGGGAGCTAAACATGGATTCAATTAGGCTGATAGTCAATACTATCGATGACCATGAAGTTAGCAAATCACTTGTGCGTTATGTACGCAGACGCAGCGACAAGGCGGTCATCGTATGCTACTCATCCAACTACACCGAAGCGGCTGAGTTATATAAGCTTGGCGTGAGTTACGTCATGCTGCCGCACTTTATCGGATCTGAACGCTTGAGCGCGTTTATCGCGACGCATGGTATCAGCAAGGAAGGTTTCGACAATTACCGCGAGAAACACATGCTCAAAATCGGACATACTGCACTAAAGCACCATAGCCGGTAATGCTTGCTTTTTCTTGCTGTCGGTAGTATAACAGAGGCAGAGCGACATATAGGCAGGAACTAACTTGGTACTGAAATGACGCTCATAAAGGAGTTGTCGTATGACTCTCGAGATAAATATGACTACTGAGCGCTTGGTGAAGGCGGGCACCCTCTCTCTGGGTGCTTTTTCTATAGCAGCGGCAGCTATGGCTGAGACGCATGCTACACTCAATGACCGCAAAGGCCTGTCGGACAAAGCACGAGTAATTAGTGGGCTGCACCCCGGTGAACATGCAACGTTTGTCGTGCCTGGCTATCACTCAGACGGGGTAACGATAGCCCAAAATATGGATCGACACCTTGATCATATGGGAGCCACGCACTTTGCAGTACATCCGCAAAGAGGATTTTCACTCGACTCGATTCGCGAAGAATGGCTCAAAGCCCGCAAGCAGGATGGCCATCGTCCTGCACGAATTCTGGCCGTATCAATGGGTGCCCTCCTGGTCGCTCGTTTGTTTTCTGATGACAATTTTCGTCAGGAATTTGGCGAAATCGATAAGCTCGTTATCGACAGCGGTTTGTCTGGCAAGGGTGATCTGAGCGCGCGGACAAAGTTAGCCATGCTCGTCGCTGCACTTTTGCCGTCGACTCACACGTCTGATAAGCTATTCACGCTCATTAGTAGTGCTGAAGAGCCACATGACCATGCTCATGCGCCAGAAGTGCTAATCGAGGAAATCGAAGCTCGACTTCAGGGGAATAGAAGCGTACGATTCGAAGCCGCACGCGGCCAGATATTATTTATGCACAACAATGACGTCAGACGCATGGACCTGAGCAAATTTGGACAAGCCATCATGAACGGCGTCGTATTTCTCGGGTCGCCACGCGATGATTTGATCAATCTAGACCGCTCGTCGATGGCCTTTAGTAAGTCTTTGAACCAACCCATTGAGTTTCGTATAGACACCTCAAGACCTGTGGGCTCTCACGCGAAGGTTTTCGAATTCCCTCAAAGCGGCGTTGATGCGCTGCAGAGTCAGAATCATGAGGATTATCGTATCCGATCCATACGAACTTTGATTAATGAGTACGTGACCAGAGAAGAGCGCAGTCCGTCGCTCGCTGTTGCTTAACTGGCTTTGCGATAACTCAAAACGCTTTATTGTCCTCAAGCTTATTTTCCGCTATACTTACCCTAGGCCTCGTGGAGGGGTCAATTAACGCATTGCGGGGGTAGGTGAAACAGGGAAGAGTACTGTTCTCGTCCGATGTATGCCACGCAGACATGCTGCGTACCCCTGTTAAAACGTCTCGACTCACCCCAGTGAGTCTTGCTGTCGTTGGAGGTACTGCCTAATGCCTCCGTATCCACAGCGTCTCCCTATCGTCGGCGATGACGACGGCGTCTGGGGCAACATCCTGCGCCAGTACCTGGAGAAAGAACACTACCAATCCGCCGGTGACACGGACGATCCTGCCAACGGCGGCCACCAGTTCGTTACCATCCGCCCTGGCACTACCAGTGCCGCGCCGCTCACGCTCAGCTCCGGTCCTCTCCGCGCCACGCCAGCTATCGGCTCCATAGAGTTCTACGAGGACAAACTCTATTTCACCAAGACTACCGGCCCCACCAGACAGACCGTGGCTACTTACGATACGGCCGGCGCTGCTGGCGATCTGTACTACCGTGATAGCAATGCCAACTTTGTACGCCTACCTATAGGAGATACAGGCGACGTCCTGACCGTCTCAAGCAACCTCCCATCCTGGCAGCCAGCTCAAGCCACTGATACCTTCTCCGATGCAGACTTCACTCTCCAAAACGACGCTACTCCCACCAAGCAGCTGCAGTTCGACCTCGATGCCATCACCCCAGGCCAAACCCGCACCCTCACCATGCCAGATGCCGATATGACGCTCGTGGGCGAAGATACGGCGCAGACGCTGACGAACAAGACGATTGATGGCAACGATAACAACACACTGCAGAATATTCCGCAGTCGGCCATCACCGATCTCGCCAGCGATCTTGCGGGCAAAGCCGCTGATAGCGCCGTGGTGAAGTTGACGGGTGATCAGACCATCACAGGGACCAAAAAGATCCAGGACGCCTATATACATCTTGATAATACCAGTGCGTCCGCCTGGACCGGCGTGGGGGTAGCCGCTTACAGCTCTTCGCTTTCCGGGCGCGCTGGCATGCGGATAGTCTCTGGACGTGATGACGGCGGCAAGGCATGGGGTTATATAGAATCAGTTGACAATACCGGTGCTCACGATGGCTGGGAAGCGATCAGTATGAACCTCACTGATGAGATGCTATTTATCAATGGTGATACATCTCTCAATAACCACCGGATCAATCTTTTGGCAAATCCGGTGGACGGAACTGATGCCGCGAACAAAAACTATGTCGACACAGGGCTTGCCGGGAAAGCTAATACGTCGCATGACCACAGTGCCGCTAACATCACGTCGGGGACGCTAGACGCTGCCCGCATGCCGTCCGGATACCGCGCTATTCATGTCGGAACCAGCCCGCCGGATGACACGTCAGCTATATGGATTGATACGAGTGCGTAATGGCTAAAGCAAAATACTGGAACGGAAGTGAATGGGTCGAGGCGCCGTGGAAAACGCACAATAATGGCGAGTGGGTAGAGCAGTCGAAGGTCTGGGACGGATCGGAATGGGTTCCCATCAAGGGGACACCGCCCGCCGTCGCGTTCGACGCCGTCGGCGCAGGCAACGCTGCGGTGTTCAACGTGACCGGCAACCAGAGTTTCTCTTGGCAGCACACCGCATCCGGCGACCGGCGCGCCGTGGTGGTATCAGTCGCGGCTTACCGATTCGCCGGAAACGTTGACAACATCACCGTCACTTACGGCGGGCAGCCGATGACCACGCTTGCCGCCAGAGGCTTCGATAACCAAGCGCTGACGCAGTCACGGACGCAACAGTTCGTCCTGCTTAACCCTCCAGCTGGGGCGCAAACGGTTCAGGTCACACTAAGCATCGGCGGCTTCGTCGCGGTACTATGGGCAGTCGGAAACTCGGTGTCCTACAACCATGTCGACTCCTTCACGCAAGCCGCTTCCAGCCACGGCTCTGGGGGATCGCGCAGCTTGACCGTAACTACCGCTAGCGAAGGCGACATGGTCGCCCAAGCGTTCGGGCACGGCATCAGTTCAACCATGTCTGGGTACAGCCAAACTCAGCGCAGCAGCATGCCTTCCGTCGCTGGCTCCTCATTGGCAATCCTGATCGGTGACTCCGACGAAGGTGACAACAACATCGTCTTCACCGCCACCGGCGCAAGCATCAGCTGGTCCGGCGTCTCTGTCATCCTCCACCCCGCTTAGACGGCATCTCGGTCTACGGCGAACTGACCGACTTCGGCGACGAAGTCGCCGACCGCATCGACGAATGACTCGACGAGCACCCCGGTATGCACTGGATCGCCCGCGCCGTGTGCGGCTATCCGGCAGCCGACCACACCCCGCATAACCCCGATTTGACATCGTACAGGAGATTCATGCTCGACTTCATCCTACGCCCGTTCGCCCGCGTGCTAATCGCTGAGGCGATCCGGCGCGGTCCCGAACTCCGGGAGGCGTTCGGGATGAGCACGCTGAAGGGTCCGAACGAGTCGATCTCCGGTCAGTGGGATTCCACTGCGCACTTCATACCCTCCATCAGGCAATTTACTACTATCCATCACGATATGCCGAAGCTATTTACTTACCCCTAAGATACATGTATAATCTACCTCATACGTCGCAGAGTCTCTTTAGATATGCACTTCGTACCTTTCCACCGTTCAGCCCGCACTGTAGCGGCTGCAGACAGTTTTTCTTTCGGTGACGTAGCAATTGGCTATGCCTTCTCGAGGTAAAACAGTTTTCGCTCGCTATAATTTATGCTGTATTCGGTGGCTAGGTACGGAGCGTATATCTGAGATTTATGCGCGAAAAATAATATTTAATTCAGGAGAATCACCTAAATGGCAGATTTCGATCGAAGCAAGCCGCACGTCAACGTTGGTACCATGGGTCACGTTGACCACGGTAAAACAACACTAACGGCAGCTATTACTCATGTTCTGGCTAAGAAACTGCCAAGCGACGTCAATAAGCCTCGTGCATATGACGAAATTGACAACGCACCAGAGGAAAAGGCACGTGGTATCACCATCGCTTCTTCTCACCAGGAATACGAATCAGAAGCACGTCACTACGCACACGTTGACATGCCTGGACACGCCGACTATGTCAAGAACATGATCACTGGTGCTGCCCAGATCGACGGTGCAATCCTCGTGGTTGCTGCCAACGACGGTCCGCTTCCACAGACTCGTGAGCACGTACTGCTTGCACACCAGGTGAACGTACCAAAGATCGTTGTCTTCCTCAACAAGATGGACCTCGCTGATCCTGAGCTCGTAGAGCTCGTCGAAATGGACGTTCGCGAACTGTTGACCAAGAACGGTTACGATGGCGACAACGCTCCTATCATCAAGGGTTCTGCTACCAAGGCTCTTGAGGGCGACGCTGCAAGCGAAGACGCAATCATGGAACTCGTAAAGGCACTCGACGAGTACATCGAAGAGCCACAGCGCGATCTCGACAAGCCATTCCTGATGCCTATCGAAGACGTCTTTAGCATCAAGGGTCGTGGTACTGTTGCTACCGGCCGTATCGAGCAGGGTGTTATCAAGCTGAACGACGAAGTTGAAATCGTTGGTATCCGCGATACTCAGAAGTCTGTCGTAACCGGTATCGAAGCCTTCAAGAAGAACCTTGACCAAGGTCAAGCTGGTGACAACGCAGGTCTGCTGCTCCGCGGCATCGAGCGCGAGCAAATCGAGCGCGGTCAGGTTGTCGTAAAGCCTGGCACGCTAGAGCCGCACACTGAGTTTGAAGCTGAAGTTTACGTCCTGAAAAAGGAAGAAGGCGGTCGCCATACTCCATTCAGCAAGGGCTACAAACCACAGTTCTACTTCCGCACGACTGACGTCACCGGTGAAGTTGAACTTCCAGCTGACAAAGAAATGGTCATGCCTGGTGACACTGTAACCTTCAACGTGAAGCTCCTCGCTCCAATCGCTATGGACGATGGTCTCCGTTTCGCTATCCGTGAGGGTGGCCGCACCGTAGGTGCAGGTGTCGTGACTAAGATTACTAAGTAGTCTGACACATACTTCAAAAGAGCTGTCCCCAGGACAGCTCTTTTGTTAGTTGGTAGCGTTTGCTTATTCGGTTCTTTCCAGTTTTCGGCGATACACCTTGTCTGATTCTATATAAGAGATTGTTCTCTCGATTATATCGATGTCGAGCAGATCGTCATGTTCTTTTATACTTTCGACCGCGGATTGCAGCATTTTCTCGTAGTCAGCGTCTTCTATCTGATAGTAGAGCAAGGCGAGTAGGAAATCCCTACCTTGGGCGAAATGGCGTTTGCGATCCATATCAGGGCCGACCCACCGCTTGGCACGCATATATACTGAATTAATGTAAACTGCTCGTCTACCAGAGGCTTCACGAGATTTTTCTTTGTACATCTTAGTGTCTTGATCGAGAGCTTTCAGATGTATATGATCATGTATTATCGCATGTCGGCGTTCCAACAGGCCAGCATCTTCGCCAAAGCCACGACGCTTTGCGATAATAGGCAGCGTCAGCTCAGGCAGCTTGGGGAAATAATTATATCCCACATCGGTCCACACAGGTTCAGACGTGCCATTTGTATGGGACTGCTGCTTGGCCTGTTCTGTGTACGCCGTCTCTATAAGATGTTGGATTTCTGGTGCACATTCATGGCTTGCTACACTCATGACTGCGTATAGGCGTTGCAGCTCACTAATACAGCTGTCGTAATGACCGGACTGGAAGTGTATATCAGCAATACTGAGGCTGATGCCATAAATCTTTTGCAAAGTATCAGAGTCGCGAATAGTGATTCCGAAATCATTGAGCGATTCGTACGACTGACGCGTGTAGTGCAGTGCGCAATATGCATAGTGGGCGTCGTCTTCGTGCTGACCGCGTGCGCATATATCGTGCCAGTACTTAGCCGACTCGTCTTCAGTTGGCCTCAGCTTCTCTGCAAGACTGCGAAAAGCCGGATGGAAGCTGTCGAAGCTACTTGGCTGCGTTAAGGTCTCGGCGACCTGTGTTTGAGCCTCGCTCGGCATTTCGCTCATGTTGGTGCAAGTATAGCAAACTAGTCACAAATGCGAAAACCCCGCACCAGATTCTCTTTGCGGAGAACTGGTACGGGGCGAGCCCGCCAGACCACGGAGGCCTGGCGAGTCTCGACGTGGTCGGCGGAAGCAGCAAGAGATGGCTAGTAGAAGATTTTTACAGGATGGTTTGGTTTCGGCGTCACGACAATTGTGAGCTCGACAACACCTCTGCCGGTGGCTTTGATCCGTTGCTCGATATTACCGGGGCTCAAGGAGTAAGCGACTCGTCCGCAGATGGATCCGCGCACTTCTCTGTAGAGCCAGCTCAATTCATCTTGCGTCAAGGGACTGTCGAAGGCGCGGCTCAACCGAACTTCGAACGGCTCGGTTGGGTTTTGCCTCGAGATTACGGCATCGATGTAGCCGTTGATTTTCCCAATCCATCGGTCACGCAGACGCTCTAGCGACAAACCTCCAGCGTCCACCTTGGCTACTTTTTTGGTTCTTCCAAACAATTTTCTGCTCCTATGCTCGTCTGGATAGTGTTACCATATTACAAATACCAGATTTTGCAAGCTAGCTATTGTTTGCACTCCTGTAATATGCTATAAATAGTTTCGTATTATTAATTCATACCGAGAACTCAGCCAGACGTTAGTCCGCCTGCTGGCAGACAACGAATCGAGCGGAGGTTACGGTATAGCACAAAGGAGAGTTCCTATGTCTGCAGCAGCAGCTGAAAAAGGCAAAGCAGAAGGCTTGCGTATTCGCATCCGTCTGAAAGCTTACGACCACAAGGTCATCGACCAATCAGCAAAACAAATCATCGACACGGCTATCCGTACCGGTGCAAACATCGCCGGTCCCGTGCCGCTGCCAACGCGTCGCAGCAGCTACACTGTGGTCAAGTCACCACACGTGTACAAGACCGGTGGTGAAACGTTCGAAATGCGCGTTCACAAGCGTCTGATCGACATCACCAACGCAACGCCAAAGACCATCGACAGTCTGCAAAACCTCAGCCTCCCAGCTGGCGTCGACGCAGAAATCCGTATGTAGCCTAGCCCTTAGTGACTAGCTCTGTCACCTGGCAGATAGGATATGGCACCGCCTTCGCAAATCGCGGAGGCGGTTTGTTTTTGACCTATTAAATTCCAATGGCCATATTCGATTAGCCATTTCGCTAACGCTTTGCTATGATGGATGAAAATGGCTCAAACAAAAAGTCACAAACAACGATATAGAACATATGGTCGCAATCGACCTCGGCGGCGTGTTTCCGCACGGCTGCAGGAAGGTGATGGCGTCTATTTCCTCAAACTGGTGGTCGTGGTGCTGCTTGGCACGCTATGGCTGAAGCTCGCTACGCCGTTGAGTTGGAATGGTATACCATTTGGTGCGTTCCCGCTAGGTGCGCTTATTGCAGTCGTCGGCATCAAGCTGTACGAGAAAAACCAATACGACCGCAAGATATGGTACGCAGTGCTGCTTGTCGTCATGATTATCAGTTACTTTGTCCCAGCCGGTGTAGTCATTTAGCCCGCTTTGCATAGTACTGTCATATGGGGTAAAATGCGCCTACTATGGTGCGCCATTTGGAGGGAGACGTCAAAAAGCAGTTTGCGGTCGCAGAAAAGACCATTGAGGCGTGTGCTGAGTTTTTGTCTGATCCGCGCATTCACCAGGCGACCCGCGGTCTATCGGAAAGAGCTCTTTTTCTCCTGACGCAGCTGTATGTGCCCAATAATATCGATGGCGTGTATGACCTTTCCGACAAAAAGGCAGCGGAAGGCGGCATACCATACATCATCGCGAAGCCAAACGAAAAGATTAGAGCTCGTCGCAAAGCGGACCACATAATTCATCTCTTGCAGCGTGACGGACTTCGTGAATCGATGTGCGATATCGAACAACAAGAGCTTACGGACGCACAATTTGAAAAAAGGCTCAGGCTCATACGTAAATCATATAAAGAGGAGCATGGGGACGCTTTTAAACTAAAAAAGCTCGCACGACTCAACGCTGATGCATACGTGCACGCACCCGCAGGGGCTATAGGGTTGAGCCCCAGAAAGGTAAAGCCGAAAACATATTTACTCCGCACGAGCCCTGTGGTCGTGGCCGACGGTAATGCTTTGATGGATGACATCGGAACGAGCCTGCTGTTTCACGAAATCGTGCATGTCAATCAAGACTTGTCCGGCAGATTGTTCCGAGAAAAGAACAAGGTATTAGAGGATGAGAAGTATGCATGTGAGCTGGAGGCGTATTGGGCTCAAGCTACGGCACTGGAGATACACATGGGAACACCTCTCGATGGTGCGAGCGATTACAACTGCTTTGGGGTTGAGGCTGCACGCAGAGAGGTGAATGACGAGAGCGACCCGTTCAGGGTATCGAAGGCACTCCTAAATGCTGTCAAGAAAAACGGCAGCAGGCTTCGGTAATTAATAATCACCACCTTCGATACCCCAGAGCTGCTCAAGAGTTTTGACTCCTTTTGTTTTCATCTCTTGGGCTATGGTGGGACCGACGTACCGCCAATGCCATGATTCGGCATTGTAACCGGTAATTGATTCAAAGCCGGGTTGATACCGCTGGATAAAGCCGTACTTCGATCCATGAGTGGTGAGCCAGGTGTGACAGCTTGAGCCGGTGAATTGTTTGAGCGATGCTTTCGCGCATGAGAGGTCAACGGCGAAACCTGTCTGATGCTCGCTATATCCTGGGCGAGCACTCACCTTATCCGCTGCTGCGGTGCTGCCATTGACATTAACCCAGTGATTATAGGTGGCAACTTGATTGCTATACGAGCGATAACTGCTCGTTATACCAAGGGGCTTGTCTGCCTTTGTCGCTGCATCAAGCATGGCTTTGAGGTTGGGCAATATCTTTGCGCTCACCAGAGAGCCATTAAATGAGACGAGGTCCGATGGTACGAAGTTGATAGGGTTGAAGCAGCGTTTTTTATTGATGACCACATCGATAGCGTTTGGATCGCCATGAGCACCCTTGATAGCGCAACCGGCGGGAGTGACGATCTGACCCGCCATCTGCTTACGCAAAGCGGCATCGGCCGCTGCTTTTCGCTTGGCAGCTTCACGTTTTTTACGCTCAGCCTCCTCCTTGGCTTTCTTTTCGGCTGCTTTCTTGGTCCTTATTTCCGCGATCTTGCGGTCCATCGCCGTCAGTTTTTCGTGCGATTCGCTTTGCTGGTTGGCGATCGCTTGATTGCCGAGATAGACGATTGCGCCGACGGAACCGGCGGCCACGATCACCAGCCCAACGATCACCAGAATAAGGGTGCGTTTATGAGGGATGCGCTGCTTTTTCATTATCATAGGCATTACAGTCATTATACCTACAAAATTGAAAAACCCTGTGAGATAACCACAGGGCTTTGGTTCAGGCGCGGCACTAGAAGCCAAGAGCACGCCGTTCTTCCGGAGTGAGTTTGGCGAGAACGCGGTTCTTGATGTCTTCCGGCTTGTAATCGTCGATTTCGGTGACCGACTCGAATACCGGATGCTCTCGCAGCTCCCAGTCGCCGTAGCGGTTACCGCGCCATTCGCGCTGACGACCCCAAGCGTCTGGCTGCGCTTCGATGTACTTGACGGCCTCGTTGTGGTCCGCAATGAGCGTGACCAGTATCATCGGACCGCGCCCATCCATCTCATCGCTATTCTTATAGGTGCCGTAGATGGTAAACATCGTCTGCCTTTCATGTATCCAACCGAGGGTTGGGCTCGATCGGTTTGGGCGGCCCGCCCAGGACTCCCGAATGAACATAGAATTATAATCAATATAAATATAGAAAAAGCAAATACGTGTGAGTTTATCATGAAAAAGGCCCGTCGCGCCGGATTGCCGGAACCACGTTGCGTGGTAACCGACAATCCGGGCAAACGGGCTAGATCACCCGGAAGTGGGCGCGTTCTCGTGCCGAGTCTTCGACAAGTCCGAAATGTCCGTCACGGATAGCTTCGCCTGGAGAGCGGCCTCTCAGGTGTCGACCGATAAACCACGCTCTGGCAATATCTTGCCCTCTGGTCTCCAGAACGAGGCGGAGACAGCTTTCAGCAACAGCGATCCGTAGCTTTTCGGCGTCCGTGGGTGTGGATTTACAGGAAAGCCACTCTTCCACGATGCATCGATCGCTGACATGTCCGGATAGTAGCCAGACCTGATGATGTCCAGCTACTTCGCTGAGCCATTTCAGACGCTGATACCAAGCTGCTTGCGTGGCTGCTCCTACCTGATCACGGCAGATGCCAGATGAATCACACGACTCTTGAGTGGGGCATGTGACATTTTCTGGACAGATAAAGTCGTCCGGCTCTTCGTCGTGCCGTTCGACCCGCCTACCAGTCGCGACGATGCAGCCATGGTCGAAACACCGCACAGGTGTTGGACAGTTCTCGTTGCAGGGACTGAGTGGATGCGTCATTGACTACTCCTATCGTAGATATGACAGAGTGTGAGAGAACGTGTTTACGAGCCAAAAGGCTGAAACATACGAGCCATTTTATCATAAAAACGATCGTCCCGCGTGCCTGCTAAGCGTTTTGAATTAACAGATATAAAAGTATTGACCTGCCACTGTTTTTGTGCTAATCTAGTTTGGTAACTTATTACGTAATAACAACTCGCTTCCGCGTGAATAGGTAAGTCCGACCGAGGAAACTGCCTGCCACCGGAGGTTTTAAATGGGAGCAAAGCGCTATGAAAGCACTTCTCGGTACCAAGATTGGTATGACCCAAATCATCGGTGATGACGGCGTTGCAACACCTGTAACGTTGATCCAAGCCGGCCCTGTGACTGTGACTCAGGTCAAGTCTGTCGAGTCCGACGGCTACAACGCAGTCCAAGTGGCATTTGGTGAGGGTAAGAACCTGAGCAAGGCCGTAGCTGGACACACCAAGCCAGCCCAAGTGACCCCGAAGCATATTCGGGAATTTCGCGTTGAAGTTCTGCCCGAAGATCTGAAGATCGGTGACAAGATAGATGTCAGCCAGTTCGCGCTAGGTGATATCGTCGATGCTACCGGTACCAGCAAGGGTAAGGGTTTCGCCGGAACGGTCAAGCGACACAACTTTAACACCAGTAAAAAGACACACGGCGGCAATGGCAACGTGCGCAAACCTGGTTCTATCGGATCAATGTATCCGCAAAAAGTCTTCAAGGGCAAGCGTATGGCTGGCCGTATGGGCCATGATCGTGTGACGGTCAAAAACCTTACTGTCGCTTACGTCGATCCGACCAACAATCTGATCGGTCTCAAAGGCGCAGTTCCTGGTCCAAACAAGGGCCTGGTAGTTATAGGAGGTAAGGCATAATGGCTGATACCGCGAAACCAGCAGCGAAACCGGCACCAAAAGCCGCTTCACTGCCAAAAGAAGTATTTAATGTAGAGGTCGAAAATCACGAGCTATTGAAGCTCGCGTACGACGCGTACCTCGCGAACAACCGTACTGCTAGTGCTACCACGCTGACTCGTGGTGAAGTTCGCGGTGGCGGCAAGAAACCATGGCGTCAAAAAGGCACCGGTCGCGCACGTTTCGGCTCGACCCGTAACCCAATCTGGCGCACTGGTGGTGTTGTTTTCGGGCCTCGTGGCAACGAAAACTACACGAAGCGTCTGAGCACGACTAGCAAGCGTGTCGCTTTGCGCCAAGCTCTCAGCCTGGCACATGCTGCAAAAAAGGTCGTCGTAAAAGATGTCAAAACGACTGGCAAGACCGCTGAAGTCGCTAAGTTCCTCGCTGATAACAAGTTCGCTCGCAAGACGTTGATTGTTGTCACCGCTGACGAAAAGACGCCGGAATTGATCCGTGCGACCGCCAATCTGCAGAATGTTCTGCTTATCGGTGCGACATATCTGAGCGTTTACCACATTCTAAACGCCGATCATATTGTTTTGAGCACGAAGTCAGTTCCAGTTATCAAAAACTGGCTACTAAAGGAGGGAGCGTAACATGAGTACTCTGTTTGTTTACCCACGCGCTACCGAAAAAGCCTATGGGCAGAGCCAGGCTGGCGTCTATGTCTTTAACGTACCGCTTGATGCCAACAAAAACGACATTGTTGCAAGCATCGAAGCCCAGTACGGCGTCACTGTTGTCAGTGTCCGCACGGTTGTCCAGAGCGGCAAAGCAGTTCGTTATAGCCGTGGCAAGCGTCGCTACCCAGGTACAACCAACCGCAAAGATACCAAGAAGGCGTATGTCACCTTGGCTGAAGGCGAAAGCATCAAAGTTTTCGCAGAGCCTGAGGCACCGAAAGAGGAGAAGAAGTAATGGCAATCAAGCAATACAACCCAACTACTCCCGGTCGTCGCGGCATGACTTCTCAGGACCTAAGCGACATTACGACCCGTAAGCCGCTGAAGAGCCTGCTTAAGAGCAAGAAGCAGAACGCTGGCCGCAACAACACCGGTCGCATCACGGTTCGCCATCGCGGTGGCGGCGTCAAACGCCACCATCGTCTGATGAATCATAACCTCGCAGCCGGTCTGAAGCTAACTGTCATGGAGATCGAATACGATCCAAACCGCAGCGCGCGTATTGCTCGCGTCAGGGATCAGCATGGTCTGTACCACTACGTACTCGCTGATACCAGTATGACCAAGGGTAAGACATTTGAGAGCGGCGAAAATGCTCCTATCGAAGCATCGAACCGTCTGCCACTGGCGCAAATACCTGTCGGTAGTCAGATTTACGCAATCGAAATGACGCCTGGCAAGGGTGCACAAATGGTCCGCAGTGCCGGTACCAAAGCGCAGCTCATGGCGAAAGAGGGCGACTACGCCCAGGTTCGTCTGCCGAGCGGTGAAGTTCGCAAAATCCGTCTGGAAGCAACCGCAGCACTCGGAGTTGTCGGAAATGTCCAGCATCAGAATATCAAGGTCGGCTCTGCCGGTCGTAACCGACGCAAGGGTATACGTCCATCGGTTCGCGGTGTTGTGATGAACGCCGCTGATCACCCACACGGTGGTGGTGACGGTGGTCGTCACGGTGCTGGCAAGGCTCCGCGCACACCATGGGGTCAGCTGACTCTCGGTTATCGCACCCGCCGTCGCAAAGATGTCGCCGGTTTGATCGTAAGAACGCGCCATGACGCTAAGAGGAAGAGGTAAATCATGAGTAGATCACTAAAGAAAGGTCCATTTGTCGACGCGAAGCTGGCCAAAAAAGTGGCTGCTCTGAGCCTCGAGGACCGTACAGTTATCAAAACCTGGGCTCGCGCAAGCACCATTACTCCTGAGATGGTCGGTCGTACCATCGCTGTTCACAACGGTCGTGTTCACGTACCGGTCCTGATCAGTGAAAACATGGTCGGTCACAAGCTCGGTGAGTTCAGCCCGACTCGCAAGTTCCGTAAGCACGGAGGAAAGGCGAAGTAATGGCTGATACGTATAAAGTCCGCGCTGTCGCGAAAGGTGTCGACCAGGCACCTCGCAAAGTCGGCCTGGTAGCAAGCCTGGTGCGCAATCGCACCGTTGCTGATGCACTCGTCATCCTGGAACATGTTCCACGACGTGCTGCACTGCCAGTCAAGAAAGTCATCGAAAGCGCGAAAGCTAACGCTATCAATAACCACGGATTGGACGGCAAAAGCCTGACCATCACGACACTTACTGTCACGACCGGTCCTCGTCTTCGCCGCTACAAACCAGCAAGCCGCGGCCGCGCGTTACCGTTTGAAAAGAAAACCAGTCACATTTTGGTCGAAGTGTCTGGCACTGAAAAGCCTAAGAAAAAGCCGGTAGCCGCCAAAGCAGCCGACGAGAAGAAAGAGGAGAAATAAGATGGGTCAGAAAGTTAACCCGCTAAGCTTCCGCCTGCAGGTCCACAAGAACTGGAATTCACGTTGGTTTGCTGGCAAGAAGGATTTCGCCAAGTGGCTGAAAGAAGACATCGAGATTCGTGAGCTCATCGAAAAGAAGTTTGCGTCTCGTCCGACCATCAGTCGTATCGAAATCGAACGCTCTGCTAACCTCATCACCGTAACCATCCACACAGCAAAAGCTGGTGTCGTGATCGGTCGCGGAGGTGCTGGTGTCACTGAGCTCAAGAGTCAGATCGAAAAGATCGCGAGCTTACCAGTCCGTATCAATATCGAAGAGGTTAAGCGACCAGAATTGGATGCCAAACTCGTTGCCGAGAATATCGCTCGCCAGCTAGAACGCCGCATCAATTTCCGTCGCGCAATCAAAATGTCCGCACAGAACACCATGAATGCCGGTGCCAAGGGTATCCGTATCCAAGTTGCTGGTCGTCTGAACAACGCCGAGATGGCTCGTCGTGAGAAGGTAATTGAAGGCTCGGTACCACTACACACGCTACGTGCCGACATCGATTTCCATGCCGCACGCGCAAACGCTCCAGGCGTTGGCATCATCGGTGTAAAGGTATGGATTTACAAGGGTGAAAGGAGCTAATCGATATGTTGTTACCAAAGAAAACCAAGTATCGAAAAGTTCGCAAAGGCAAGAATGATGGTGTTGCTACCCGAGGTCATTACGTTGCATTTGGCGATTACGGCCTGCAGTCACAGGGCAACAACGATATAACTTCTCGTCAAATCGAATCCGCTCGTCAAGCCATGACCCGCTACATCAAGCGTGGCGGTAAAATCTGGATCCGCATCTTCCCGCACACTCCACGCACCCGCAAGCCGCAGGACGTAAAGATGGGTAGCGGTAAGGGTAATCCTGAATTCTTCGTCGCCAAGGTCAAGGCAGGCACCGTCCTGTTCGAGATGAAGGGCGTGAACGAAGAAGTAGCCCGCGAAGCAATGCGCCTTGCGAGCCACAAGCTGCCAGTTAAAACTAAGTTTGTAAAGCGGGAGGAGGCGTAACATGGCTGAGAAATCTACCACCAAGACGACCAAGAAAACCGCAAAGGCAGCACCAGTCGTGAAATCAGCTGAAGAGTTGAAGAAGGACCTTGCCGCGAAGCAGAACGATCTGCTTGAAGCACGCAAGGGTCACCGAGCCGGTGAACTGGTAAACCCACGTGTCATCACATTGACTCGCAAAGAGATCGCTCGTCTGAAAACAGCGATTCGCGCCGAAGAACTAAAGGAGACCAAATAATGGCTAAGACACTTACAGGAATCGTGACGTCCGATGTACGCGACAAGACTATCACTGTTACAGTGACGAGCCGCGAAACACATCCTTTGTATGGCAAGCAGTATACTGTGACTCGTAAATACACGGCGCACGATGAAAATAATGAAGCAAGCAAGGGCGACAAGGTCACTATTCGTGAAGTACGTCCCATCAGCAAGACAAAAAGCTTTACGCTTGACCATATTGACGAGAAATCAAAAGGTAGCGTGGAGTTGAAAGAGGATGTCGTGCCTGTCGAGCCTGTAAAGGCAAAGAAGGCCGATAAAGAGGAGGACGAAGCATGATTCAGCAGCAGTCTCGCCTCAAAGTAACCGACAACAGCGGTGCCAAGGAAATCCTGTGCATCCGCGTACTTGGCGGTACGCGCCGTCGATATGCTCGCGTTGGTGACGTCATCGTTGCCAGCGTCAAAGAAGCCAACCCGACTGGACAGGTCAAGAAAAAGTCCGTCGTAAAAGCAGTTATCGTCCGTACGCGCGACCAGATACAGCGCAAAGACGGCAGCACTATCGCATTCGACGACAACGCTGCAGTTATCATCGGTGACGACAAGAACCCTCGCGCGACTCGCGTGTTCGGTCCTGTCCCACGTGAACTGCGCGACCTAGGCTACAGCAAGATCATCAGCCTTGCACCGGAGGTACTCTAATATGGCTAACCGTATCAAGAAAAACGATATCGTCAAACTGATCAGCGGTGCTCAAAAAGGCACGACTGGCAAGGTTGTCGCCGTATTGCCAAAGAAAAATGCTGTCTTGGTTGAAGGATTGGGTGTCAAGCACCGTAAAGTCAAACCATCACAGATGAACCCGACCGGTGGGCACAAGGACATCCATGTCCCAACTCCACTGCACAAGGTCGCGCTTGTCGTCGATACCAAGACAGGTAAAACCAGCCGCGTAGGCTATAACAAGAACGCCGATGGTGCCAAGGTTCGCCTAGCACGTCAGGCAAAGAACAAGGAGATTAAGTAATGGCAAAAGCAACTGCTACTACCACGGCTCCTCGCTTGAAAGCCTTGTACTCTGAGAAGTATGTCAAGGAACTTCAGGCCGAACTGAATCTAGGTAACGTACATCAAGTACCAAAGCTAGAAAAGATCACGGTCAGCGTAGGAACCGGCAAGAACAAAGAAAGCAAAGCTCACATCGAAGCTGTCAAGAACACTTTGACGAAAATCACCGGGCAAGCACCAGTAGAAAAATTGGCGAAGAAATCAATCGCCGGTTTCAAGATTCGTGCTGGCATGGGTGCGCCTGTCGGCGTCATGGTGACGCTTCGTGGGGCTCGTATGTACGAATTCCTCGATCGTCTCATCAACGTTTCGCTGCCTCGTGTACGCGACTTCCACGGTGTTGGACTGAAGTTCGACAAAGGTGGCAACTACAATCTCGGTCTGACCGATCAGTCTATCTTCACAGAGCTGACATTCGAAGAGACCCAGACTATCCATGGTCTACAGGTCACATTCGTTATCAAGAATGAAGATCCTGCACACAGCCGCGCGCTACTGGAGAAATTTGGTCTACCATTTGAGAAAGAAGGAGGTCGACGCTAAATGGCTAAGAAATCAATGATCGCACGCGACGAAAAGCGCAAGAAGCTGATTCAGAAATACGCTGCTAAACGCGCCGAACTCAAAGAACTCGGCGATTTGGATGGTCTGCAGAAGCTTCCACGCAACTCATCACCGACACGCTGGAAGAACCGCGACGTTCTGAGCGGACGCCCACGCGGCTACATGCGCAAGTTCGGTCTGAGCCGTATCAACTTCCGCGAAAAAGCAAGCAAGGGTGAGATCCCTGGTATAACAAAGAGTAGCTGGTAAAGGAAAGGAGAAAACGATATGTCACTACAATCTACAGACCCAATCGCAGACCTTCTGACCCGCATCCGCAACGCGGCACTTGTCGGCAAGACCGAAGTTCGTGTTCCGACCAGCAAGCTCAAGAGGGTTGTCGCAGAGCAACTCAAGGCGCACAATTACCTAGCAGACGTCAAGGAAGAAGCTGGCAAGCCACGCGGCACGCTAGTGATCACCATCAATAAGCCAGGTGAAAACTGCAATATCAACGAAATCGCGCGCTTGTCCAAGCCAGGTCGCCGCGTGTACGTCAAAGCCGACGAGATCCCTAAGGTCAAGTCTGGTCGCGGCATGGTACTTGTAAGCACGTCCAAGGGCGTGATCACCGGCCAAGAGGCTGTCAAACAGCGTCTCGGTGGAGAGTTGTTGCTAAAGGTCTACTAAAATGACAGAGCGACTTGGTAACGAATCAAGTACAGATAGGAAGACACCTGACTTCAGCGATTTACTCAGAGATGACATCGAAGAGTTTATTCGTAGGGAGAGGCCAGAATTGACCGACGAACAGGTTGAGGAAGCGACCGCAGAGGTCTTTGGAAATGTCATGAAAGTAGCCAACGAGTTCGAAAAAACAGGAGAAGATAAATCATAAATCGAATCGGATAACCTCCATTTGACACGATGAGTCCATTCTCGTCAAAAACCTCCCGCGACAGGGAGGTTTTTGGTTGGTGTATACTGATAAGTAAGTGACCGAGCAAACAAACATGTTCAATCAACTACCGACACTCGAGTTTAAGGACGCTATCTGCGACGCCGTCGATCGTAACCAAGTCGTCATACTAACCGCCGAGACGGGTGCAGGCAAAAGCACGCAGGTGCCGCAGTATCTGGCTGAGCATGGCTACAGCAGAGTGATCGTCACGCAGCCACGCATCCTAGCTGCACGAAACCTGTCAAAGCGCGTGCGCGAAGAGTGGGCACTCCGCAACACTGAAGATTCGTCTGAAATCATCGGTTACCGCACCGCGCACGAGCGCGACGATAGCGGGCACACCAAGATACTCTACTGCACCGACGGCTTGCAGCTAGTGCGTGAACTCACTGGCATTGGCATAGGCGAAAAACAAGTACTCGTGCTCGATGAAGTTCACGAGTGGAACGAAAACATGGAAGTCCTGATAGCCTGGGCCAAAAAACGCTGCCAGGAGGAACCGCGGTTTAAGGTGGTCATCATGAGCGCGACCATCGAGACCGACTCGCTGGCCGAGTACTATAGCACCGACGCCGTCATTAACATCCCTGGGCGGTACTATGAAGTCAAAAGACGCTCTGGTACCGATGTTTTAAGCGAACTGTTTGCACAACTGGAAAAGCCCGGACGCAATATATTGACGTTTCTACCCGGCAAAGCCGAAATTCAAGACACGGCTGACGCTATCGCTAAGCAAGCAGAGAGCGTGGGCGTCCCGATTATTCCGCTCCACAGCCAGCTCGAGGCCGACATGCAGCAAAAAGCCTTTGCCAGCTACCCGAATGGCAAGATTATCCTCTCTACCAATATCGCCCAGACAAGCGTGACGATAGATGATATCGACATGGTGATCGATAGCGGACTGGAGCGACGCAGCGAAGTACGAAGCGGCGTGGAAGGGCTTTTTATCGCGCAAATATCACAAGCTGATATACTGCAGCGAGCCGGTCGTGCTGGTCGCACCAAGCCCGGCGAATATATTCTCGCGAGATACGATACCATGCCGTGCCTGCCGTTTGATAAGCGTCCCGGATATCCCACACCAGAAATCATGCGAAAACACATCGATCGCCTGACACTGCGTCTTGCCAATGTCGGTATCGACATCGAGACACTGGACTTCTATCACGACCCGAGTAAAAAGGCGATCAAACAGGCCAAGCACACCTTGCGCACGCTCGGTGCCATGACGGCAACGGGCGAAGTGACTAATATCGGTCGCGCCATGGAGCGGTTCCCCGTGGAATCCAGCTATGCGCGCATGTTGATCGAGGGAGAGAACTACAGCAAAGAAGTACAGGCGAAACTCGCCGCCATCATCGGCATCCAGGAAGTCGGCGGCGTGATAAAAGGCGGCACCAAATACACCGGCTGGCGTGCGTTTACACGGGCGACCAGGTCCGACCTGCTCGCGCAGTACGACGTGTACCTTGCCGCGCCGAATATCTTGCCAGACGAACTCGAAGACCTCGGTATCATCGCGAAAAACATAGCAAAAGCTCAAGAGGTGATTGAGCGGTTGCATCACGATCTGGGGCTCGAAGGTACTGAGCTTACACCCATAGAGCCGCAGGAAGAGCCAGAACTGCTCCGCTGCATCATAGCTGGGCAGATAGGGCAGTTGTGGGTAGTCAACGACCGTGGACTGGTCGAAAATATCTTCACCGGCCAAGAGCGCGAACTCTCTGGTAGCACGGTGGTACGAAACCCTAAGCTCATCACTGGCGTGCCGTTCGATCTTGAAGTCCCGACACGGAGCGGCAAGCTCGATACGCTGCATCTTGTCACGGGTGCGACGAGTGTTAACACCGATTGGCTGCTTGAGCTTGCGCCAGAGTTATTCAGCAATCGCCGCAGCAAAATCGTTTACGATCCTCGCCTCAACAGCTTGGCTGAGCGTCAGCAAGTGCGCTTTGGTAAGCGAATACTCGAGGGCGAGTCGAAGCCGCTACTCGAAGACACCACCGAAAACCGCAAACTGTTCGTCCGTGAGTATGCCAAATGGGCGCATGCTCAGGTCGACCAGCAACTACGCACTTTGTCTCGCTACCACGCGCGCGTGCCACGCGTGAATATCCAGCAAGTCGAGCGCGAGGTAGAGCAACAAGCAGATGGCATCGTATCGCTTGATCAGCTTGGTCCGGTGGCTAAAAAACGTCTCATCGCCCTTAGTAAACCCGAAGCATACCTCGGTGACGATTTCATGCATTACTTCCGCACGCCACGTCGCGACGATCGTCACCCTAACCCACGTCGACGGCGGGGTTGGAAGCCGCACCACAAACGAAAACGTCGATAACCTCTGTATATCGTTGCATATTTAGCCTGCGTATGGTACTATTACCAAGATAATAAATTGCGAGTGAAATCGGGAGATTTTGCGCGGACTACCAGACCTGAAGCGGTGCTACGCATCGATGCCGTAAACGGCGGTCATGGTAGACAAGCACAAAACAAACATTTCGCTTGCTGGTAACGAAAGGTACGTATGAGTCGAATCGGAAAACTACCAATTCAGATTCCATCAGGCGTGACAATCACGGTCGACTCAGATGTTATCACTGTCGAAGGCTCCAAGGGCAAGCTGACAGTACCGCATCTGAGCGACGTGACAGTCAAGGTTGATGATGGAGTCGCCACTGTCACCCGCAAGGATGACGAGCGCGTCGCGAAAGCCCAGCACGGGTTGCAGCGTTCACTACTAAACAACGCGGTCGAAGGCGTGACGAAGGGCTTCGAAAAGAAGCTTGAGGTCAACGGCGTCGGTTTTCGTGTTGCAAGCAGCAACAACGAACTGGACATGGCACTTGGCTTCAGCCACCCAGTCAAATACAAAGCCCCTGCAGGCGTTACTGTCACCAACGACAAGATGACTATCATCGTCAGCGGTATCGACAAGCAGCAGGTCGGCCAGGTTGCAGCGGAAATCCGCGCACTCAAGAAGCCGGAGCCATACAAGGGTAAGGGTATTAAATACGCTGATGAGCACATTTTGCGCAAGGCGGGAAAGACAGGTAAGTAATCATGAGTAATCTTGCAAAGAAACTACTGAACAAAAGCCTGCGTAAAAACCGCGTGCGTGCCAAAGTAAGCGGCACGGCTGAACGACCACGCCTGAGTGTGACTATCAGCAACAAGCACGTCAGTGCTCAGCTGATCGATGACGTAGCTGCAAAGACATTAGCAGCGAGCACGACTGTCGGCAGCAAGCAGACGGGCAGCCTCAAGGAACAGGCAGCTTTCGTCGGTGCAGACATCGCCAAGAAGGCAAAGAAAGCAAAGATTACAAAAGCAGTATTCGATCGCAATGGTCGTCAATATGCTGGCCGCTTGAGCGCGCTTGCAGATGCTGCACGTAACGAAGGATTGGAGATCTAGTATGGCAGAACAAACTGCACAGACTACCCCACGCACCGGCGGACCACAACGAGGTGGCCAGCGTGGCGGCCGACGCGATGACCGTCGGAACATGGCCCCACAGGAGCCAAAGGAATTTGAAGAGATCGTCATCAATATCGACCGTGTCGCACGTGTCGTCAAGGGCGGTCGCCGCTTCCGCTTCAAGGCTCTCGTAGTGGTAGGCAACAACAAAGGCAAGGTCGGCGTGGGCGTGTCGAAGGGCCAAGACGTCCAAACAGCCGTCGCTAAGGCTACTGATGTCGCCAAGAAGCACCTGATTACCGTACCTATCGTCAATGAAACCATTCCGCACGATGTGGAAACCAAAGTTTCCGGCGCACAGGTGCTCATTAAGCCAGCTGCACCTGGTACCGGTATTATCGCCGGTGGTGTGGTGCGTCAGATTATCGGCGTAACAGGCATTCGCAACATGCTTTCCAAGAGCCTTGGCTCTACCAACAAGGTGAACATTGCCTACGCGACTATCGAAGCTTTGCAGACTCTCGTACCTCGTGAACAGTGGCTCAACGCCAGCCAGGCTACCAAAAAGTCAGCAAAAACTGATGATAAACCTGCCAAGAAAGCTCCTGCGAAAAAGGAGGATAAATAATGAAGTACAACGAACTCCAAGTAACAGCCAATAAGGACAAGCGACGCGTTGGTCGTGGTATCAGTGCTGGTCGCGGCAAGACTGCCGGTCGTGGTACTAAGGGTCAGGGTGCTCGTACAGGCAAGAAGCTTGGTGCTAACTTCATGGGCGGCCAGCGCAGTCTAGTGACCGCAGTGCCTAAGCATCGCGGTTTCAAGAGCCTACGCACGCCAGCTCAAGTCGTGTACCTCGACCACCTGAACGATTTCAAGGGCAAAACTGTCGACAACTTCAGTTTGTTTGAAAACGGTTACATAGCGACGCCTTTCCACACGGTCAAGGTTATCGCTCGCGGCGAACTGACAGCCAAAATCACACTGAGAGTCCAGGGTGCTAGCAAATCTGTGCAAGAGGCTATCACGAAAGCTGGCGGTACGTTTGAAAAGGTTCCAACGCCTCTCAAAAAATCAGCCAAAGAAGCTGAAACAAGCGAAGCGAAGTCACGTACTCCAGCCAAAGGCTGATAGTCTGTGAAAGCAGGCACATAAAAATATACAATAGCCGAAAAGAAGCCCTACAGAGGGCTTCTTTTGATGTACAATGTGCTTATGTATCAACGGTTCTTGACGTCGCCGCATGAAGCAGATGAGCAAGATAGTGCACCTGTTGTCTTCTTGGCAGGTCCTGTGCAGGGCGCACCTGATTGGCAGGCTCGGTTTGCACATCATCTTTTGGAAAAATGTCCAGATATAATCGTTGCGTCACCTCGGCGCACGCCTGAAGACCAAGCGAGGTTCGACGCAGATGAGCAAGTGATGTGGGAAATCCGTCATCGTATACGAGCTCGCGAATCCGGCGTGACGATATTTTGGTTTGCAGCGCGAGATTTGTCTGACACAAACTATCCCGAAGGTCGTGCTTACGCGCAGACGACACGCATAGAGCTTGGCGAAACTCTCGGTTGGCGCAATGCCATGAAAACACTGAATATAGTTGTTGGATTTGATCCGGCGTACGGCGTAAACGGCGGCGGTAGCGAAGGATACATACGCAAGCTCATGCATCACTATGATCTGCCCGTATACGACAGCGAAGACAACGTGCTGGCGGCTGCTATACGACAACTGAGCTCCTCTAAAGTAGCGGCATAGCTATACATATTAACGCTTATGATTGCGGACTTTCTGTCGCTATGAGATACTAGCGGCGTATTTGCAAATTGAGAAGTATATGAAAGAGTATCCTGAAAATATTTCTTCGGTGCCGAGACTTCCTCTGGTGGACTTGTCTGAGCCACATGAGTGGACAGAGTCCAAACGACGCTCGGTGAACAAGCTGATTAGTGCGTATATTTCTCATGTCCGTCAACCAGGTTTATCTCCTACCGAATGCCTCGTGACTTACACCCGCTCGCTTCCTCACGTCGACAGGATGACTCGTGGAGTCAGAGACCACTCAACACTTGTCTATCGTCGGACCAAAAAGGGTCATTACTCAGAATCTGTCCCGCTTATTACCGAACGCTCGTCGGTCTTTCTGGCGAACAGCCTACGACGCATAGGGGGTAAAGTTATAGCTACAAACGAATTACTAGGTATCGGCGTGTCCTTGGGTCAGGAGCTGTCTATTGTCGATATGGCGACTCATCCTGATGTCGAGGATTATCTGTACAGCTACAGATTGACACTCGATCAACTAGAGCAAGTTGCCCCCGATCGGATGACCGAACTCGAAAATCTTCTACAAGATTAGTCACTACGCGGTCTAGTTCTGTTATAATAGGGTGGAATATTTGTGAGAACTACTGCCGAGAATAGGGAGCATTACCGAGTATGAATTGGAAAAACATCTTTCGATCGCTGAAAAACCGCGACATGCAAAAACGACTAGGCATCGTCCTGGGTATTGTCGTCGTTTATCGTTTTTTGGCATTTGTCCCCGTGCCCTTGGCTGAACCAAGCAAGCTCAAAGAGGTCATTGACAGTGTGGTGAGCGCGACCGATTTTGGTGGCTTCCTGAACCTGCTCTCTGGTGGCGCACTCGCTAGTTTCTCCATTGTACTAGTCGGTCTTAGTCCCTTCATTACCGCGAGCATCATCACGCAGTTGCTTACCAAGGCTATACCAAAGCTCGAAGAACTCCATAAGGATGGAGAATCGGGACGCCGCAAAATCAATCAGTGGACGCGTCTCCTTACCGTACCGCTGGCTATCGTGCAGTCCATTGCCTTTATATATATTCTTCGCCAGACAGTACTAGCTGGCAATACGGCAGTGCTCGATGAAGCAACAATAATTGAGTGGATCGTTGCAGTTCTTGCTATGAGCGTCGGTGCTATCGTCCTCATGTGGCTAGGTGAATTAGTGACTGAGCAGGGTATAGGAAACGGTATCTCTATCCTCATTTTCGCAGGTATTATCAGCCAGTTGCCGACCACGCTCGCATCCCTTGGCACTTCACTGTTCGACACTTCGGCGGGGGCATTAAGCGTCTTTGGCTGGTTCGAGCTACCTGTCAATCCGGCCACCTTCTGGATAACGTTAGCCATATCTATCGCATCGTTACTTGTGCTTTACTTCCTTGTCAAAGTCAACGAAGCGCAGCGTGTCGTCACTATCAACTACGCAAAGCGCGTCCAGGGTAATAGCAGTTACGGTGGCGTCAAAAGCATCCTTCCTATCAAGATGATTGCTGCAAACGTGATCCCAGTCATCTTTGCTGTCGCATTTCTGAGCTTGCCAGCATTTATCGGTCAAGTCTTAAAGGCCACCGGAAACGCACAGTACATGGAACTGGCCAACAATTTAATCCTGTGGTTCCAAGCACCTCAGCCGGGAGCTTTCACGGGTGATACCCTTGCGGCACTCATATACCCAGCCAGCTACTTCTTCCTTGTGATCCTCTTTACCTACTTCTATACAGGGATCATATTCAATAGCAACGAGATCGCTGAAAACCTCCAGAAACAAGGAGGCTTCATCGAGGGAGTACGTCCAGGTGTGCAGACCGAGAAGTATCTGGCTCGTACGATGAATCGTTTGGTGCTGTTCGGTTCACTGGTTCTTGGTACCATTGCCGTTCTGCCGTTCCTAGCAGAGTACATATTCGCACAATTTGGTGTGACTGGCATCCAGAACCTCGCCATAGGCGGTACAGGTATCCTCATTGTCGTGGCGGTGGCTCTGGAGAGTTTGCGACAAATCAACTCGCGCGCACTCATGGTCACATACGACGACTATCAATAGCAATAACGAACATCATAAATACGAATAGCAACAGGGGGAGACAGTGGCTGGGCTGTATATTGAGCGAAAACGGACAATCCAAATACTCAAGTGGTTTGTTTGTGTCGCAGTTGCCGTCATATTGATCTTTGCCGGTTACTATATGTATCGGTGGTATACGGTTGGAGATAGACCGCCGCTCATACCGCTACCTGCGTCTGCCTATGCCGATTCCAGCGTGGACGAGACTCCTGTGGCCAGTTCGGATATCGATAACTATACCGTACCACCCACACATCCGCGCTATATCAGCATCCCCGCGCTAAACGTCGACAAGGCTCGCGTCAAGGTAGTGGGACTCACAAAAAATAATATTTTGGAGATGCCACAAAACATCCATGACACCGCGTGGTACGACAAAAGCGCGTTTCCAGGTCAGGGTTACGGCGCGGTACTTATAGACGGGCATGGCAGTGGTGTCGGTAGTCATGGAGTGTTTATAAATCTCGACAAGCTGAAAAACGGTGACGAAATCGTCATAGAGCGCGGCGATGGCATAAAAATTACCTACATCGTTGTCGAGAATAGAACCGAATCGCTCAAAGACGCGAATACTACAGGTATGAAGCGATTGCTGACGCCGTTCGATACCGCAAAGGAAGGTTTGGGCCTGATTACCAATGCCGGCAACTGGGTTCCTCGCGACAAGGTGTTCGACAAGCGTATACTGGTCAGAGCCGTAGCGAAAGCGTCACTCTCCGTAGATGAGCCTGATACTGTTCAAGCTTCAGCGGGTGAGTAAAATCTGCTATAAGTAGTGCAATCATGGAATTACTCCCATACCAACACACCGAACAGTACCAGGATGATGGCATTACATACGAACTGCTGACATACGTTTTTGGCTATATACCAAGTGTAGGCAAAACAATCTCGCTTCACAGGATTGCCGAAGATCTGGATGAAGCACCAGACACAATCCTTCGTGTCCTCGATGAGCTTCGCGAGGATAAGTTCATAGGGTTCACTCATAACGAGAATACCGTGACTATCACCTATAAGGATGAGATATTCCTTCAGCAGTACTCTGTCTACCAGGCAGCTAAGCGTTGATGAGGTGTTGTTGCTCGACAGAAGTAACAGTAACAGAAGCTTGACTCACGATAGAGCTTTGCTTACAATAGAACTACATTCGCCCTATGGCGAGCAGGGTCGCGGTAAAAACGCGAAAGTATTTGCTACAAACCCTTTACTCCTCTTATTTTTTCGTGTATAATGAACCCTTGTTAACTATGGCAGGTCAAAAGGAAGTCATTAAACTAGTAGGCAAGGTCGTGGAAGCACTGCCTAATACTCAGTTTAAGGTCGAACTGGAGAACGGCCATACCGTTCTGTGCCACATATCGGGCAAGATGCGCAAGCATTACATCCGATTGGTACCGGGCGATAGCGTGGAAGTTGAGTTAACCCCCTATGATCTTACAAAGGGCAGAATCAGCTTCCGCCTAAGAGACGAACCGCGACCTTCACAGGCTGCGTAAGTCGGAGCAATATTAAATTAATTAGGAGTTTTTGTTGCGCTCATGAAAGTTCGTGCGAGTGTTAAAAAAATCAGTCCAGATGATCAATTGGTACGCCGCAAGGGCCGTCTCTATGTGATCAACAAGAAGAAACCTAAGAACAAGCAAAGGCAGGGTTAAGCATGGCTCGAATTGCAGGGGTAGTAATCCCAGCAGAAAAGCAGGTGCATATCGCGCTGACATACATTTACGGTATAGGCCCGAAGCACTCTCGAGACATCCTTGCGGCGGCTAAAGTCGAGCCGACCACTCGGGTGAAAGATCTCACCGAGGCTGAAGAACAGCGTCTCCGCGACGTAATCGACAATGATTACATCGTAGAGGGCGATTTGCAGCGTCAGGTAACCAACAATATCAAACGATTGAAAGACGTCAACGCGTATCGCGGTCTTCGCCACAAGGCCGGTCTTCCGGTTCATGGTCAAAGGACTCGCACCAACGCCCGTACCCGTAAGGGTCGTGCGATTGCGGTCGGCGGTGCTCAACCTAAGGCAGCGTCGAAGACGTAGGAAGGAACGGATATGGCAGAAGCATCTACCACAGCATCCGCAAGTCAGCGGACCACGTCTCGCAAGAAACAGCGCCGTTCTGTTCCTGCTGGACAACTTCATATTCAAGCAACATTTAATAATACGATCGTCAGCTTCAGTGACAAAAAAGGCAATGTCATCGCTGCTAGTAGCTCTGGTGCCTGCGGTTTCCGCGGTAGCAAGAAGGGCACGGCATATGCCGCTCAGGTTGCAGCGGAGAAAGCTGCTGAAGTTGCCAATTCACAATACGGCCTAAAAAGTGTCGATGTGTTCGTCAAGGGCGTCGGCCTAGGTCGTGATGCGGCCATCCGTGCCGTTGGCGGTTTTGGCATCTCTGTCGAAAGTATTACTGATGTCACCGGTGTTCCGCACGGTGGCGTCCGACCAAAGGGAGCGAGGAGAGCGTAATGGCACGAGATACATCACCTATCGTCAAACAATCGCGCCGTGAAGGCTATGCCTTGCATCCAAAGGCGCACAAGGTCATGGCGACAAAGACCGGTATCCCTGGACAGCACGCACATGGTCGTCAGGGTAAACCAAGTCTATATTTGACCCAGCTTCGCGAGAAGCAAAAAGTTCGCCGTATATATGGCTTGCTGGAAAAGCAGTTTGCTCGTCTTATGGACGAAGCTGACCGAGCCAGCAGTCAAGGCGTTCTACCCGGCGAATTACTGCTCCAGTTACTGGAGCGTCGACTCGACAACGCAGTTTACCGCGCCGGATTCGCTACAAGTCGCCGAGCCGCACGTCAACTAGTGAGCCACGGGCACTTCCTCCTCAACGGTCGCCGTGTTGACATCCCGTCAATCCGCGTAAAGGCTGGCGATGAAATCACTGTCCGCCCAAAGAGCACGAAATCAGGCTACTTTAGTAACATGGACGACGTCATCGCGAATACTTCACAAACCCCTCTGAGCTGGCTGAAAAGCGATCTCAAAAAGCTGAAAATTGAAGTAACCGGCTTACCGAAACGTGAAGAAGCAGAAGCAGACATCAACGAACAACTAATTGTCGAGTACTACTCGCGCTAAAAGGGAGCAATAGATATGTCAAAAGTTATTCACAATCCTTTACTTGCAGCTGTAAACGAACACAGCAGCACGAGCGCTGAGTTTGTTATCGAACCTATGCATGCAGGCTACGGCAACACGCTGGGTAATAGTATGCGTCGTGTCCTACTGTCATCTGTACGCGGTGGTGCAATCGTTGCATTCCGCGTGGAAGGTGCAACTCATGAGTTCACTACATTGCCCGGAGTCAAAGAAGATGTTGTCGACATCATGCTAAACCTCAAGAACGTACGCCTAAAGGTTCATACTGACGAGCCTGTCGAGCTGCGTCTTGAGAAGAAGGGTGCCGGTCCTGTGACTGCTGCCGATATCAAAGCATCTGCCGAGGTGGAAGTCGTCAACAAGGATCAAATCATCGCAACCATCGATGATCCGAAGAAGTCGGTCGTCATGGACCTCGTTGTCGAATCTGGTCGCGGTTACCGCACCATCGAAGATAGCAGTGCGAAGCGTCTCCACAGCGACATGATCGCTCTGGATGCTGTCTTTAGCCCAGTACTGCGTGTGCGCTACAAGGTAGACAGCACCCGTGTCGGTCAAGAGACCAACCTGGACAAGCTGCTGCTTACTATCGACACAGACGGTACTGTAAGTCCTCGTGAAGCTTTCGAAGAAGCGGCTGCTATCCTGGTAAACCAGTACACTGCGCTTGCTGGCAGCACCACTGTCGAAGCTGCACCTGCACTAGGTCAAGACGAAAGCGACGAAGCTTCTGAGCTGAATACGCCTATCGAGGAGCTGAACCTGACTGCTCGCACGGCAAACGCCCTGGTCAACAATGATATTCGTACCGTTCATGACCTGGTGACGCTCAGCGAACAGGACCTACGCGAGCTGAAGGGCTTTGGTAGCAAAGCACTTGATGAAGTTAAAGAGAAATTGGCAGAATTGGAGCTTTAGAGATGCATCGCCACGGATACAAAGGCCGCAAGTTCGGCCGCGAACGAGACCAGCGCCGAGCCCTCATGAAGGGTCTGGCAACCAGCTTGGTTGAGCATGGCGAAATCGAGACGACATTGCCAAAAGCAAAAGAACTCGTCCGATACATCGAAAAGCTCATTACCAAGGCTAAAAAGGGTGACCTAGCGAATCGTCGCCATGTCATTGCTGGCTTGAGCACACAAGATGCCGCATTCAAGCTTGTAGACGAGATCGCTCCGCAGCTAAAGGGTCGCACCAGCGGACACGTCCGCGTACAGCGCACGCGTCTACGCGTCGGTGACGGTGCTCAGATGGCTACTATCGGCTTTGTCGACGAACTAAAGGCAGTCGAAAAGCCAGCCAAGAAGCCTGTTGCAGCCAAGAAACCTGCCGCTAAACCAAAGACTACCAAGAAGGTAACGGAGGCAAAGGCATGAGTACAGTAAAAAATGCAAAGACGTTTTCACAGAAGCCGACCGACGTTTCACGTCGTTGGATTTTGATCGATGCCGCCAGTGCACCACTGGGCCGCGTATCGACTGAAATCGCTAAATATCTTATCGGTAAATACAAGCCTACATATACCCCGCACATTGACGGTGGCGACTACGTCGTTGTTATCAATGCCAAAGATGCGGTTGTTACGGGCAACAAGGAGAAGGGCAAGGTTTACTACCGCCACTCTGGATTCCCTGGTGGTATCAAAGACGCAACTCTGGCAGAAGTCCGCGAAAAATTCCCAGAGCGTATCATTGAACACGCTGTCGCTGGCATGCTACCAAAGAACAAGCTGGCTGCAGAGCGCATGAAGCGACTCAAGGTCTACGCTGGTCCGGAGCACAACCACGCCGCTCAGACACCAGAGAAAGTAGAGGTAAAATAATATGGCTGACTCAAAGAAGTATTTTTACGGTCTAGGACGCCGCAAGAGCGCGACTGCTCGTGCACGTCTATATGCTGGCAAGGGTACGATTACTATCAACGACAAGCCTGCTGCTGACTATCTGGAAGGCAACAAGACGCTTCTCGCTGAAATCACCGACCCGCTCGCACTCGTAGGCAAGCAGAAAGACTACGACATCACTGTCCTGGTCTCGGGTGGCGGCAAGTCTGGTCAAGTCGACGCTATCAAACTGGCTATCGCCAAGGCGATCACCGTTGACGCGGCAGACCTACGCAGCACGCTCAAAAAAGCCGAATTCCTGCGCCGCGATCCTCGCGAGAAGGAACGCAAGAAATACGGTCTTCGCTCCGCCCGCAAGCGCGAACAATACAGCAAACGTTAGGAGGGCTCTCACCTTACAAAGCACCTCTTTCCGGGGTGTTTTTGTATTGGTATAGTAAGAGTATGTTCGATCGACTCGTTCACCGTTGGCTGCGTATACCATACACACTGAACATACGTTACCTCAAAAGACCTAAAAGACCGCGTGCAACCGTGCTGTTTATTCACGGTATCGGCAACACAGGCGAAGCGTGGGGTAGTGTTATCAAGAGATTACCTGACGATATACGCGTTATCACCATCGACCTGCTTGGCTTTGGCGAATCACCAAGCCCCGATTGGGCGGTGTATGACGCTAAGACCCAGGCAAGGTCGGTACTTGCGACCTATTTTAAATTACGCATAGCCAGCCCGGCGATCATCGTTGGCCACTCACTCGGAGCACTTGTCGCCATAGAAGTAGCCAAGCGATATTCTATGCTGGTCAAATCGCTTATACTCTGTAGTCCGCCTCTGTATGATACGGCTCAAATACCACGAAACTTCCGGCTCAAGAGCGACGGGTTGCTTCGTCGCATCTATCAATCAATAACCGAGCGACCCGAAGATTTTGTAAAACTGTCTGCCGTTGCCATGAAGTACAATTTGATCAATAAATCCTACAACGTAACCGAAGAAAACGTTGACACCTACATGGCGACACTTGAGTCCATGATTATCAACCAGACATCATTTGATGACGCGCATAAATTGCGCGTGCCGACACTCATTTTACGGGGTCGGCTGGATCCGTTTGTTGTCACCAGCAACATCAAAAAACTGGTCGCAGCCAATCCGAATATCAGCATGCGCACGATTATGGCCACTCATGAAATTCGCGGACCGTTTATAGGGGCTGTCGTAAAAGCAATTGACAAACAGCTCCCTGCATCGGGCAAGTAAACCTGGCTTTATCGAGACGCTTGTGCTATAGTGCGAGCGTAATCAGGCGGTGGCAAATCTATGGATATGAGTTCAATCGATAGAGCAGTCCGACACATCAAAGATGTGCCTCGTATTGAAGCGGAATTTGTCGACTTGACTCCCGAAGAAATCGAGCGTCGTGTAGAGGAGCGTCAAGCCATTGCCTCTGTGCGCTGGACACAATGTCACCTGAGTTTTCAGATGCTGTTCATGGCTATGAGTAGGGGCAATAAGATGCCGCTCGACAGGTTCGAACTGCGGCTTAGCAGCGAACAGATCGGTGATGATATAGTAGACACCTGCGTGCGTGTATGGCGCGATAGAAAAAACGACACGTTTAACACCAAGCCGTTTACGCGCAACGGTCGTATCGAAGACCACAACTTCACTACAGAGGTATTTGGTGATACGTACAATTACCGATTTGGAACCTACTTCAGTAAGGCAGCTACGCTGAAAATGAATCGCGATGACCCTGAAGCCACCATTTATTTAGCTCGCGTGGACGGATATCCTGTAGAGACGATGTCGCTCAGAGATAAAGCCATCTTTCTAGGTGCCCTAGAAGGATTGGTTATACCATCGCTCCACGAGACCGAACATACCTTGGCTCTTCTCACTCAAGCAGCTATGGATCCCGACCTAAACCCAAAGTCCGCCCAGAGATTTCGTATAGAACATTAAGATTGATAACTCACGATATAGATGGTAATATACTGATATGAGCAAGCAAATCACGCTGGCACACGCGTATTGGTTTACCGGCAGTCATTCTGGCGGTTTGTTCCGTGTTTTGTAAACACACATAGAAGACATCGAAGAGACCGCCAGAAGGCGGTTTTTTAAATTATAAGAAGGAGTATTATGGAGCAATTACCACCAACACAAGAGGAGCGACGACGAAAATCAGACGAACTCATCGAGGCAGCCAAGCGCGGAGAACACATAGACATCAACAGCTTGAATTCGCTGGAAACATCATCTGAAACCATAGGCTACATCAGGATCATCCAGAGTGGGCGAGTCGTTCTTGATTCGATTGGAATCAATCTTCAGTGAGCAGGATTTTACTCCTGGGCTCTCAGCATGGTGACGAACACTTGGGAGAAAAGCTCTACCAATACCTATGCGAGAAGCGTCCTGAGCTAGCAGGGTATGTCGAATGCCTGGTCGGCAACCCTAAAGCGCGGCAGCAAAACGTGCGCTATATCGAATCCGATCTGAACCGCAGCTATAGTGGCAAATGCGAAACTTACGAAGAACGACGTGCCGCTGAAATTCTGACATACATACAAGATGGTGATTTCGGCTTGGTGCTCGACCTGCATACGACTGTCTGCTACCAGCCGCCGAGCATGATAATGGCTTCGATTAACTCGCGTAGCGAAGGATTTATACGAGCCAGCTCGATCAAACATGTGGTGATTATGGAGCCTGTGACGGTCAGAGCATCCCTTAACGGCGTTTGCCCTCAGGCGGTATCCGTAGAGTTTAATCGCAACTTTACAGATACCGACTTATCGAAGTTGTGCGATGACATCCAGCGATACACTGACAATGAAAGCTACATTGGCAACAAGTATGTATATGAGGTAGATTTGCTACGCAAGGATGAAATTAGCGAGGAAGAGTTTAGTCAATTGCGTAATTTCGAACTCTCACCAATGGGGTACTATCCGGTACTTGTAGGTGAAAGTTCATATCTAAAATCAGGATACGACTATCTTGGGTTCAAAGCGGACAAGCGATATGACTTTAAGGTATACTAGGTACAAGATGAAAAAAGAAGTAATTCTTACCGGTTTACGAGCGAATAACGACCTGACCATCGGAAATTATTTCGGTGCGATGCTGCCGACGATTGAAATGGCAAACCAAAAGGCAGGAGAGTACCAGGTGAACATGTTTATCCCCGACCTGCATAGTTTCACGACACCGATTGATCATGATACCTTGCAGGGGCAAATCATGCACAATGCACGACTTTTTGCCGCCGCAGGTCTGCCGCTCGATCACGACAACATTTTGCTCTACCGCCAAAGCTACGTGCCAGCACATAGTGAGCTGACGTGGGTTCTCGATTGCTTCACCGGTATGGGAGAGATGCAGCGCATGACGCAGTTCAAAGACAAGTCTCGAGGCTTGGAAGATGACCGAACCTCTGTTGGACTGTTTAATTATCCTGTCCTAATGGCAGCAGACATCTTACTCTATGGTGCCAAGTACGTGCCTGTAGGAGATGATCAAACCCAGCATCTTGAGTTTACTCGCGATATTGCCGGGCGCATGAATAAGAAGTTCGACGACTTATTCGAGGTACCATACGAAGTCAGCAAACAGCACGAATTCTTTGGCAAGGGCCAGGGCCTTCGCATCATGGACTTAGCGGACCCGACCAAAAAGATGAGTAAGTCTGCCGATAGTGACAAAGGCGTCATATTCCTGACCGACAGCCCTGAAGAGGCAGCCAGAAAAGTCATGTCCGCCACGACAGACGACAGAGCGAGCGTCAATTACAATCCGATCGAGCAGCCTGGCATTAGCAACCTATTGCAGATTCTCGCCCTTCTGCGCGGCAAACCGCTCGATGAAGTGGAAGCAGAGTTCAAGGGACAGGAGCGATACGGTGATTTTAAACGTGTCGTCGCTGACGACGTGTCACGGTTCTTGGCAGACTTCCAGAGCAAACTGGCAAATGTAAATGACGATGCTATCCATGCCACTTTCGAGCGTTCTGAAAAGACTGCCAATGAACAAGCCAACGCTACGCTCTACCGCGTACAACAAGCAATCGGACTGCGTCCGAGGTAACTATGAGGCTAGATGCATATTTGGCGGAATACTGGCCGGAACACTCTCGTTCCACATGGCAAAAATACATCAAGGCCGGGTACGTAAAGGTAAACGGAGAAGTTGAAACGAGCGGCAAGCGTGTCCTTGAAGAGGACGATGAGGTAACGACCGAGGTTCCGGACAAGCCGACACATGACGAAGAGAGTCTGCCGGTTATTTACCAGGACGACAACGTAATAGTCGTCAATAAGCCCGTGGGCGTCTTGACGCACAGCAAAGGAGCATTGAACGACGAGTTCACCGTGGCGGACTTTTTCAAACGCTTCACGAAGTACCACATAGACACAAATAGGCCGGGAGTCATCCACCGGCTGGATCGCGATACCAGCGGTGTACTTATAGGTGCCCTCAACAACGACACAGCCAAGCTGCTCCAGCGACAATTTAGCGATCGAAAAGTTAAAAAAACGTATGTTGCTGTTGTCGATGGAGAGCCCAAAATGCCTGAGGCGTTGATTGATCTGCCGATTGGTCGCAACCCCAAAGCACCGAGTCAGTTTCGCGTCGATCCGAACGGCAAAACTGCGCAAACAACGTACAGGGTGCTAGCCAGCAACGGCACATATAGTTTAGTAGAACTTCACCCCCAGACCGGTCGGACACATCAGCTACGTGTTCACATGGCACATATAGGTACACCTATACATGGTGACAAGGTGTATGGTAAGGCGGCAGATCGACTATATCTCCACGCTGCAAAGCTTGAGATTACTATTCCTGACGGACAGAGAATGTTATTTGCAGCTGATATTCCTCCTGAATTCGCAGCCATGGAGAAGCTATGAGCTTTGATGATCTTGTCCTGCATCCACGATCAAAAAACCTCGTTACCAAAATCTCCGCATACCTCCCGCATGGGCTTATCGTCGAAGGACCAACGGGTACCGGCGTCGTGACTGTCGCAAAGGCTCTTGCCAAAAATGTCGGGGCGCAAGTATTCATCATTGAACCGAAAAAGAAGGTAAAGGGAGAATATGTCGCTGATACGAAAGAGGGAAGTATCATCATAGACGACATCCGTCGTCTCTATGAACAAACTCGCACCAAACAACCCGACAGGCAGGTATATATCATAGACACTGGCGAGAAGTCGATGAGCCTCGCTGCTCAGAATGCCTTTTTAAAGCTCCTCGAAGAGCCGCGGGATGGTGTGCACTTTATCATTGCAACACATCAGCCAGACTTACTGCTGCCTACGGTCATTTCACGCACACAGAGACTGCCGCTCCTTCTCATCACGGCTGTGCAAACCTCAGAATTGATAAACTCATTGGCAATCGAAGACCCCACGAAGCACGCACGGCTGGCTTTTGTGGGTAGGGGTAGACCAGCACTCATCCACCGCCTGGCAACCGACAAGGCACTATACGATGCACGTGTCGCTATCATGAGTGACGCGAAGACACTGCTCGGTACCGACGCATACCAAAAGCTCAAGACCATACATACCTATCGTGATAACCGCGCAGACGCATTGACCCTGCTCGATGATATGAATCATCAGATTCAGACAGTGCTAAAGAGTCAGCCCAATCAACGTCTCGTAAAGAGTATCGAGAAGAATCTACAAACTCGTCAACGTATCGCTGCAGGTGGCAATATACGTTTACAGCTTGCGGCGAGTGTACTGTAAATTCGGTAGCAAGGGGCGGTCAAGTGAGCTGTATGATATAATGAAACAAGCATGTTAGGACTCATTGTCGTCGCAATTCTCGGTGGATTTGTCATATTCTATCGCAATATGTCTGAAAACTCTGGCATGGATTTACCGTCCAGACTTTCTGATAGGCTGGACAAGTTGTGGGAAGTAGCCCAGCAATCTCTGCGCGACAAGAAGTATCTTCGCGCTGAAAAGGCACTGCTAACCATCCTGCGCGTGGATGAGCGCAACGCTACCGCATACAACCGCCTAGGCATCCTCTATGCCAAGCAACAGGTCTACAAAGATGCCATAGAGTGTTTTGAGATAGCTCAATCCCTAGAGCCCAGTGCCAGTAGTCTCCACAATGTCGGTCTGATCTACTACGAAACGGGTGATTACGTCAAAGCGGCACTGGCCTTCGAGCAAGCACTCGCCATGGAGAGTGATCTGTCGGCACGCCATATTGCATATGCCAAGGTGCAAGAGAAGCTGGGCCACCCGAAGAAAATGATTGAATCACTGGAGCGTGCAGTAGAAATCGACCCCATACCACAGACACTCAAACTACTCGCAGACGCCTACGAGCGCACCGGTCAGCAAGAACTTTCTGACAAACTTCACGAAAAGGCGGCAAAAATGATTATCCCGCAAGGGCAACCGAAGCGTGTCGCACAACCGCGCAAAGTCATTTAGCATCTTGAAGAATTATCACCCCTGATGTACACTTGTAGTTGTACTTTTTAGCATTACATGCCGCTTTAGCTCAGCTGGTTAGAGCAACTGTTTTGTAAACAGTAGGTCCACGGTTCGAATCCGTGAAGCGGCTCCACGCGCTGGAATCGTGTAGTGGCAATCACAGGAGACTGTAAATCTCCCGCCTTCGGGCTTCGTAGGTTCGAGTCCTACTTCCAGCACCAAAGTGATAAGCCCATCCTCGTGGTGGGCTTATGACTTTGGTATTTAGCGTGTCTCGAACCGTATTTTGCCTAGCAAAAGAGGTCGGCGCAGTGAACGAAGTGAAAGAAAGCCCCGCAGGTATTTTCTTTCACAAGAGAACGGAGGAGGCATTAGCCGATGTCCTGCTTCCAGCACCAAATAAGCTCGGTTACTCCTGTGGCCGTGTTTATTTTATCGGATGTTTTTGCTACAATATATCAAACTACGCCGCGATAGCTCAGCTGGTAGAGCGCATCCATGGTAAGGATGAGGTCTCGGGTTCAAGCCCCGATCGTGGCTCCATAGAATTATCAGGGTGGCCGTGGCAAAACACGGCCGTTTCATTTAAGCAGAGGATCTCATGGCAAAGAACATCGAATCGACCGAGATACTACGAGAGCTTGAGCCAGTCGTAGCGAACGAACTGAACCGGCATGAAAAGATGTATAAAAACTGGCACCCGCATGACTATGTGCCATGGAGCGATGGCAAGAACTTCGCTTATCTAGGTGGACAGGATTGGGAATTGACCCAGTCAAAGCTCGGTAAAGCTGCAAGAGCCGCCATGTACGTCAATCTCCTCACTGAGGACAACCTGCCCTCGTATCATCGAGAGATTGCGACTCTGTTCGGTACTGAAAGTGCATGGGGTGCTTGGACACACCGTTGGACCGCCGAAGAGGGCAAGCACAGTATTGCTATGCGCGACTTCCTGATCGTGACGCGAGCTATCGATCCTGTCGAGCTCGAACAAGCTCGCATGCAGCAGGTTACAGGTGGCTACGAAAGCGGCGACAAGACGCCGCTTGAGGCTGTAGCCTACGTAACGATTCAAGAGTTAGCAACGCGTATAGCACACCGCAATACCGGTCTAGAAAGCAAAATGGACGGCGACGAACTTGCCAACAGGCTTCTTGGTCGCATTGCGATGGACGAGAATCTCCATATGCTGTTTTACCGCAATATAGGTACGGCAGCGTTTGAAGTCGCACCAAACGAGATGATGCAGGCTCTTACCAAAGAAGTTGGCGGTTTTCAAATGCCGGGTGCCGCAACTATACCCGAATTCTGGGCAAACGCCGAGATTATAGCCAACGCAAAGATTTATGACATGCACATACACACCGAAAAGATCGTCAAACCAGTGCTTGAGCACTGGAAAGTTTTCGATAGAGAGGATCTCTCGGGAGATGGAGCGGCAGCACGGGATAAATTAGGTAGAATAGTCGCCAAGCTAGAATCTATATCACAAAAGATCGCAGAAAAAAACGACCCTAAAAAGCAGGCGTAGACCTCTAGTCAAAACCATTTTTTTGTGCTAGAGTAGATAAAGTTGTAATAATAAATGTGAGTTTAGTATGGCTAAAAAAGCGACAAAACGAAAATTAGTTGGACTAGTAAGTGACCTCAGCGGCCACCGTACTTACTATACGACTAAAAACACGCAAACGACCACAGACAAGATCAGCCTGAGAAAGTATGATCCTATTGCTCGTAAGCATGCGACCTACACCGAGACCAAAAAGAGTCTAGGACGCAACGAAGTCAAAAAGCGTAAATCATAATCCTACCTATAAAATAAAACGACTGTCAACGTGCAGTCGTTTTATTTGTATAAAAATCTTATTTCTTAATCGTATCGAGCAACGTCGATATATACTCAGCATGGCTCCAGCTCAACGGGGCTGGTGCGATCATAGAATGATCCGCAGGATTAATCTGTTCTGACATGACACCCGTTTGCAATGAGACGCTATCTACCCAGTGTAGAATCGCTTCAGCTTGTTCAGATTTGCCTGTTTCCAAGTAGTATTGAGCCATCCAGAGCGTTGATATGAACCACCAGTTGCCGTTGCTACTAGGATCGGTCCGGCGGTAATTGTCATTTTCGTAGCGTGGATATGCTTCAATATTCGGATCAGACCTCAATACTTCGGCGAATGTCGCGGTCGCGTTGGTCAACTCTGGTGAGTCTACAGCAAAGAGACCAAACATAAATGCGCCGAATACACTGCTGGAATCAATAGTCGGGTCATATTCAACCTGACCGTTCATGACACGTATGCCCTTGTAGAACGCTTTGCGATCAGCATTGTAGAGGTATTTGCGTGCATTATCTTGTATGTCGTCTGCGACGGCACGCCACGCGACAGCACTATCCTGATCGTTCTTGGCATCAGCCAGGTCAGCTGCAGCTTGCAGGGCTGCAAATGTGACGGCCGTCGTATAGGTGGTCGTCATGAAAACTTCTTCCCACAGATCGTATGTCGGCTTAGGAAGACCTGTCGTTTCATCTATAGCTTCAGCCATCCAGTTGGCCATGGGTTTGACCATAGAATCATAAAAATCATGTAAAATGCGCGGATCCTTGGTTGTCTCGTAGAACTGAGCCAGGACAAATACTACCAACGCTGTTTCGTCCTCCTGAATCGGAGGTGCGACCACGCCTTCTTCTGGTACATATGAATGCCAACTAGAGCCCAGTCCTCCGTCTGCCATAAATTTATGCATCAGGTACCCGTTCGGATGCATAACGCGCTTACAAAACTCAAAGAATCGATACGGCTCTTCTGTGTAACCCATCCTGATGAACGGCCACAGCACATTAGCACCATCTCGCGGCCAACAATATGCATATGTGTCACGGTCATAGTTCAGCATAGAGGTGTCGGTACTGGCTATGACAGCTCCTCGTTTATCAATCTGCGATTTGATGATCATGACACTCCGTAGGAACGAATCATGGTACGCAGGATCGAGTTTATCTGCTGCCGCTATGGCTGGCTTGAGCCATGTATGCCACCACTCGGCCGTCAGGTGAAGTCGCTTGCTCAGACCATCATGTCTGATCTGCTTGTCGACAGTCAACACTTCGCGAATTGATGACCCTGCGGTGACCCAATAATGCACTCTTTCAGAGGCGTGAGCATCGACACGCACACAAAAACGTATGATAGAATCGACCCGTCCATGCTCGACATTACCGCCGGACAGGACGCCATCATCTGCATCTCTGAAGGTACCGTCTCGACCCTCAATGCCGAAAAGTCCGATGCTGTGCTGGTCAAATGGCTTGTCATCGTATGTGCCAGACACGAGAAATGCTCTGCGACCGCGGTAGTGCAGAATAGCATTGCTATCGGGTAGATATTGTGCGGTGTCGGTATTACTACGAGAATCGTCAATGACAAATGCCTGGTGCATAAAGAGACGAATCTCTCGGGGTTGGTCCGCTAGGTTAACAACGTGGACATTACGCATAAATGCACTCGTGTGCGCATCCACAAAATCATCAATCTCAAGCATGACCTGCAGCGCATCATTTCTGGCTATTGTGTGGCCAATAAGTGCCCGCATAGGATAACGGAAGCTAAACTCCCATTCATCAGGAGTATCGAGCCAGCTCAGTACACCGTCCACCCATACACCGACCTTATGTCGGGTCTGCATGCCAGCGGAATGGTTCTCCAGGCCGACATACGGATAGTAGAAGTCATGAACCAAACCGTAGTTATTTAACCCTACATGTAGCTCACCATTACTCAAAACTATCGGTCGAAGCATTAGCCCACCACAACTTTCATATTAATTTATTCTCCCTCGGCAGAGTCTGCAACTGGCGCAAGGCCACCCAAGTGGTGTTTCTGCATCAGACGCAGACGAACATCACGTATAGCGTTCATGTAGTAGAGAAACGCATCATAGGGGGAGTCATACGGACTGAAATACTGATGAACGTCGCCATCATGCTGCCACTTGGTAGCCATGTAGTAAAAATGATCAGAACTTTGCAGTAGCCGCCAGTCGCGGACAAGCGTATCATCGAAGCTGCGTAGCACGTCGTTTTGAAGTGCGTAGACATACTTGAGAGCCTCTTGCTGCAGGGAGTTACCTGTCCACGCCGAAAGATCACGCTCGCTGTCTGCCCAGGTAACCGTATGCGGCATGGACAGTTCACCTGCGGCATCGAGTGTTTCTGCTGCCCCTGTGACGGTATAAAACGTATGATTTTGATCTGCTAGCCACTGCGCGACAAACGTTTCAAAGAATGAGAATATACCCGTATCTGCCCACTGGTGTTCGCCAAACGTTTCAAAATCCATAAAGAGATTTATCACTGGACCTTCTGCATTTGAATCAAGCCAGTTGACGTATTTGTCTGTCGTGAGCGGCCATTCGTTCCAGGCCTGGTCACCGAATCGAAAAGCCAAGTCGTCGCTCAAGTGATAATTCTTTACCAGTAGTTTTATACGTTCAGTGCCAGCCGGACGATACACGAAGTTCGGACTGCGCCACTCCAACACACTATCCCATCCCTCAGCCAAGATAGCCTTGTAGCCAGCCTTGTCCGCCCATGCTGCAAGCTCATCGTTGTAAGCAAGCTCGGTATTGCGAAATGCTGTTGGTGTAACCCCAAAAACTTCTTGAATCTTCTTACGATGCTGGGCTACTTGTGCTTCAAACTCCTGACGATTGTAGAAAAAGGCCAGACTATGATAGTAGGTTTCTGCCACTATTTCCACACGACCAGTCTCCACAAGTCGACGAAACGCGTCGAGCAGATCCGGAGACCACACCTCTGCCTGCTCTATGAAGTCGCCAGAAATACTTAGGGAGAGCCTGAACTCAGGATGACGCTCCAATAGCGTCTGCAAAAGCGATGTCATGGGCCAGTACGATTTGTTGGCAACTTTGTGGAACAGCTTTTCATTATTGAGCTGACTATCGTCTTTCAGGTCAAAGTACGCACTTTCGTTGCCGATATCAAATACGCTATATGGCCGTATGCGGTACGGCTGATGGACGTGAAGATACAGCGCGACGCCTCTACTCATACCGCAAGCCTTTCATGGACGCGCCCATAAAGCTCGCTACACTTTTGTGCAACATCATCCCAGGACAAGCGTGCGTATTCTTCTTGCACACCTCGTCGAAGGGTGGTTGCCAAGCTTGGCGAAAGTGCTATACCCACCAGCTGATCTGCTAATTTGTCTGTATCCCAGTAGTCATAGCGCAGAATATTGTTGAGTACCTCGCCGACACCGGATTGCTTACTAATGATGAGTGCGCTGCTATGATGCGCGGCTTCCAGTGCAGTCAAACCAAACGGCTCACTGACTGAACTCATGACGAACACATCGGCGACAGAGTAAACGTCCCGCCACTGCTTACCACGGACAAATCCGGTAAAATACACCTTGTCAGCAATACCAAGGCTTGCCGCTAGTGAAATAAGCTCTTCACGCTGTTCGCCATCACCGGCAAGCAAAAAAACAAACCGGTCGTACTTTTCGCATGCTTTGGCAGCCGCCCGAATAAAATGCGTCAAGCCCTTTTGCACGGTAAAACGCGCGATATTGGCCACAACCAGATGTCCCTCGTTGCGAAGTGCTTCAAAATAACGATAATCACGCGTGTCGTATTCATAAGGCCCGAAACTCTCAAGGTCTATAGCATTGTGTACTACCTCCACACGCTCAGCGGGGATGCCGTACTTATCGACAATGATCGCCTTGGTGATATTGCTCACCGCGATGATGCGATCCGCCATGTCAAGTGCCATCTGTTCTATCTCATGGACGATAGGATTGCCATAGAGTTCACCCGAACGATCAAACTCAGTTGCGTGGACATGAACTACTAGGGGTACGCCCGCCAGTTGCTTGGCGCGGACACCAGCCTCCATAGTGAGCCAATCATGCGCATGCACCACATCAGGCTTGACCCGCGTGACAAGCTTTTCGACAAACTGCGTGTAGTGCCTCTGAACAGCCCGCATAGTAGAGAGATCGCCAGCATCAGCTTTAGAATCAATATCACTGTCTTTTGTCACATAGCGACTATCGTAACTTCCCAGATGAACGCGCTCTTCTGGAGCCAAACTTGTCGCATTGTGCACGTTCATGAAATCAACGCCGGGATGCTCGGCCGTATAGGGGAGGACAAAATCGATTGAAGCACCTTGCTGAGCGAGTGCTTTAGAGAGATGGTAGCAAGCTACCCCTAAGCCACCGCTATTATGCGGGGGCAGCTCCCAGCCAAGCATTAGTATCCTCATTTTCGCCCCTATGATCGACGAGATGCCAATCGGTGCTCCTTTTTCTTTTATGTTAGTCTGAGCTCATTATAGTAATGCATTAGCGTTTTGGCAACACCCTTTATAGCACAATCACAAACACCCACAAAACAATAAAGTGCTGCTAATATGATACAATATTTTGGTACGAAGGGGCATAGTACAACGGCTAGTATAACGGTCTCCAAAACCGTAGATTGAGGTTCGATTCCTCATGCCCCTGCCAAAACAAGAAGCCGACCATCGAGTCGGCTCTTTGTTTTGGCAAGTTGGCATAGAACCGAACCTCAGTCCATGTTGCTTCAGCAACATGTAGATTGAGGTGCGCGTAGTGTCAAATCTCCGATTTGTACACTACCTAGTTGATGGTGGAGCTAGAGTAGCTCTACCATCTTGCATCGGACTCATGTCCCTGTCACAAAATCTATCCCTGTTGATTATCAACAGGCTAATCTGACATCAGAACCGCAGCAGGCAGTTCTTTGTTATAGTGTTGCTTTTATATTATATTTATGTTATAATCTGACTACCAACGGAGCAGTAGCACCGGTTGAGTTTTGCACATCGACAGAAAGCAGGTGAGCAAGTTGTCAGTGTCCCAACAGTGTCCTGTTTGCACAAGTACCAACATCATGGAGGAAGACTGCGAAGACGGTAGCTTGTGTGGCCACATATGTGGCGAAAACGGGTACCGCATTTCGTGCGGAAACTGCAAGCACATCATCGACGAGGGTGAGTGCGAGGAGGCGCACGAAGACGATCCTCGTTTCTAACACCGCCGAAAGCCGCCGGAGTAATCTGCGCCGCTTCGGCGGCTTTCATTTTGGTACACCCGTAGAGAGGTAAGCATCGAATAGTTAGCCTAAAACGTATCTTCAGAAACCGGGGCAGCTACATACAAACCGAGCAGATGCTCGATTTTCTCGGCCGCTCGAGCCGCATTGCTATTCACATCGTATCTGTCACCGCTGTTCAGGTGAACTTCCTCTGATTCGTAATGCTCAAGTCGTGTGTTTTCATCATAAACTCGACGTAGGTACGCGCTGATTTTCATATGAGTGCCAAGGCGACCATAGTTCGCAGATAATCCAAAGCCCAAGGCATACAGCGTCCCCGTCTCGTCAAGAGCAACGTTTCTATAGCCCGTGTGCCCATTCAGGCCTGCGCTGTCCTCTTGGACAGGAGACTGCAGCATAGCCTGCAGACGCACCCATATATCCATAAAGCGCAACAACTCAGCAGGCGACTCATGGCGGATCGACTCCTCGTCCGGATGGGGCACAGCTCCCATGAGGATAAGGTCGATATTGTCGTGATCGACAGATGGTTGTCGCTCTTTTTGCGGGTAACGCATAGTGTGTGTAATGATATCATATTTTGGCATAAAATGCAATATATGCCCGTGCCAAGACCTGTGCAGGAAGGTTGTGGAATCCCCATCCGTCTGATAGACTATCGACAACGAAGGCGGAAATCCCGCCTGAAATCGCACCTTGGAGGGAGGTGAGTAAGATGGGCGGGCTCATTTCGCTGATCACCAATAACTTGGGTACCATTCTGGGCATCCTGGCTGGTGGCGGAGTTCTAGTATCGTCAATTCGCTACATCCGCGAGTACGAACGCGGAGTTGTCACGCGTCTCGGACGACTAGTTCGCGACAAGAATCCTGCGCCGGATAGCGATGGGATTCGCGAGTACCATGGTTTCGTACTCCGCATTCCTGGTCTATGGCGTGTCTCTGTGGTCAACATTCGAGACCGTACTGATCAGCTTTCGGTTGACGGTGTCGAACGAGTCGGTCCATCGGGCCGCCTCGAAAAGTGGAAACTACAGGCCACCGTAAAATGGCACGTACGCGAGGGCTATGTGTACTCTGGCTGTCAATGGCAGATTGAAGATATCGGAGAGTTCGTTCGAGGTGAGATCGAGAACGGACTGTTTAATATCCTACAGGGTACAGATTCTGCGATCCTGTATAGCAGCGACCAGATTTTTGAAATCGCTAAAGATTTCATCGAAGGGCGTCTGCTGGTCCACGGAGTAGTATGGACTGAACTCATGGTCAAGGAGTTCGCTCGTGTCGATGCCGAGGTGCAAGCCCAGGCAATCCGAGAAATTGGTATCACTGCGCTGCAACCTGACGCCGCCTAACCACCCATTACCCGTCCTGTCACACCCGCAAGGATGCGACAGGACGGGTATTTCATTTCACTTCGACAGGCTCTTGAGCTTCTGTGGCAACCGAGTCTTTTTCGGACTCAGTGTCATCATCCCTCTCTGATCGCTCCTCGCTAGCAGGAGCCTCAGGCTTTGCTATCTTGGTGTCCTTGTTCTTGAATTTAGTCGTCTTGAGGCCTATGACGAAGCTAAACGTCGAACCGTTGTTCAGGCGACTCTGAGCATCTATCCGTGTGTCCAGTTTGTCAGCCAACTTTCGAACAACGTAGAGTCCTAACCCTGTGCCGCTCGTCTCGCGCGTTCGATAGTCCTCACTACGATAAAACTTCTCGAACACATGCTGGAGGTCTGGTTTGCTGATACCGATTCCGGTGTCTGTGACAAAGAACTTTATCTTATCAGACCCCTCCATCTTGGCTCCGAGTGTGACCGAACCTTCCTTGGTGTACTTGATAGCATTTGTGACAAAATTCTGCAGAATCTCCTCCAGATACAACCGACTCGTCTCGATAGCTGGCAGCTTCGTCTCCGCGTCCAGGTTCAGGTGGAGCGACTTAGCCTCGGCTTCAGGCAAGTATTTATTGTACATGTTATGGAGCATCTCATTGACATCGATCTCCTCAATCACGTCACCCACACCCCTCTCGGCGCGCGACAGTGTTGACAGGTCATTGATCATCTTCGCCAAATAAACGATTTGTCCATGTGCCGCCTCTGACGCTTCCTTCAGTTTATCACCCTGAATACCTCGCTCATGCATGAGAAGCAAGTTACTCAAACTACCCTCGGCAATCGCCACAGGAGTACGGAGTTCATGACTCGTGACACTGATAAACTCATCCTTTTCTTCTTCGAGCGTTTTTTGTTTGGTGATGTCGCGGATAATCAGCACTACACCGTACTCTTCATCGTCGTCAAACGTACTACGAATACGCGAAATCTGCACGCTCAGATGCTGTGGGTCTTCACTCGTACCCGCAGAAAGGTCATCTCGCACGCTGGTTGACTTGGTTTCTTCCATCAGACGGCGGACAGTAACTTGCTTGCTCGATGAGTCTGTCAATTGGAATAACTTATCAATGTCACGACCGACGAGTGACTCATTGGTATCGAAAAATGCTTGTGCAGCCGCGTTCTGAGATGTGACTCGTCCATAGCGGTTCAGGGTCAGGACAGCATCGCTGATGCTGTTGAGCAGTGTATTGAGTCGGTTCACCTGCATCTGCTCTGAGCGTTGAGCCTGCTGCAACTCGCGATTCTTTTTGTGACTGCTCATAATGACCCTCACGAAGAGATACGACATAAATACAGTCAATAGAATCACTAGTGACGACAAGAAGGAGTACGTGAGTGTACCGCCATACTCAACGAGATTTTGCGGGAAAAGTAAGATATAGCCAGCCGCGGTCAATACCAGTATAAAGCTACTTAGCAAGAAGCCTTTCCAGCGATAATAGCTCGATGCGATGAGAATAAGGATGGACCAAGCAGCCGTAAAAGGGCTATATATCTGACTAAAATAGAGGATCATGACCGACATAGACACGTGCACCCAAGCAATTGCGATAGGCTTAAATGACTCAACGCGCGTGCCCAAAAAGAGAAACAAGGGGAGTATGACCACGTTAGACACGAACGTGAAATAAATGGCAATCGGATAGTAATCAAATGTAATGACTTTTGTCATCAGCTGTATCGCAACGACCAGCGCGACAAACAGACCAACAATAGCAACGCCCGCGGCAAGCGGTCTCGATAGCAACTTCGTGTCATCTACCATACTCACGTATTATACAAATTGTTTGTGCTTATTACGAGCGTTTTCTATCGGACAGGGGTTTGCTATACTAGCAACAATATGAAATCCCTTCAGCTGACCAAGCCGCATCTGATTGTTATGATCGGCCTGCCTGGAGCAGGAAAGAGCATGTTTGCCGAAAAGTTCGCGGATACATTTAACGCGCCCTACATTCATTATGTTGAGCTTCAAAAATTAGTAGAAACCGACGCGATGGCCGAAAAGGTGGCAAATTATGTATTACTGCAACTCATGCTCACTCGACAATTGATTATTATCGATGGTCCAGGGGATCGCTTGGCCGACAGACGCGAGATTGTCAAATTCGCGCAGAAGCATGGCTACACACCGCTGTTTGTCTGGGTCCAGACCGAGCCCGCGACTGCCGAGGCCCGCGCCGTCCATTCGCGCACTGCTACCATGACCAAAGATCAGTTTGACGCACGCGTGGCAGAATTTGAAAATCCTATCGATAAAGAGCCTGTACTTGTCATCAGTGGCAAGCATGCATACCTTTCACAAGCCCGAAGTGTATTGAAACGCTTGGCGCAGGGTGCTCCCGCCGCACCATCCAAGCCCGCTGCAGTGCAGCGTCCAGTGCCTATCCGCGGCAGGATAACCAGATAGAGGAACCATGGCTACGCTCCACGATGACGAATTCGGCGAAATAACTGTCCGCCGTAGCGTTCGCGCTCGTTCTGTGCGCATAAGTGTCGCACCCGATGGCACCCTGCGCGCATCCATGCCCGCATACGCACCGCTTATGGTGCTGAAGCGACTCGTCAAAACGTCGCGGCCACAACTACGCAGAATGCTTGAGCAGCAGGCACCGACCTATAAGCTACAAAATGGCATGGAGATCGGCAAAAGCCACAAGCTCGTCGTAGTATGGGGCAGCAGCACGTCTGTCAAACGTGTCAAGCAAAATATCGTCGTCCACCTGAAGGATGGCGACAAACTCACCGATCCAAAAATAGAACGCATGGTGCGTGACGTCATCACCGCCGCCTTGCGGATCGAAGCCAAAAGCTACCTGCCAAAACGCCTGGCGTACCTGGCCAAACAGCTCGATTGCAACTACGAAAGTATCCGCTTCTCGCACGCCAGCAGCCGCTGGGGGAGCTGCAGCAGCCAGGGCACCATCAGTCTGAATATAGCGCTTATGAAATTGCCACATGTACTCATAGATTATGTTCTGATTCATGAACTATGCCACACAAAGCAAATGAATCATTCGCCGAAGTTTTGGCGATTGGTCGAACAAGCCGATCCATCATATAAACTCCATCGCAAACTGTTAAAAAGCCACAATCCTACGATTTAGTAGCAGCGCGACGGCGCGGATTGACCGATATGGGACGGCCTTTCCAGGTGACTGTGCCACGCTTGTAGTGGTAGGTACTGAGGATAAGCAGCCATATCTCCTGTGCAATCGTGAGAGGTGCCAGCAGCGCACCGGCGACGCGATAACGGAGCCATATTTTGCCGAGGTACAAGTATGCGATGCCAAACTGTAGAACTATTAGAATCGCCGCCCACGGTTGCCACCATACGATGACATATGGTGCCAACGTGACACCCAGCAGCGCGACGAGCCATAGAACCTGCAAGATGTAGGCGTCACATTGCGGATAGAGCAGACGAATACTTGTCTCTATCTGGGATGAGTATTTTTTCTCGTATCTAAGCCCGAGCCACGCGTCGCTGAGCACCAGACGGTACTGACGCGCGGCGGAAAGCTTGCGAGCCACAGTCGTCTCCAGCAGCATAGACATCGGGAGGGTGTCATTGTTGGCGAACTCATCCAGGATAAGTTGACGATCGATAAGCCATGCATTACTGACGCCGCGAGGGTGGTCAGGCTTGAACCGTACCATCGTCCAAAAATGCCGCATCGTCGTCATGAGTGTGCTCGTTTCCCAATTATTGTCTCTAATTGGTATGACCGACACCATTTTTGCATCGTGCCTCAGCAGGTAGCTCATCAATCGTGCGATAGTGAACCGCTCGATGAGCGTGTCGACATCCATGAAAAATATATATTTACCACTGGCTTCACGCGCCAGCAAGGACTGTGCGTAATTTTTGCCTAGCCAGCCCTCGGGCAGCGGCTTGCCTTCGACGAATCGTACACCCACGTGAGCAAACGATTTGATAAGCACAGATGTGTCATCTCGAGAGCCGTCATCCAGTACTATCACTTCAAGCTTGGGGTAATCACTCGCGACGACGCGCTCCAGACACTGAGTCATGGCGTGTGTCTCATTGCGCGCAGCTATGCAGACGCTGATAGTCGGCAAATCTTCGGCATCTGTTTTCAGATCGTGCGGGAACTTCAACAGCCTAAAAGCATACATCAATCGCGACAGCACGACCAGATCCACGACCCCTGCTACCGCCAATGTCATCAGCATAATCATTAGCCTTATGATACCACACCAGACTTGACGGTTACGCCCCTGTCCGCTACAATGAGCTTGACAGTCTGCACAGCAGACTATTTTTATTGGATTCAATAGAAACAGTCGTTATGAGTTATTCCTATTGAATATTTAAGAAAGTGGAGAACGACGTGGCAAACAAGGCAAAAAAGACCAAGAAGTCATCGGCAAAATCGGCTTCTCAGCGGGCAAATGACGATAATGTCGTCCGGATTCGAGCCGCCGCACCCGCAGCAAGCGCGAAAAGCAACGAAGCGACCGAACCAGCCGTCACGACCAAGGTGAAAGCTGCCAAAACAAAAACAGCAAAAGAAACCAAAGAGCCACAAGCACCGAAAAAAGCCAAATCCAAAGCAAAGCCGGGCAATATTCTCCTCCGAATTTTGGGCGGCATCGGTGGCTACTTCAAAGGTGCGTGGGTTGAGCTACGCCAGGTCCGCTGGCCAAATCGTCGCGCAACATGGAGCCTTAGTATTGCAGTACTTATCTATAGCGCGTTTTTCGTCGCTCTGATCCTGCTTCTAGACGCTGGCTTCCAATATCTGTTTGATCTAATTCTAGGTAAATAAAGGAGACTTATGACAAATCGTTACGATAGCACCCGCCAATGGTACGCGATCCATACCTATAGCGGTTATGAAGAGAAGGTAGCCGACAGTATTCGTCAGCGTATCCAGGCAGTCGACATGGCGGACAAAATCTTTGACGTCATGGTGCCGAAAGAGAAGCAAATCCAGATCAAAAACGGTAAGCGTAAAGTCGTCGAGACGAAGATCTTCCAAGGCTACGTACTTGTCGAAATGAAACTCACCGACGAGACATGGTATATCGTCCGCAACACGCCAGGCGTCACCGGCTTTGTCGGTAGTGGCACGGAGCCAACTCCAGTCTCTGACGCAGAGATCGGCAAGATCAAGAAACGCATGGGCGTCGAAGATCCGAAGCACCACATCGACTATGCCGAGGGTGAGGTTGTCAGCATCACCGACGGTCCGTTCAAGGGCTTCGACGGCGCAATCAGCGAAATCGACACGCAAAAAGGCAAGATCAAGGTCATGGTCAGCATGTTTGGCCGCGACACGCCCGTCGAGCTCGACGCGCTGCAGGTCAAAAAGGTCTAAACGTAACAGAATAAATATCCCGGTACGCCGGGATATTTTAGTTTGATTATTGTATAATAGTAGTTGCTCTCGGTCGGAGAGGAAACTATGAAAATAGTGAAATGGACGGCAAAAGCCGTCGGCGCAGCTGCGCTCGTTGCAGTCGCTGGAAAAGCAATGGCATGGTTTGAGCACAGGATGCTCGACGGTGTCGAACCACGACAGCGCACATGAAACGCGCCGCGAAAAGGGCCGCTCTAGCGGGTGGTCTCGTGATTACCGGTGCTTTCGCGTTCGTCTATATCGGGCTGGACAGAATCGTAAAAAACACGGGCAAGCCGCCACGCAAACCACGCAAGTCATAACCCGGACACAGGTTGCACTCACCCAGACCGAGAGCGCAACCCCTAGTACTTGAATATATCGCTTATCTCTGTTATGATAGCTCAGTTACGCACGTATGCAGCAACGCTGCGGTAGATAGTAGTTAGTAGATAGTAGCCGGGCAGCTTCAACCCAGCAATCAGCATCTACCACCTACCATATACCATCTACTAAAATTCGGAGAGTTTATATGGCAAAACAAGTTATTGGTAATCTAAAACTACGCATCCCTGCCGGACGCGCAACCGCAGGTCCTCCTGTGGGTAGTACCCTCGGTCAATGGGGTTTGAACATGATGGATTTCATCAATCCGTTCAACGACGCCACGAAGGACATGATGGGCAAGGACGTGATCGTCCACATCAAAGTCTACGAAGACCGTACGTTTGACTGGAAGAGTCTCGGTCAGCCTGTGGATGATGCTATCCGCGCCGCTATCGGTATCCAAAAGGGCAGCGGCAAACCGCACAGCGAAAAAGTTGGTAAGATTACTCGTACTCAGCTCGAGGAAATCGCCAAGAGCAAGATGGATCAGCTAAACGCCATCGACCTGGACGGTGCCGTCAAGACTATCGCAGGGACCGCTCGCAGTATGGGCGTCGAAGTCGTCGACTAGTCATTGCTATTCATAGCAAAAAGTTATAAAATACTCCTCAACACGAGGAGTATTTTATGTCTGAAACGGTTGACTGTTTTGAATTTTGGGAAAACGACATGGACGACATCAAGATGCCTGTCCAGTTCAATGAACTGATGGAGCATCACATCACCGATGCCATAGATCCGATCATAGGAGCTAAAACCATTCAGGCATACGTGGAGAGTCAATCACCAGACGCTCAAGAATTCCTTCTTCGGAAGTACATAGACTTACTGAATTATCACTTCATGGCACAATATATGAACCGTCTGACACAAGTCACGATCGAAGGAGACTACGGCACTCCGGACCCCAACCAGGCAGAGGACATGGCAAACGTGCTCATCGAGTTGGAGGACAAAGGTGACGTAAGAGTAGGCGGCAAAATGTATTTTTTTGAAAAGCATTTCTACACCGACAAAGAGTCAGGCATTCGTCGACCGATTATCTCACTCCGTATGCATAGCGGTGCGTTCAAACGCGAAAATGGTGACGGCGGTCAAATTGTCGGTATAGAAAACTACGTCACTATTCCTATCACATCTATCGTTGACTATCGCATAGATGATCGACACTAGGAGCGTCGTCACTGCAGCGTGCTGTCGAAATAGTCTGCGACCGATGGTATTATAAATTGTAAAGAACAGGAGCAAACCATGGCGGAAAGTATGGACTTTGAATCATTCCTCGCAGAGCACGAAGAATTGACTTCGCAAGTGGATAAACATAATGCTATCGCACTGGAGCGAAGGGGTAGAGATGACCCGTTTTATGTCGCGCAACTGCTTCAAATAGACCTCGATAAAGACCCGCGCTACATGGATATGGTGGCTGAATATGCTATAGAAACCGTCAGCAAACTCGTGACACCTTCGATAGTAGAAAACAGATTAGCCATCAGCACACTGCGTCTCTGCGCGCTCGATGACCAGACAAGGCAATCACTCAGCATGAGCGGTGAAATGCTTGTCTCCGGAGTTTACCAAAAGTTCGTATTTGATACATATGATGGCGACCCCTCGATAGCCCTGCAAATGACAGATCCGTACTTTATCAAACCGGAAATGAGCATGACGCCGGGTACTTTGCTGCAAATCAATAGTTTGGCAATCCCTATCAGCAGCATCGAGCAATGGCGTCTCTTGCCGCGTATCGACAAAAATTAGACCGAGCTACTCAACAGGTCGTCGCGGAAATGCGACGACCTGAAACGTCTCCTTCTGAGAATTAGAATCGCTCGCGGATATGTGAGTAGCTATAGTCCCATGATGCATTGGCTTTTTTGCGCGGGTTGAATATATGCTGCGGGTCAAATATATCCTTGGTTTCACGGAACAGCTTGACCATCTCCTTACCATACATCTGCTCGAGCCAGGGACCGCGTACCAGCCCGTCGTTGTGCTCGCCGCTTAGGCTGCCATGATATTTCAACACGAGATTGTTGACTTCCTTCATAGCAGGCATAATCTTCTTGCGATCACGTTTGTCTTCAAGCTTCATGAGCGGAATGATATGGAAGTTGCCGTCACCCATATGACCGGCAATCGTTGCCATAAGTTTGTACTTCTTGATGATTTTACGAATTTTCGGTAGAAATTCTGGCAAGTACTCGGGGTTAACAATCAAATCGTCAATAAACGGTGCCGTGTGCTTATCGTGCACCTTACTACGTAGCAATTGAAAACTCTGACGACGCATAACCCAGTATTTTTCGCTCTTGCCCTCGGTAGGGGTTTCTTCCATGCCGTTTATCTCGTAACGGGCTCGAACACCACGCAAATCTTTGTGAAGCGCGCGAATCTTGTCACGAACTTCTTCTTCGGTATCACCATTGAACTCGACCAGCATAACCAGCTTTGGGATGCCTCGAAGCAGCTGCAAACCATCGGGTATGAGGTTAAATATCAATCGGATAAACCGGCGGGGTCCCAGCAGACGCAAGAAGCTTGGCATAAATCGAATACTGAGCCACAACGTCTTGTCATCAAAGCCTTCAAACGTAGCAGGCTTATGCTCCAATACCTTCGGAATCAGCTCACCAAGCTTGTTGATATCGCGCATAAACAGCACCAGTAAACCGGAGTGTTCACGTCTTGGAACCAGCTGGAACGTCGATTCAGTCACAAATCCAAGCGTACCTTGCGCACCAATGATGACTTGCGTCAGGTCAAAGATACCTGTTTCACGATCCCAGACATCCCACAGGTGATATCCCGTGGAGTCCTTGTTCACATTCGGCTTGGCGGCTTTGATCTTGTCGTAATTTTTCTCAATCAGCTGGAACAGTTCGCGGTAAACTTTGCCCTCGAAGTCCTTTTGGGCCATTTTCTTGTCGAGTTCCTTTTTGTTGAGTGGTTTGACGACGCGTTCTACACCGTCAGCAAAAACAAACTTGAGCTCAGGCACATATTTTTCAGTCTTGCCGAATTCCAGTGATTTTTCGCCACCCGAGTTGTTGTTGACCATGCCACCGACACTCGCTAAATCACGGCTTGCAGGGTAGGAGGGCAGGAGGTATTTGCCGGTCTTCTTGTCGAAATCACGGAAAAACATGCCTGGCTGCGCCACGGCCCTGTCCTTTTTCAATTCGATAAATTTGTTTAAGTGTCGATTGAAGTCGACAATAATCGAGTCATTGATGGCAGCTCCAGACATATCAGTACCTGCGCTACGTGCCGTGAGCGACAAGTGCTTTTCATGCGCTTTACGTTCGGCGACAATCTTAACAGCCGCCTCGACGTCTTTGGCAGTCTTGGGTGCTATGACAAGTTTTGGTTTGATTTCGAACATACTGGCATCATGCGAGTAAAATTCCAGCGTCTCTGGCGCGTCATCGACATCGCCTTTGAAGCCATGCTGAGCAAGGGCGTTTTTTATCTCTTCCATGCTCTTAGCATAAGGCTTATGAACATAAACAGCAAGCCATATGAAAAGGGTGCCGGTCGTCCGCAGACGAAACCGACACCCTGGCTGCCATGGCAGCTACTTGCCGGGAGCGAGCGAGTCGAGTGATGGACGCAAAGTGACGCCATCTTGAAGGTGCATTGCCCCAAGACAAATCAGCTCGTCCCTGTCGGTAGGCAACTCTCCCGGGTACTCAGCACCGAACGCGGTGTGACGCTGTCTGTACGCCAGCTCACGCCGATACATGCGTGCCTGATGCTCCAGGCGTCGGTCATCTCGTCGCTTCTGCTGCTCATCTGCACGTCGTATCTTTGCCTCTCGGCGACGGCGGAAGAAGCCATACAGTCCTGAGCTGACCACAGGAGTGTTCAAGATCATCATTCCTCGATTCTATGTAAAGTCCGGCACGTGCCGGAGAGGTGTGTACGCATAGCGTCTACTCGTCTACGGCGACGATACATACATTATAGCATAAAAGCTTTGATTTTTCAATATAGAAGAGCCGGTACTGTATCGTACCGGCTCCGCATGGATGATTGCTCAGAAGTCAGGCAGGCCGAGTTCGTTCGGGTCACCCCAGCCACCAGCCACGCCCCAAAGCGTACGAAGGCGATTGCTCACCGTCGTAGCTCCTGATCGCAACAATCGGTGCGATCGGACCTCCGTTGTGTGAGTACGCGACTTCTTCGGTCGAGAAACGCGCATCTTACACCCCTTTCATCGTTGTTTCAACATGCTGGTTTCGGTCGGATCGAATAGGACAACTGTCCTTTCATCACCAAAGGAAACTGGTTATATTATACAACTTTAGTTTTTATTTTTCAATATCATGTACAGTACAGAAAGACTAGACGCATTACCCCTGTTATGGTACACTTAAGTTTATAAAATCAATGTTGGGACCCAGTAGTAGACTTTTTGAGAACTACGTTATGTGACAAAGTCACATCTCAAAAAGCTCACTAACTGGGGTTCGTACCACAGAAAGGATTAGTCTTATATGGCTAAAAAAGCAGATTTGCTCGAAGAAGCAAAAAAACTCGGTCTGGACGTGACCGAGAAAAATACTATCGCTGAGATCGAAGCGGCGATTGCAGGTGCAGAAGCTCCAGTAGCAGAAGCATCTAAGGAAGAAAAGCCAGCCGCTAAGGCCGGTAAACGCAGCGAGAAGGCACAGCGAGAAGCAGCCGAGAAACTGGAGAAAGAAGCTCGCAAAGAAGCCGGTGATACCACCCCGCAAGACGAAGAGGCAGAAGCTGCCAAGAAAAAGGGTCCAACACCTGTCACTCGACCTAAGATCGAGCGTCGAGGCAAGAACTACCGCAAGGTAGCTGAGCTTGTCGAAACAGGCAAAGTCTATGCCCTGAAAGAAGCACTGGAGCTGGCTAGCAAGACCAACCCTGCTAAGTTTGATGCTTCTGTCGAAGTCCACGCTCGACTGGGCGTTGACCCTCGTCAGGCTGATCAAAACATTCGTGCGACCGTGAGCCTACCAAATGGTAGCGGCAAGACCGTACGCGTAGCGGTGTTTGCACCCGACACGGAACATGCAGCTGCCAAAAAGGCTGGAGCAGACGTCGTCGGTGACGAAGAATTCCTAAAGCAGCTCGAGAAAGAAGAACTCAACTTCGACATCCTGGTATCGACTCCTGCATATATGCCAAAGCTTGGCAAATACGCCCGACTGCTTGGACCTCGCGGCCTCATGCCAAATCCCAAGAGTGGCACCGTAGCTGCTGACGTCGCAAAAGCCGTCACTGAAGCCAAGGCTGGTCGCGTGGAATACCGCGTTGACAAGCAAGCTATCGTGCACGTGGCTATCGGCAAGGTGAGTTTCGGTGCCGACAAGCTGCTCGCAAATGCCAATGCATTCTTTGACAGCCTAAAAGCGCAGAAGCCTGCCAGTCTGAAAGGCAACTACGTCAAAACCGTCACCATCACCACAACCATGGGTCCTGGCATCAAAGTAGACGTAGGCATCAACTAAACCTATCGCCCTCTCAAAACAGCCCGTCATCCGGGCTGTTTTGCTTTATAAACCACGCTATATATAGCGTACTATACCATATGTAGCGTCGTTGTGCATATCACCCTCGTCAAGTTTATAGTCATATGTCATACTCTAAATGAACAGAGAGGGGAGAAACACAAAATGAAACAATATCTTGACCTGCTGCGCGATATCAAAGAGAACGGTGAAGTCAAAAGCGACCGTACCGGCACGGGTACCAAAAGCGTCTTTGGACGTCAGGTTCGCTACGACCTGCGCGACGGATTTCCCGCCATGACGACCAAGAAGCTTTACTTCAACAGCGTCGTGCACGAACTGCTGTGGTTTCTCAAAGGCACCGGCAACATAGAATATTTGGCACAAAATAACGTTCACATATGGGATGAGTGGCCGTTTAAGGCGTACCTGGAAAAGAATAACCTGGCGATTCCCGAGGTAAACAGCGACGAGTGGAGAACTCAGATGAAGGAATTCATCGGCAAGGTCGCGACCGACCATGCGTTTGCTGAAGAGTGGGGTGATCTCGGTCCGGTCTATGGCGTGCAATGGCGCAAATGGCCAGATGGTCAGGACGGAGAAATCGATCAGCTCGGCCACGCTATCGACACGATAAAGAGCAACCCAAGCAGTCGCCGCATCATGGTGAGCGCGTGGAATCCGGCAGAAATCGACAATATCGTGGAAATCGGCGGCCTGCCACCATGCCACTCATTGTTCCAATTCAACGTATCCGGCGACAACCTGGATCTTCACCTGTATCAGCGAAGTGCCGATACCTTCCTGGGCGTGCCGTTCAATATCGCCTCATACGCGTTATTACTCTGCATGGTCGCACAGGTGACCGACAAAAAACCACGCGAATTCATCCACACGCTTGCCGACACGCATCTGTATCTCAACCATATGGAGCAGGTCGACGAGCAGCTATCACGCAAACCAAAAAAACTGCCGACGCTTTGGCTCAATCCAGATGTCAAAAATATCGATGACTTCACGTTCGACGACATACGTCTGGAGAATTACGACCCCGACCCGCCAATCAAGGCACCTATTGCTGTGTAGTTATCCTGAATGTACTGCTCTGTGAGCCACAGAGCACAGATTGCAAGAGGCTACTCAACCGAGACCAGTGGATCTTCTGATCCTGGATTTGGCGTTGGCTCCGGTGAGTCGCTTGGAGTTGGCGTCGGCGACGGAGATTCAGAAGGTGCGGGTGCAGGCGTTGCCGTGCTGGACGGTGATGGCGAAGCCGCACGGGGCGTTGGATTTACAGTAATACTACGTGTCGGATGCAAAGGGACATTAGGCGTTCGGTCAGCAGCTGGAGTCGTGGAAGGTTTTTGGTCGGTCTGAGAATCGATAGGCACCTCATCCTTTTCATCAGATGCCTCTACAGGTGTCACGACAGCAGCCTCATTGGTAAGCGGATGCGCAGATACCAGTGCCGCCACAAATCCCGCTGCGCAAATAGCACCAATCGCACCGGTGGTTAAATATACTTCTCTTGTTGGAAAACGTCGTTTTATTGTTAACATTGCCCCTCCTTACACTTGCTGAAGGCTATCGTACAACAATATTTTTGCAATGAAAACACCTATTTGTAAAGCTTATGCTAAACGACAGATAGTATCAGTTAAACGACCGAAAACACTTTTCATACCCTCAGCCAATTCACCACAAAACCTACGTCATCCCCTAAAAAGGTCTAACCTTTTCAAAAGGTTAGACCTTTTTATGGTAGGTTACAAAGTCAAACGGATAAGCGTTGTCTGTGTCGGCATCGTGATGCTCACGAGAGACTTCGACCCAGTCCGAACCAAGCTGCGGGAAAAACGCGTCCGCACCCTGAATAGCGGTGTCGATTTCGGTAGCAAGAATTTCGTCGACCGTACCAATCGCAGACTCATAGAGCTTGCCGCCGCCAAATATATACGCATCGCGTCCTGGCTCTACAGCAGCATACGCCTCGTCTAAGCTACCGACCGACACGACATCTGGCGCACTAACACCTTGTGTTGATACGACGATGTTTTGTCGATTAGGGAGAGCGTGCCCAATCGACTCGAATGTACGGCGACCCATGATAATCGCATTGCCGCCTGTACGCTCGCGCACAAACCGCATATCGGTCTTCATGCGACCCTCCCAAGGTAGGGTATTGTTCGCTCCTATAGCCCGATTCCGATCATATGCGACGATGATGTATTTCATACATTCTATCTTAGCAGACGCTTTGCTCGTGCTACAATAAGGGGGAGTTAAGTGAGGGGAGACAGGACGCTCTATGGGCGTTTATAGCAACATCGAAATAAAAACAGCAGTAGCAAACGGCACAATTGTGTCGGTTCCATACATAGAGGATAATGTATCTGAAGCAAGTTTGGATTTCACACTTGGTCATTATTTCTACCGCCAGGAATACTCCGACGTTTCCAAAGTCTACAATCCGTTCGATAAAGATAATGTCGACAGTTATTTTGGCGGTCCGTACGAAGCACAGCCGCATGCTGAATGGTGCAAAAAGAACGGCTACAGCTTGTTTGAGAACATCCCGCGCAATCATCCGATCATTGTCCTGCGCCCTGGCGAACGAATCCTGGCGCACACGCATGAATTCGTCGGCATCCGCGCGCATGGTGGTGCTTGCGAGGTCAAGAGCCGCAGCAGCTGGGGTCGCAACGGCGTCGCCGTGTGTTTCGACGCTGGCTGGGTGGACCCTGGTTATATCAACCGTATCACGCTTGAGATCTACAACCTCAACCAACACGAAAGCGTCGTCTTGCCAGTCGGCGAACGCATCGGTCAGCTGATATTTCACAAAACCGGTGTCGTCGACGGTGACTACAGCAAGGGCCGCGACGGAATGAGCGGCAAATACCAGCACACCGACGACCTGGATGAGCTGATCGCCACATGGAAGCCTGAGGACATGCTGCCGCGTGCATACAAGGACTCCCGCAAAACACCTATAAAGATTAAAGGTCTTCCAGAAGGAGTCAAGTAGTGGAACGTCCCGGCAAGTACGTGGTGATCGAGGGGCACGACGGCACGGGTAAATCTACGCAGGTCACACTGCTTCGCGAAAAGCTAACCGAACAGGGCATTGATTCGATTGAATTCCACGAACCCGAAGGGACGCCAATCGCGAGTGCCATCCGCACTGTCATTAAAAACGGAGACTTGGAGCGCGATGGTATGACAAATCTACTGTTGTTTAGTGCTGCGCGCCACGACATATGGACACGATATGCATTGCCGTCCCTCAAAATGGGTAAATGGGTCATCGCAGCGCGCAATTATTACTCCACTCTCGCGTATCAAGGTTATGGCGAAGGGCTTGATCTCGAATTGATTAGAAGCATTACCGAACAAGTCACTGACGCTCAATACATGAAACCTGACATTGCTATCATCCTGGATCTCGATAATGAAGAGGAGCGCCAAAAGCGTATTGCGGCTCGTGGCGAGCTGGAAAACCCCGACACGTTCGAAACAAAAGACAGCGACTTCCAATCACGTGTCAAAAACGCCTATTTAGACATCGCTCAGAAACAACAGGTCCATGTGCTGTCGGCATCAAAGAGCACAGAAGAAGTTGCTGACGACATTTGGAAGGTTGTCGAACCCACTCTTCACACTTCCTAGGATTTGTCTGCGAAGCTTTTCAAGTTTTCATCGACGATATAGTCACTTTTGACTGAGTAGTACGTCGTCAAGACATGCTCTAACCACGAAGGCATCGACTTATCTGACGCGCTATCCATCACAGGCTCAATGTGCGTGCTGAGATCCTCAAAATGCCGGTCATAATCATATCGCTTGGCCGTTCGAGCGCGCTCTCGCTCATCGCGAATGATTTTACGAATATCATGTGGCAGACTATGGTTATCATTGTGCAGCACTAAGCTGTTGCGCACAATTGTAAGCACATGGCTGCCGAAATGCTGGCGCACGACCTGCTTTCGGTCAACTTGAATGTAATGTTGATCGACCGCATCGGCAGGATTGAGGTTTTTGATGCGGTAGAGCGGTCGTGACCGGTGAGCAGTCGTAGCGAGTTCCTCGGCACCGTCCAAATCAGCCAGTACGGGGGTGTCTATGACATTGTGTGCAGTGTCTGTCGACGAATGCAAGGTTCGACGAGCAATTTCAATCGAAGACAGGTCCGGGATAGATTCCAAAAATGCCACGAGCTCTGACGGCCGTTTATTACCTTGAATGTAGTCTTTGTCCTGCTCTGTCAGATGTGACCGTACCGTACTATACTGTTCATAGTTTTCCATGCTTTGTGAGGCAATGCGATCACACAGAGCTGAAATAATAAAACTCGTAAGGGGGGCGTGTTTTCCTGTGTCAGGGTCGCGCTCCGCTGCAAAAGCAGCATCGACAGCCTCTATGGCTGCCAGATACGAATTCGGTCCGCTCATATCTACCCATGAGTTCAGGGCGAGCGGCCTGTTATTGCCTTCCATTACAGGTACATATGATACCAACTTAAGAACTGTGTGTCAAATCATACAGGAAGTAGGGAGCGAAAATTGCGTACTCTCTGAATTGTTGTCGCCACTGCTGTTGAGCCGAGAGAAATACCGGTATGTGCCATGTGGTCGACAATACTTCCGTGCTCGCCGCCTCGATCACGCCGCACCGCATCGTATACCGTGAGATATTGCAGCGGAGCAGGAAGTGGATCTTCAAAGGCCTTGACGACGGTGCGGATGTTGTTCAGCAGCTTTTGATCGTCTTTTGAGAAAGGTATGCCAAATTTGTCTCGGATATCCTGAGGCAGTTCGCCGATAGCGAGCGTGCTCATGATCTCTGTTACCGGCATCATGGCGACTTTCGCGAGCGACCACATGACCCTTGGTACATTCTCTGGGCGCGGCGGATTGTGGCTCAATGCCATGTCGATGGCACGTTCAGCAGACGGGTTCATTTCCAGCACGTCATTGACCATGTGTTCACGATAGGCAAGATGTGATGCATAGTCAGTCGTGACTTGATTCATCGGCATGCCGTAGTAGCTGTACCATGTCGCCGACTCGTGCTGCAGCTGCTCACGGTCCGCATCGGTAAATAGCTCGGGACTGTAGTGTTCGGCATAATTTTCGACGCCGCGCTCGAATGTCTTGTGCGCCCAGTAGAACGCATCGGGGTTCAGCGCGTTGAATTTCTTGCCGTCATGATCCTTGCCGGAAATACCTTGGTGGAGATGCTGCACATAACTGCCCGCCACGTAGGGATTATCAGCGTAGACGACGGCCATGATCGGATCCATCGATATGGCAACACGATTATATGGATTGCTCCAGAATTTACCAGTATGTTCGACTGCCGCGCCGATCTGAGGGTGCAGCAGCTGCTCCAGTCCGATCGATATCTGAGTGCCGTAAGCCATCTTGCCGAACTTGCGCTTGACGATAGACTCGTGATCCAAGGGAGAACCGATAATCAGCTCGCCCTGATCGTTTGTCACTAACTGTCCGTCGCTTGTTTGCCGAAAAAAGAATTCCCGGCCGTACGTATCCTCTGGTCGTACCTCATATCGTGGCTTGGGCATGTGGTTCATAGAGTTCTCCGATGATTTTCCGTATTATCCCGCTTACATGAATAAAATGCAAGCATAAGCATGACGGATAAAATGTTATTAACTGAGGCGGATCGTCACCATGCCACGTGGTAGGGTAAATTCACGCATGTCTTCAGTCTGCTCCAACGCTTCGCCGTTATAGTTTGCCTTAACGGCACTGCTGAACTTGCCGCTGAGTTTTATCTTCGCTGGCTCGTCGTCAGGGTTCGAAAAGCGAACAATGACAGCATCTCCCTCAGGAGTGGGGCGCAATGTCGACATTTCGACGTTTTTCGACATATCAACGTTGAACAAGCCGTTCAAGTTGGCTCCGGCAAAACCATGCTCGGCACGGTGAAAGTAATCCTGTGACTCCGCAATGACGTCGCCAGCACGTTGCTGACCGCCAAAATTCACGGCGTATTCAAAGGTGTGCTCGCCAATCATCTGCGCATCTGGCGTGGCGTAGCCCGGACCAGCCCAACCAGGACGGGTGGCCAAGTTACCGCGACTCAGATAGCCAACACTGCGCATGAGCGTCAGCGCGACTTGATTGATTCGACCTGCATCATCTGTCAGGGCTTCGTATTCGGGCAACCCGCGGCTCAAAAGCATCAGATCTCCGGCCGTCACGACACCCTGGCTATGGCTCGTCGCGATAGGTTGCGATTCCATCCAGCCTTCACCGCCCTTTACCGGTACAGCTTCACGAGTTGTTAATCCGTAAGGTTCTTTGGCTCGAACCGTGTCGACAGCGTTTGGCGCGTCAAACAGCACGCGCAAACGGTGATCACGCGCGGTATTGCGGACGGTCGTCGCAAATTCGATACGATCCACCGACGGATCTTTGTAGAGCCGGACCTTGGTACTGATCGGCACGGTCACCATGTCTTGTGAGCGCGTTTCGACCTCACGTTCCGCACCCGGTTCGCCATCGAGTCCCTTTGGCACTACCATATGTGTATCAATCTGGATTTCGGTAAAGACTGGTCCGTCATTGACAACAGTCACGTTCGCTTGGCCGTCGTACGTCGTTCGCACTTCGTCGTCATCGATATAGCAGAAATTATATTCGTCGCCACGATCACCCTGGTCTTCAAACGCCAAGCCGTTCATGACAGTGCCGGTGCGCTTGTCGAGGATGCTAAGCGTACCATTTGGCAGCACATCGAGCGTGTAGTGGTCGGTTTCAAACGTCGTCGTTTCGGGCAGGTATTTTTCGTATGGCCTGCCCTCAGTCGCCTCCAGCCGCACCTGTACCGAACTCATGCCATCTACATGAACCGTACAGATCGCATAACGACTATCGACTCTTTGCACGATCTGCGTAGGATATTCAATTTCATTGCCATGACCGTCTGTCACAATAGCCTTGAGTCCTTGATCATGCTCCAAATCACCCTGTAGGGGTAGTTCGACAAGCATGGTTCGATCATACGGCAGAAGGTTCGCGAATGTCTGACCGCGTTCCTTGTGCTGCCAGGCACCGTAGGTATCAGTCCGATTTGCCAACGCCGCCATAGAATTACGCGCAGCTTGGTTTGCAGAATTGTACGCTCCCGTCATGAGCGACAGAGGCAGAGGATATGCATCATCGGAGCCGCAGCCAGAAATCGTGTCGTGCGAACCAACAGGCAGAATTTGCTCGATTGCACGCAGATAGGCTTCATTTTGCTGCCATGGTTCATGATCAGTTTTTTCGTAATCGATAAGATTATTCCTATCAGCAAGAGCAAGCAGCGAGGCAAGTGCGCCCGCATCATAAATACGTGTCTCCACCTCATGCATGCGCTGTTTCAAGTACATACGCGCTGAGTCGATACCACGTAACACATAGTGCTCACGACCATGACGCATTTCGCCACGATACCTTGGTAGCTTGTCGAGTTTTACTGTGTCGAGTGCCAAATCAACGTAGTTACCAAGTGAACTGGTGCGAATCTTAAAATTCTTCAGCTTTAGATCTTTACTGATTTTTTCCTGTACACCTTCGAGTACTTCAGGCAAATCCTCATCGGGTTTTGTAAAATCATTGCCATTCATGAGCAACATATGCGGCAAACCAACCTGCATGTAGCGACTACCGTAACGATTCATGAGTCTGCGAATAGCAACTGCAGCAGAGTCGACACGCTTTTGGCGTCGCTGCTTTTCCAAGGCGGCTATTATTTTATCTCGGGCTTCCTGGGTCAGAGATTCATCGTGCAACGTTTCTTTAACCTCAGCATCAATCTCTGGTGTTCTGATCACTAATCCACCTGCGTTGGCATAACCACCAGGGATCATGAACGTTGGGATTTCGCTGCCGTCAGGGCTTTCCCATATAAATACCGGCCAGTCATGCTCGAATCCTCGCATAGACATCATGGCTCGTTTACCCGCGTGCCTTGCGATCATCGGCGCGTTTTCATGCTGACCGAACGAATCGGGCAGATATTTATCAATAGACGGACTGCCGCCAAGCTCACGTGCGACTTTCTCGCCAAATTCAAAGTTCCAAAACTCCAGCTCCTGCGGACTGAGGAAAACGTCCGGCTGTGAGTACATACTAATGAGCTCCATGCGACCTTCGCGAATCATATTCAGCAAATCCTGCTTTATGCGTTTGCCGCCACCTTCCACGAACTCCTTGGCAGTAATCATCTGCTCAAGCGTGAATCTATCGACCTTGATCGTCTTTACAAATGCTTCGATTTCGCGCATTTTGGACGATTCACGATCTCGGTACCAAGCATAGTCCAGGTGACTGTGTGGCACGACATCAAAGACAACTTCGTCCTGCTTGCGATACCAGTCAAGCACGTTAGGGTTGATGGGTTCGATTTCACTCATGGAAGTCCCTCCGATTCCTATGCATCAAGCATACCATCATTGTCAAATGGTGCCATATGCACTCTTTAAATATCCTCTTTTTAAGCTTTGAAAGTTTTTGTACTATAGTAAACATATGCAGCAAACAGTATCAAAGAAAAAAATGTACCAACTTGTCGATCACGATCTTGTCATGAGCGGAGGAGAGCAGTACGTTTTACGAGTTCGCGACTTACCCATCGAGGAAAAACCTCGAGAAAAACTAACACAATTTGGTCCCTCCTCCCTCAGCATGGCAGAATTGGTCGCCATACTCTGGGGTGTCGGTACGCGTAAAGAAGATGTTCTGGAAATGTCACGTCGCGTCCTGAAAGAGTACGGCGAAAAAGCAATTCTCCACGAAACCGATCCGGAAAAGTTAGCGGAAACACTGATGATCCCACAAAACAAGGCATACCAATTGGTAGCTGGAATTGAACTCGGTCGACGTTTTTTTGAAAAGCGTGGTGAACGTCCGGTGTTTGTTCGTACCGCCGGGCAGGCATACCATTATCTCCGTGATATGGGTACGCTTAAAAAGGAGCAGCTCCGCGGTCTTTACCTGAACAGTCGTTATCAGCTCATTCACGAAGAGACAATTTCCGTCGGTAGTTTGACTGCAAACATCGTCCACCCGCGTGAAGTTTTTCAGCCAGCCATCGAACACGGTGCTGTCGCCGTTATCATCGCTCACAACCATCCGTCGGGTGAGCTAGAGCCCACTTCGGCCGACCAGGAAGTTACCGCACAACTCCGCGCAGGTGGCACGATCTTGGGTATTGATCTGCTTGATCATCTCGTTATTACGCAAGACTCGTACAAAAGCTTAATGGAGGATATCTAGGTGCTCGCACATGCTTCATATTCTATAGCTCCCACCATACCTCTGCTGTCACACTGGAAAACTCGTCCGTTTAATGTGGGTGATTACATACAGGTAGATAGTGACAAACTAAATATGCAGGTTAAATCCGGTGACTATTTCATCACTCTTGCGACCCGGCTGGAGCTGATCAGTCAACGCTTGGCAGACGAACATGATGATACCGCGATCAATCTGGAGGGAGCGGTAAATGAACTGCTCTATCTGCAAAATTTTTACTCCATCGTCAAAAAGCAAGACGGAGACAACTAAAATCATTCAAAAATTTTTATAGTTCTTGTGTTTTTTGTTACACTAGGGTAGATGAAGAAGCATAAGGGCATGAGAAGGTGGGTGAATGCGCTATTGCCAAGCGTGCTTATTATTGTCGGCTGGCTCATGCTTGCTGTGGCCGGTGCGCCTTATCTTGCAAAAATCAGCGGTCTTTCCAGTAGCGATCCCTCGACATTCCTTCGCAGTGGCTCCGAATCAGTAGCAGTCAACGACCAGCTGAAAAAGTTTAGCGACATCCAGGCGACACCTCTTATCGTTGTATACGAAAAGCCGAGCGGTGAGCTCTCGGCTGCCGATATGAATGAGCTCGAAAACGTCAACAGGAAGCTTAGTGCCGTCGATGGCGTGGCAACAGCCGTGGCACCCCCCATACAGTCAGAAGACGCTCAGGCAGCGATTACTGTAATACCGATCGAGCGCGACAGTGACTATGACGCAGTCCTTACCGAGCTGAGACGTGAACTTTCTGAAGCTGATCTGCCCGCATCGTATACGTTCACAGGTTCCGCTTCATTTGCACAGGCATTGCAAAATGTCTTTTCTCACGTTGACACAACGCTCCTGATCGTAGCCCTCACGGTCGTGTTTATTATTTTGCTCGTTGTCTACCGCTCACCATTTTTGCCATTTATCGTGCTCACTTCTGCCTTGGCCGCGCTAGCCGCCGTCGTTTTGATCGTTTACCATCTGACAGAATCCGGCCTCATACAGATGAATATACAGGTTCAAGGCATCCTCTTTGTACTAGTGATCGGAGCTGCGACAGACTATTCGCTACTCTACATTGCACGCTTTCGAGAAGAACTTTCCAACCACAGATCCACACAAGCAGCAACATGGGCCGCGCTCAAATCCTCTTATTTGTCCATCATAGCCGCCGGCGGTACTGTAACGGTTGGATTGCTGTGTCTGCTCTTGTCAGACCTCGGTTCAAACAAAACGCTCGGGCCGGTTGGTGGCCTGGGTATCGCGCTGTCTGTTCTTGCAGCACTGACACTGCTGCCATCTCTACTGCTTGTATTTGGTCGAAGAGCTTTCTGGCCGCGCAAGCCTAAATACCTGCAGGGTACGGCCGACTCACATTACGCCAAAAACCACCCAGTGTGGACAAGAATAGGGCAGTTCGTGCGTCGATACCCCCGTCACATTTGGATGACTTCTGTTATCGTGATGCTTGTCGCCTGTACGGGTGTACTACAACTCAGGGCTGATGGCGCGCCACAGACAGATCAGGTACTCGGATCATCAGAAGCACGCGACGGTCAAAAAATCATAGACGCACATTTCCCACCAGGACTGGGATCTCCGGCATATGTCATCGCACACAAAGATCATCAAGATGCAGTTGTAGAAGTTCTTGACTCCGATAGGGGGGTTTCCGCTGTGAGTATTTCGGTGTCGGACATCGGCATGGATGCCGTACCGGTAGGCAAGGCAGATACTGGCATAAGAGACGACATCGTAGCTCGAGCAAACATACAGCGAAACCTGCTGCTTGCCGAAGTTCACGAGGAGGTCCAGAAGCTGCTACCTGCGGGAACATCGCAGCGAAACGCCGCGGCCGCCTATGCTGCCGTAGCCGCTAAAAAGGTACCTACTCTCGAAGAGATGGCCATCGAAGCTTATCCTTTCAAAAACGCAACCATCAAGACCGTAGAGGACAAGATCTTGCTCCAGGCGACGCTGGCAGATCCTGCTGACTCGCTTGCTGCCCGTGACACAATATCTCGTCTACGCGAATCCGTCAGGCAAGTCGATAGCACGGCACAGATAGGTGGTGTCAGTGCACTACAGCTCGATACGGTCAAAACGACAGAGCGTGACCTCTATGTCATCATGCCAGTGGTGCTGATAGCAATCACCATCATCTTGATGCTCCTGCTGCGTGCGGTCGTAGCACCGCTCATACTCCTGGCCTCGACCGTGCTGTCATTCGGAGCGGCACTAGGAGTCGCGGCACTCGTTTTCAATAATGTTTGGCAATTTGCAGGCGTGGATCCGGCTGTCGTCCTTTATGCCTTCGTCTTCCTGGTGGCACTAGGCATTGATTACAATATATTCCTGATGACGCGCGTTCGTGAAGAAACAATTAAAAGCGGCGTCGCAAAGGGCACGATCAAAGGCCTCGTCGTTACCGGTGGCGTTATCACGAGTGCTGGCGTGGTCCTGGCAGCCACATTCGCGTCCCTCAATGTCATTCCTATGCTGTTCTTGGTACAAATCGCCTTTATTGTCACGTTTGGTGTGCTCCTTGATACCATCGTCGTAAGATCACTACTCGTGCCAGCACTCACTCTCGAACTCGACAAAAAGATGTGGTGGCCTTCAAAACTAAGCCGCGGCAGCTGGAGGCGTAAAAAGACATGATTGTGATTACCTCTGGACTTATAGGGGAATAAGCATTAGCATTATAAAATAATGGGTGACGGAGAAAACAAACATAAACGCAAGGGTGTTTTACGCCGGATAAAGCATGCTCTTCGTCCACGCATCTCGACGAAGATATTGATTCACTTCCTACTGATCGCGCTCATTCCTCTAGTGATCGTCAGTTACGTCTTGGTGACCACAGCAAGAGACCAGATGCTTCAAAATGCCAGCGCAAAGCAACAGGCCGTAGCGACCGACCTTGCGCGCCGTGTTGATAACTACTTAGCAAACAACATGAATGTGCTCGCCTATATCGGCAGGCTGCACTCTTCACATATGCTCACGTCGGAACAGCTAGACCAAAGCTTCGCTGCAGCGTTCAAGCAGGACCCGACGTTGCGCCAAATTACACTCATGACAGTCAACGGCTCAACAGGCAGTCAGCGCACACTCGTCATGGAAGACGGCAAAGTAACGGTCACCGAGGATACCATTGACACGAGTCCTGAGATTCTGAAGTTTATCGAAAATAAGCCATATGTGCTTTCGGTCGGACGAGATGGAGATAACAATCCGGAAGTCGGTATCGGTATCCCGATACTGGAAAACTATGCCGAGGAAGATAACGATTTGTTCGCTTCGCAAAGTGGCAAGGTTGACAACATGATTGGAGCTATCATCGGTTACTACACGATTGGCGACCTGTGGCAATCTATAATCTCGACCGAAATTGGTGAGGGAGGCTATGCGTACGTCATAGACAATGTCGGCAGCCTGGTCGCGCATCCTGACCGTACATTTCTCGATTCTCACCGCGAGGTCAAAGACGTTCAAGCGGTCAAACAATATCTCAGCAAAAATAATGCCACCCAACAAACTGTTTCCGAAACTAATGAGGAAGTTGTCAGCACGCCACGAAAGACATTGACCAACTGGGCGGTTATCGTGCAAGAGCCGGTAAGTAGCATCTATGCAGGTGTTAACTCGTACGTCCAATTGGCTGCGACTATCGGTATCAGCGCGATCATTATATCGATAATCGTAGGGCTGTTTTTCAGCAGGCAGTTGATTCGTCCTATCAGAGAGCTCTCACTAGGAGCAAAAAGAATGGAAAAGGGCGAATTTGACCGTCCGATCGACGTCAAAACGAACGATGAACTGCAGGAACTGGCACACACGTTTAATAATATGTCCGAAGGAATCAAAAAGCTCATTAGCGATTTGAAAGCCAATAATCTCCGGCTTAAATTCGAGCAGATCAAACTCAACAATATCATCAGCAGCGTGAGTGACGGTGTCATTGCCGTCAACGAAAGGGGAGAAATTATTTCGGTCAATCCGCCAGCGGCCATACTGATAGATAAGAATCCTCAAGCTGTTCATGGTAAGTTGATATCAGACGAATTCCCTTGGGAACACGACGGCGAACCTTTTGTGCCTGACCTGAAAATGGGCGGCATCTATCATTACACGGATATTACACTCAGGCGAGGTGACTCCGTCGCATACATGGATATGAATGTCGCGGTTTTGGATCACCAGGAAAGCGAAGTTGCCGCTATCATTACTATCCACGATCAAACGGAAAGCCGTGAGTTGAGTTTCATGAAACTGGACTTCGTGGCAATCGCTGCACACGAACTTCGTACACCGCTCACCGTCGTAAGAGGCTACTTGGATATGCTCAACACAGGCACAGCTGTAAAAGAGCTCTCTGTATTCAATCTCGAAAACTTATCCAAAGCCATAGAGGGTGCCGACCAACTACGCGCACTTATCAACAAGCTGCTCAACATTGCCCGTATCGAGCGCGGTGATATGGAAATCTTTATCGAGAAACTCAATCTCGCCAAGCTCGTCAAAGAAAATGTGGATCAACACAAGTCCGCCGCTGCGCAGAAAGAGCAAATCATATCTTACGAAGCAAACACCGAAAATGCCGTGTATGTACCGGCAGACACGGCGTCAATGGTCGAAGTACTCAATAACCTCATAGGAAACGCTATCAAATACACGGGCAAGGGCGGCAAAATCCAGGTCAATCTCATTGCAGACAGGGAAAAGGTGCGAGTTGAGGTCATAGACAACGGACCAGGGGTACCCGAAGAATTGCGCGACCGCTTGTTTACCAAGTTCTACCGTGCTGAGCGTAGTCTCATCGCCGGTACTCGCGGTACGGGCTTAGGACTTTTCATCTCCAAAACTATCATAGAGCTGCAAAACGGCACCATCGGCATCGAGCCCGACAAAGGCACTGGATCAACATTCTATTTCACGCTTCCTATCTACAAGCCCACACGGGATGACGAACAAATAGCTAAAAAATCATCAGGAGGAATACGTGGCTGGTTTAAGAAACGTCCTAGTCGTTGAAGACGACGCAATGATCCGCGATCTTTATAAAATGTCACTCGCCAATGCTGAATACGTCGTGGAAGTGGCCGACGGTGCTGATGAGATGTATGTGAAACTCGAGCGTTTCCAGCCTGACGTGGTGTTTCTGGACGTCATGCTTCCGGGCATCTCAGGATTGGAGATCCTGCGGGAATTACGCACTAACCCCAATCATGGCTGTATGGATGCGAAAATTATCGTACTCACGAACCTGGCACAACGAAGTGTCGCCGACAATGCCATGGATAACGGTGCTGACGGATTTATCATCAAAGCCGATATACTGCCAAAAGACCTACCAAAAGTCATCGAATCGCTAGAGGAGGAGTAAGCCCAGGCTAACAGATGGTACAATAAGCATAGGCAGAACGAGCATACATATGCGAAGTGGAATAATACTAGGCGCGATCATACTCTCAGGCATCATATGTCTTGTCTTTCCCCATAGCCCTGTTTCCGCACGCAACATTACTGTCACTGCGACATGTAACGTCAGAGTTACCTTCACTGCCACAATCCCAGATAGCGTAGAGCAGGGCAAGAGCTTCACTATTACAAACATCACCATATCGCCATCAAGCAGTTACGGATTCACTGTATCGTCATCGACGTACGACCTCGTCGCCACCAACACGTCATCAACGACTTATCATCAAAGCTTCGCAAGGACTGTTCCAAGCCCCACGACTGGCCATAGTAGTTATGTCGGCCACTACCCAAACTGGACGCTTGACGCGACAGGTCCTGTGGGTAGTGAGGTAACGGTTACTATCAAAAAATCCGTCACTGTAGTGCAGGGATACGGCACCGTTAACTGCAACTTCAACAAAAAATTCCTTTCTGTTCCTATAGTGGCACCGAAGTCTTCACCACCGCCATCCTCTTCACCATCACCACCGCCTTCGTCTAGGCCACCAAGCGGTCCTGGGCCGACAAAGCCTTCATCCACGCCAAAATCAAATCAAAAGCCCTCTGACAAAAGCCCAACGACAAAAACGCCTAAAAAAGACGACGATACCCCTAAGCCAACTGACGGCGACGACACACCAAGCCCATCCGTGGATGATTCCGTGACGGTGATACCTCTTAATGTTGATGTCGTTGACAGTTCCGGCAAACGCGTACAAGGTGCTGTTGTCACGCTGGACGGATCCAAGGAGTTAACAACGGACAATGTGGGGCGAGTGACATTCTCCAATGTCCTAACCGGTAGCCATGCCATACTCGTCACGTACAAGGATCAAAAAGTAAACCAGTCAATCAAACTCACTGCCGACAATGTGGGAGAGGTCATCACCATCGAATTACCCGCACAATCCATGATGCCCGCATTGATGACTGCAGGTGGTGCGACAGCAGCATTGGCCGCCAGTGGTGCAGCAGGGTTCTTGATCATACGACGCAGGCGCGCTGCGGCGGATCAAGGGGCAGTGCCTGCCATTTCTATATCGAGTATCGTAGACGGTTCGGCCGTCCCGACTCCAACAAACACAACCATGGCGCATATTCCGGCAGTTCCAGCTTTTGAGCCACAACCGGCAGCTCCAGCTCCGGCACCATGGACTCCAATCGACACAGTTCCATTACCTTCACAAACACCACCAGCACCCGAAGCAGTCATGACGCCACCGCAGCAAGTAGAGCCGCTACCTGCCACTCAAACCACGACGTCTACTCCGGCTCAGCAAGCTGAGCCAACTCCAGTCACAGCAGAGACACTGCCTGTAGAATCGATATCGACAGTCCCTGCTGCCGATCCAGTACCTGCATCTACGCCACCACTATCTGCTACTACAAATCCAAGTGAGCAATCGGTCGCACCCATAACAGCTCATGGTGCGACAGAAACATCCAGCTTGCCTCCAGCACCAACGTTCGTACAGCCGCAGCAACTTGCTGCACCGACCGCGCCAATAGAGTCGACCGCGCCAACTCAGCCGCTGCAGACCATGCCCACGATTACCAAATTTTAGACGGATCGCTCATTCATAATCACCGCAAGATGATGCGATAACGGCTGCAGGTCCGTGACATGCAAAAAATCCATACCGGTACTTTGAACGCACTTCACATCCAAGCTATCGTCTATCAGTAGTGAGTTTTCCGGTGCGATACCCATCTCGTTCAAATAGCCATAGAAAAACGTGCTTCTATTGTACATGGAAGACATCGTGGTCTTCGTAACGCGCAGAGAGCTCGACGTCAGGATATCATCAAAATGCTCATCCAGCTTCAGTGCCGGTACCGTCCAGTCGCTAAACGTATCCATGTTGTCGGTCGCTATGACGACCATTTTGCCCATATCGCGTAGGCTCCGGACGGTCGACAGCACGTCCGGCTCAATCAGCTTCATGTTTTGAGCACTATAGCGCAGCTCGTCTTCCAGCTCGTCAACGGGCAATCCCTCGTGCTCATTCAGATAGGTGAGGGCATGATTGCGGTTCTTGAAACCGGTCATCCAATCCCTGACAAGACTTTTGCCAGCGGCAGATTCAAACAACGCACTCTGTATGCGAGCATACCGCTCAGAATACTCTGGGTCGTCTTTCCACCGCTCCCAGAATCGAGAGTTCGACAGTGTACCGCCCCAATCTACAAATATAGCTTCGTAATTCATTGGTACCTACTGTACCACTTTGGCTACGGTTGCGTCACGAAAGTCAGTGCTTTGCCAGATTTTCCAGCGCGACCGGTACGACCGATGCGATGGACATAGTCGTCGTAAACCTTTGGCGGATCAAAGTTGATGACATGAGTCACGTCTTGAATATCGATACCTCGCGCTGCAACATCTGTCGCCACAAGCACGCTGACATGATCGCTTTTGAAGCTTTTCAAAGCGCGTTCGCGCTGAGATTGTGACTTGTTGCCGTGGATTGCCACTGCGGGTATGTCGCTCTTCGATAGCTTGTCAGCCAATCGTTGCACACCGTACTTCGTTTCACCAAACACGATAACTTTTTCAAACTCTGACCGACGAAGGAGTTCTGTCAACAGTTCAACCTTGTGGACCTTGTCGCGCGCATGCACGACATCCTGCTCAATATGGTCATTGGTCTGGTTTTTGACCACAGATACCGTCACAGGACTGCGCATAAATTCCTGCACGATCATCTTGACATCAGCAGTCATGGTCGCGCTGTAACAAAACGTCTGGCGATCCTTTGGCAATTCGGATTCGATGATGCGTATGTCTTTGACAAAGCCCATATCGCACATGCGATCAGCTTCATCCAGTATAAATGTGTTCACGCCATGCAGTCGCAATACACGTCGGTCGATGAGGTCTTTTATGCGACCCGGCGTGCCGATGATAACATGCGGTCCACGCTTGATCTGCTGTATCTGGCGACCAATATTGGCACCACCGACGACAAGAGCTGAGAATAATTTCTGGCCCGATGCGAAGCGACGAAATTCCTGATCTATTTGTTGCGCAAGCTCACGCGTGGGAGCGAGTATGAGCACGCTTGCTACTACAGGATTGACCGACAGTTTTTCGATGGTCGGCAATAGAAATGCCGCCGTCTTGCCAGTGCCTGTGTTGGCGAGACCGATAATGTCTTTGCCCTCGAGCCCCGACGGAATCGATTGATCCTGGATAGGGGAGGGTGTGATAAAACCAAGATGCTGCAATGTCGCAGTCGTGCGCTGGTTCAGACCGAAATCGGTGAACTTGTGCGTCGGAACGTACGGAGCGTCTTCTTCGAGCGCAACTGCTTTGTTGATATAGCGGCTATAGGGTATCGCTGCGGGTTTTGATATAGTGTTGCGACGCTTATGCGGCGCGAATTGACGGCGGCGATTGCCGCTGTATCTGGATTTGTTCTGCATTGTAACCTTTCTTGTAATGCGTAGTGATGAACGACAAGAATTAGGATCTAACGCGTGTATTCATCCAGTAGAGACTTATTCGCTACTATCTTTCTATTTTACCATAAGGCTTTATAAATTGCAATACTTACTATGTATTTACCTATAGGAAGGATGCGTTTTATACTGACGGCATGAACGCCACCATCGAGTCGTTGCCTGCATTCAGAAGCTTGGACGAGGGGCTGCGTGACGAGATCGACGCGCTCATACGAATAGGAAAACTCTCTCCGGAAGATGCATATCGCTATGATGGCTGGCTGACAGCCAGAGAACTAGGGTCTCGTGCACTTATAGGTTGCGTGGGCTACGAACGAGAAGAAGAGGGCGACAGTAGCAACATCTACATGCAATCGCTTGTCGTCGATAAACCGCATCGTAAAAAGGGCATCGGCACATTGCTCACAAATGAATTATATGAAAGCATCGTAAAGCAGGATGAAAGACTCGTTGCGCTGACTCTATTTTGGAACAATGAGTTTTTTCAAAAACTTGGATTTTACAAAATCAACGCCAAAGAAATCAAAGCACAGGATGAGATAGCCGGTCGCGAGAAGTACAAGTATTGCACGGCGTGGATGAAAGACAAGGAAGCATAAACCACTTTTTCAACGATATCGATAGTGCTATTATCGGTAAATAACCTTAATGGAGAATGAAGTCATGGTGGAATTGGATGGTATTAATTATTTGGCGATAGCAGCGGTGTGGATTCTCTACATGGCCGTCGGAGCATGGTGGTATTCGCCTGCAGGCTTTGCCAAGCAGTGGGCTAAACACACTGGTGTGGACATCATGCAGTTCCCAACAAACAAAGCGAATCAGATCATAGGCTTTGTTTCGCTTTCGGCGCTTATACAATCTGTCGCACTAGCGGTCATATTGAACTCACTTGACATTACAACCGTCACCGAAGGACTACTTGCAACGTTCGTTATCTGGCTCGGTTTCACCAGTGCCACGACGGTTGGAGTCACACTTTACAGCAAGCGCAGCTGGAAATTCCTATGGCTCAATAGCAGCTACTTTCTTATCACTATGTCCATCGGATCGGTTATACTTTCTGTCTGGCGATAGCTCTTTCCCCCACAAGAGTTCTTCACTTAACACTTTGTACGACATATGATACGCTACTGATAATCTAAGCGGGTTGTTTAGATTCGACTACCTGGGATAGGGGGTATGCAAGATGATAACTGCAAATGTTCTCCTCGCTATCGTGTTCGGGTTGCCCCTGGCTCTCCTGTGCACGATGGCAATAGCGGAGGCGGTGCATCGGTTCAAGAAAAATGTCATGAAGAGTTCTCATAGCTCGTCTGACAATGACCACATTGACGTGGATCAACTCACGCTCGATAAAGTGCTTGACCTGGCACGACGCAAGCAACAGGCGGCATCGACCCGACAGTAGTTTCGCAGCTCCGTGTCGTCGCTATGCCGTAGCAAAAGCTCCGGTCATCGACGACCGGAGCTTTTGCATGACCGCAGAATCGCTCAGCCCGCGCCTCTTATGATAGTGACTTTTTATCTCGGTTATGCTATAACTTCATTGCTACATGCAATCACACAAAAAACAGTTCGCACGCAAATGGAAAAATCGTAAACCCAAACGGCAACTCTTGCTGTTCGCGCTCACGATGATCGTCACACTCAGCCTCGCGCTCGCAGGCTATCTCTATGCGCGTGGCGACACACCACGCGTCGACCGACTCGTTACGTTTCATGATCGCGGAGAAGAGCGTGTCATATTGACACATGCGCAATCCGTTCGCGAAGCTCTGAAGGATGCGGATATTGCTGTCGATCCGCATGATATCGTGGAACCCGCACTGGGCAGCGAATTACTTTCGACAGACTCCGCAGTCATCATTTATCGCGCGCGGCCGGTACTGGTCATCGACGGTGTTGTGCGTCAAAAAATCATGACACCAGCACAGTCACCCAGCGAGATAGCTCGCGCCGCCGGACTTGACCCTATAGGCAGAAGAGACAAAACCACTCTCAAAAAAGGTGACTTAGTCACTGACGGTGCCAGTACTGTGCTCACCATCAAACGGTCAAAACTCACGCCAAGTAAGGTCGTCTATGTACCCAACCCCAAAGCCCTCACAAAATCGAGAGGAGCTCAGTTATATACCGACAGCAGTGGCGTCGCCCATCGTGAAACGTACTACGATTTACCTATGAACGTCGTCATCAATCACTGCGGTCCCGGAAACAGCTACAGTGTGCGGGCTGCTGATGGTGCCAAAATAGATAAAGACGGCTATGTACTCGTGGCGGCAAATTATCATATATATCCACGCTGCACGATTGTCGAAACAAGTCTGGGACCAGGCAAAGTGTACGACACTGGCGGCTTCGCGCTCAGATATCCTCACGGTTTTGATCTCGCTACCGATTGGACGAATTACGACGGCAGATAGGAAACTATGGCTCGTCCGGGCGACGCATATAATCGCGGACTACATGCAGATCGTGCCAACCGTGCATGCGAGGATGTTGAGACATACGATTATACGGTTGATCGTACATAATGGGCTGCCAGGCACCATCGCCGATACCAGGATTGTCCTCTATGAGTACATGTCCGAGTACCAGCGTCTTATCGGGAACAATTATCGCTTCTTTCGCAAAGTCTTCATCATAGTGCTCTGCTAGCCAATCACGTTTTTCCGTGACGCAATTTTCCGCCCCTGCCATAGGCGAGGAGCAAACATACACATTGCCGTTATACTCTTCGCGTAGCCGCTTGATAGCACGCACCGAGCCCGTAATGACATCCAGATGCCGATAGAAGCCCTTGCTACGCATCGCGTTCAATATATCTTCACGGGGCAGACCGCTAAACCAATAGTCCTTGATGTCTTCGTGCACAAGCACCAATCCATGGTGGTGCTCCATGTAATCAAACAGGCCTCCCATCGTGTCGGCCATCACGCCATCCATATCAATCAAAAGCGCTTCTTTGTTCCCCATATTCCACTCCATCATTGCTGATATATAGAGTCATGATAGCACACAGTTGCATCTGCACGCGTATCGTCATACAATGCACGCAGTATGTCATCAAATCACGAAGTTTCGGACCGTACGAACGATTCAGAAGAAGTGTATGTCATCGACTCGCTCGACAAGCTCATACACTATCTAGGAGCGGTCGCACTCAGCGTACCTGAGGCGGTTGTCAAAATCCTACAGCGCAGATAGGACACAAACTTTTAATTATCCGCGTGCTAAGCCGATACCGACAAGCGCGGAAAGTGCGAGTGCTGTCATGATGACGAATGCCCATGTCTTCAGATATGTTCGTTTGACTGCTCGAATATGCCATCCTAGGAGCGTCAGTGCCGCTACGAAGAAGATACTGCCCGCTATAGTCAACATCATGTTCCACTCATTACCTGCGTATTTCGCCACCGTACCGGCGACAACCAGCACATTGCCTGAATTGAACAATCCAAATGCTACGTAAGCCGGTCGCGTGCTGCGGTTTCGCATGAGACGCTCGATCACTTCTCCGAAAAACACCTGCACCACACCGACAACTAACACCAGGTACGCGCTCGTCCACATGACAACCGTACTTGGATATTTGGCCGTAAACGCCGAAAGTACACCCCCCGCTATGATTGCTGATATGCCGGTAGCGGCATATAGCCGTGCGGCTCGCAATTTCACTGTATTCATAAGTGTATTGTACTACGCATCGCCTGTTTGTCGCCGTGATCCACCAGTGATAGAATAGACACCATAAGCACTAACATAAGGACTCACTATGAACCCTCAGGAGAACCAGGAGCACTCACCGCAAGCCTCGCCAGACCAACCTCAACCACCCGTCATACCGCAAGCCGCTCCAGAGCAGCCCCCCGTTGCTCCTCAGATCGCACAAGAGCAACCACCTGTTGCTCCAGTGCCGTCACAGCAGCCCGAAATGTCAGCTCCACCCACAGGTGGAGGTAAAAACAAAAAGCTTATCATTGTTGCCGCGGTAGCTGTCCTACTTCTTGGTGGAGCTGGTGCTGGCGCATGGTATGTTTACGGCAACACCGCCAAGGACGACAGCGACACAAGCAAGGCTACCGACACCCCGACAACAACAGATGACAACACAAGCACCGCACCCAACGACGAGGAGAATGCAACAATCACTAAAGGTACTGGCATATTCGAGGGAGCGACCATTTACACATACATCGACAAAAAAATTCCAGCCAGCTACCCATCTTTCCTCCCTAAACTCGACTACCAGATCGCTAACGTTCAAAAGACAGTTCTAAAGGACATAGAGTCTTGGACCGTCTACTACACCGGACCAACAGAGGGTAGCGTAAAAGAGATACAGGAAACATTGACTACGAGTTTGGAAAAGCAAGGATTCGAAGTTAGTGAGACGACTAGCTATAACGGTCATATACAAATCGATCACCATGAGCATGAAGGCAAAAAATACGCCATCAGTATCAACATAGTCAAAAGCAGTGAAATCAGTCCTGCGGCCATATCTGTCACTTCGATTCCAGAGGCAGGCTAGAGTCGCACTTTTGTCGCTGCTATACTAGAAGTAAGAGCCATGAATAAACAAGACTCCTCTGCATCGCATCAAATAGACGATATCATCCATGCATATGGTGGCTGGAAGGGTGAGATGTTGGCACAAATACGTGCCGTCGTCACACAAGCCGACCCGGACGTCGTCGAAGAAATTAAATGGAAGACGGCATCTCGTCCCGAGGGACTGCCCGTCTGGTCTCATGACGGTATACTATGTATCGCCGAAACATGGAAAGACAATGTAAAACTCGTGTTTTCAAGGGTGCCATGATGCGCGACGAGCACAAACTCTTCAACGCACGACTCCAAAGCAGTACTGATCGTGCCGTCGAATTTCGTGAGGGCGATACTGTCGACAAGGCTGGACTACAAGCACTCGTACACGAAGCGATTGAATTGAACCAGCTCAAAAAGCGTTAAATAGTGCTTACGTATAGACTTTTTTCGATATTTATGTTATTATATACATAACTATGGACATACGAGGCAATAAGGTCACTTTCACGCCAACCGAAGCACGCTGGGCCCAAGATGCGAGCATGCGTTTTAAGTCCATGCCTGTTCTGGCGCAAAAAATACTTGATTCTCGAAAAGAGTTTGCTGGCCCATGGCTTGAGGCGCACGAAGAAGTACCTCCTGTATCGGTCGCGCTGCAAGACATAATCGCCCGGCTGGCACTCAATGATTTTTCGAACACTTTGCATGACATCGCGCTTCGTCATGCTACCGAGAACGCGCAAGAGCAAGATGTCATCTCTGTAGATATGACACAGGACGAAAAGAAGCATCTGCTCCATCTAGCAAGAGTAGACAACGAAATAGCGCGCGAACAATTGGAAATTCCAGAGCTCATCGAGATTGAAGACCGGATCATTATTGACGATTTCGTCATGTTTGCCGCTACCTCCGATGATATAGAGCCGGACCAAGCCGTCCACCTGGCAGACATGGTAAACGATCCGGAGCATGTCGCTCAGCACAAAGCATATCAAGATGAGGAAGCCATGCAAAACTTGCAGGCGACAACACCCATCATCGCAGCACTTGAAGCTGACGTGAGATAATATCTAGCTAGTTCGCAGAGAGCGTAACACTGGTCACTGCTATTGTACCGACAGTGGCATATTTTTCGTCTGGCACGGTTTTGAGTGTACCCGTCACGACAACTTGCGTATTCATTGGTATGCTGCCGGTGTTTTTATATGTGGGATCTGTGTCGCTCAGTGCATAGTGGCGACCTTCCGCATCTTTAAGTCCGATGGCGCATTCAAGCGTCTGTGGACCACTAGTATCTCTGTGCGGCAAGCAAAGTGTCGTGCCGCTCACAGTGATTACCCCTTCGAACGACGCATCCTGCCGCACTTCATCCGCTGCCCAAGGTCGAAGCAAGAACAGCACAAGACCTATAGCGACAATGACGACAGTCGTCATCACCAGTGCGGCCCGTAATGGTGTGATTTTGCTTTTTGCACGTGCCATATCGACTTTATTTTACATCATCTATTCGCCGCTTCTATATAGAGGCTTTAGTGCTACCGTAGAGTAATCGTTCGCTATGTGTGTGAAAACTCCACGGAACATGCACGGGTACGAAGTTTTTTGTCGCATGCGTTGACTTTTCTCATCCATCTGCTATACTTTTCACAGACATTACCGAAGACAGTAGCGGTCCTGAGGACTTAATCAGCTACCTAGGTGAAAACTACCACCATTGTTTATCCCACCATAGGTCTTAGGTAATGCGAGAATCTGAGACCTTTTTATATGGCTCATGATTGTCGCAACCAAGACGTGTAATGTTCTGAACATTGACAACCCGGATCGAAAAAACAATTTAACCAAGGAGTTTTTATGGCAATTTCACGCGATAAAAAGAACGAATTGGTTGCTGAAGTTTCTGAGATGCTTGCAGACAGCAAGCTGACCGTTTTTGCACGATACAACGGCCTGGGCGTCGCTGATTTGCAAAATCTACGCCGCGCTGCCCGCGAAGCTGGTGTCACAATCAAAGTGGTCAAGAACCGCCTGGTCCGTATCGCCATGAGCGAAAACGCTACCTACAAAAACACCGATACTTCACTGCTCCAAGGCCAACTGCTCTACGCAGTCAGTGCTGAGGATGAAGTCGCTCCAGCGAAAGTACTCAACGAATTTGCCAAGACTAATCCAGCCTTGCAATTCGTCGGTGCGTTTGGCATGGAGGGCGAAGTGATCGACGCTGCTGGCGTGAAAGCTCTGGCTGGTCTGCCGACCAAGAACGAGCTCATCGGCCAGGTCATCAACACGCTGCTATCTCCAGTCAACGACGTCACCAACGCGCTGTCTGGCAATCTGCACGCGCTGCTTGACGGTGTCGAAGCTAAGGCTACAGCCTAACTTCTAGCAACCTCTAACTATTAATTGAATTACGAAGGAGTCTACTATCATGGCAGACGTAAAGAAACTTGCTGAGGAACTGACTAAACTGACAGTTCTCGAAGTAAACGAACTAAAAACCGTCCTTAAGGACGAATACGGCATCGAGCCAGCTGCTGCTGCAGCTGTTGCCGTAGCTGCACCTGCTGGCGGCGACGCTGGCGCAGCTGCTGCTGACGAAAAGAGCGAATTCACTGTCAAGCTGGCTGACGCCGGTGCGCAGAAAGTCGCTGTCATCAAGGCTGTCAAAGAAATCACCGGTCTCGGCCTCGGCGAAGCGAAAGCTATCGTTGACGGCGCACCTGCAAACGTCAAGGAAAACGTGAGCAAAGACGAAGCCGAAAACGCCAAGAAACTTCTGGAAGAAGCTGGTGCGTCTGTCGAGCTCGTATAGTCGAACTCGACACGCCACACATCATTCGATCCGATTGTCACAAAACCGCCTCATTTGAGGCGGTTTTTGATTGGCTATTTTTTGCGAAAGACCACTTCATAATGATACGCAAACTGTTCACAACACCCAGGATCGCTAGAGTATTCATAGGGTTCTCCGTACTCAATATCGACAACCTCGTTTTTATGTTCGCCCGCCGGTATGCTGTTTTCATCAAATCCGCCTATAAGCTTATTATCGTCATCCACAAGCTTGAGACTACTTGTATAAAGTAGGGGTTTTATTCTTCACGCGATGAGTGTACTATTTAGCTGGTATTTAACACAAAGGATACGATATGCCTGAATATATACGCACGGAACATGGATTACCCCAACGTGTCTGGCCACACAATAAGCGCAAAGAAAGTCCAGAAGAACGTATACGTAGGTATACACGTCAAAGAGCAAGTATCTCGGATAGTCAAGTTCGCACCGATCGGATATCCGGTGAAATTGATCGTGGCTCTTACGCATATAGAATAGGTGTGCTTCTAGAAGCTATTCGTCGACACAGCCAATATCGTCAAGAACAGCCTCAGTATCAACCAAACGAAGATGGCTGGTATTAGCAATAAATTTGCGATTTTCAAAACTCTATCCCGTTGTTTCTACAACAATTTCAGCCTCCACACTGTTATTTTTGTGGATAAACTGAGAGCAGATAATTTGACAGTTTTGTTGCCAACTGGTATATATAGAGGTAATATCACCACGAAAACAGACAAGGATTGCGAGCATGTCTGATTTACCAGAGAAACAAGTAAAACGACTAACATCCCTGATACAGGAAGCTGAAACAAACCTTGCTGCAGCCAAGGAACTACTTATTAGTATTATAGGCGACGACGGCACGGTCGTAACGCCAAAATCAAGCCAAGAAGACGTCACTGGCAAGGTAATCGAAGGCGTCTTTGATGGTCAAGTCATGGTCGGTCCTGACGGCAAGAATTATCCTGTACCCGCCAACTACGCCAGCAAATCCAAACTCCTCGAAGGCGATGTCTTGAAACTGACTATCGCTGATGACGGCAGCTTCATCTACAAGCAAATCGGTCCGATCGAGCGCAAACAAGTCATCGGCACGCTGACTCAGCACGACGGCGCGTACTACGTAGAAGTCGGTGGCAAAGAATACCGCATCCTGCTTGCAAGCGTGACGTTCTTCCGCCTGAAAGAGGGTGACCAAGTGACCATTATCGTTCCAGAAGACAACCCTGACGCACAGTGGGCAGCCGTGGAAGCACCGCTATAAGTCATCAGACACTGAAAGAAGCCGCACCAAGCGGCTTCTTTTATTGCAAATCACAACATATTTTCCCTCAAAACAGCGTACAATAGGAATAGTTATGGCAAAGAAGGGGGAGAACGCGTCGCGTCAGGCGCTCTATCGAAAATACCGTAGCCGGTCACTCGACGAAGTAGTCGGGCAATCACAGGTGACCGATGTGTTGCGGCGTAGTCTAGAGCAGGGGAAAATCGCGCACGCATATCTGCTCACCGGACCGCGAGGTGTCGGCAAAACTTCTATTGCCCGTATCTTAGCACACGAAATCAATCAGTTACCGTACAGCGGCGAAGCAACACATCTGGACATTATAGAAATTGACGCCGCCAGCAATAATGGCGTCGAGGATGTACGCGACCTGCGCGACAAGGTCCAGCTAGCCCCGATAGCCGCCAGCAAGAAGGTTTACATCATCGACGAGGTGCACATGCTCAGTAAGCCTGCATTCAATGCACTACTCAAGACGCTCGAGGAACCACCCGCGCATGTGGTGTTTATCCTGGCGACAACCGACCTGCACAAAGTTCCTGCGACGATTATAAGTCGCACCCAGCATTTCGCATTCCGCTCCATTGGTCGGGCTGATTTAGCAGCTCATCTCAAGCAAATCGCTGCCGCGGAAGGCATGAAGATTACCGATGAAGCCCTGACTGCTATCGCCACACGCGGCGACGGCAGTTTCCGGGATAGCATTAGTCTGCTTGATCAACTCTCGAGTTTTGCCGACGCGAAAGAGGGTGTCACGCTTGAGCTGGTGCGTTCAACGCTGGGCCTGCCTCCCCAAGAGGCTGTTGAACAGCTACTCGCCGCAGTGGACGCGCATGACGTCGCTGGTGTCATCGCTCTGCTCGATAAGCTCGAGACTCAAGGTGTTCCACCGACTATACTGACCGACCAGATAATCCAAACTGTGCGAGGTGTGCTCCCTGAGCGTCCACAACTTGTCGGACTGCTCGACGCACTGCTCACTGTCAATAATTCACCACAACCAGGCTTGAAGCTCCTCACCACGCTTGTCGGTGCTATCAAACCGTCTGCTGGTCCGCGCACGGTAGCCGCTAGAGCCGCCAAGCCGCCCGCTAAGCAGCAAACCACCGTCATAGAAGCACCTGTCATCCTCGTAGAAGCACCGCGCGAAGAGCCCCAGACCAGCTCCACACAAACCACTCCAGCGTCGCCCACAACCACAAAGCCCGCCACACCCAAAACATCCAAAAAGCGAACCCCTAGCAAGCCGTTTGACTGGTCGGCACTGCTTGAGTACGTCAAAGAGCACTCCGTTGCTCTCTCAAGCGTACTAAGCAAGTGTGACTATGAGCTTGAGGGTGACACCTTGACGATTTACACTGTTCGAAAATTCAACAAGACCAAGATTGACCAGACAAAGTACCTCACGCAGCTCCATGAGGCACTGGAAAACGTAGGGCAACCCAACCTGACTATCATCACCGTACCGACCGCTAAACCGCCAGCAGATGCACAACTTGCCAAAGTTGCTGCTATGATGGGTGGAGGAGAAGAGGTTTCACTGGAAAGCATGGGAGAGTCGAAGTGAGTGCCAAAAAAGAAATAGAGGCTCGCATACCGCCGCAAAACGTCGATGCGGAAAAGAGCTTGATTGGTGCCGTCCTGATAGACGAGGACGTACTCGCCGATGTCACCGAAATTCTCGATGCGCGCGATTTTTATGATAAACGTCACGCGACAATCTACGAGGCGATGGTGCGTTTGTTTGAACATCGCAAGCCTGTGGACTTACTCACTCTGACAGACGCACTAAAGAAGAAAAAGCAACTGGAAGAGGTGGGCGGTACCGCATATCTGACTGAGCTCACAAACTATGTACCGACAGCTGCACATGCCGCGACATATGCTGAGATGGTCGCTCAAGCCGCTGTGCGCCGACGCTTAATCAAGGCCAGCGGCGATATAGCTGAACTCGGGTACGATGATGACTTTAACGTACAGGAACTTCTGGAGAAGGCCGAAGCAGAGCTGTTCTCTGTCAGCGACCAAAACATAAAACAAGACCTTGTGAGCGTCGAATCGATCCTACTGGAAAGTTTCGACCGACTTGAGGAGTTACACCGCAACAAAGGACAGCTCCGTGGCGTCAAAACCGGCTATCGGGATCTCGACAACATGACTGCCGGTTTGCAACGCAGCGACCTTATCATTCTGGCAGCCCGACCTGCCATGGGTAAGACGACACTCGTGACAAACCTTGCGTATAACGTCGCGACGCTCAACAAACAGGCCGTGCTGTTTTTTAGCCTCGAGATGAGCAAAGAGCAGCTAATCGACCGTATGCTGGCTGACGTCTCGCAGGTAGACGCATGGAATATCCGTACCGGCAATTTGAGCGATGAGGACTTCGCTAAACTGTCCGAAGCCTCGGGCGAGCTAGCCGAAGCACCGCTTTTTATCGATGACACCGCAGGTCTGAGCGTGCTCGAAATGCGTACCAAAGCCCGCCGCGCCGCGCACAACCACCCACTCGGCTTGGTGATCGTCGACTATTTGCAGCTCATGCAATCAAGTAGCTCCAGGAGTGATGGCAACCGAGTGCAAGAGGTGAGCGAAATCAGCCGTGGTCTGAAGCTACTCGCGCGTGAACTCAACGTGCCGGTAATTGCCCTGAGTCAGTTGAGCCGTAGTGTGGAGTCTCGTGAAGACAAGCGTCCACAGTTGTCCGACCTGCGTGAGTCAGGCTCTATCGAGCAAGATGCCGATATCGTTATGTTTATCCACCGTCCTGGCTACTACGAACCAGACAACCCTGAGCTGGAACACATCACAAACCTGCTGATTGCCAAGCATCGTAACGGACCCGTGGGCAAGGTAGACCTGTACTTCCACCCAGAACGCCTACGATTCATATCCCTCGACAAACGACACGAATAGACTGCAAAGCACATGCTATAATGAGACGAAATGGCACGTTTGAAGCTATCTGATTTTTTGACGTATCGTTACCGATATCAGATCGGGTACGGAGTCATTGTTATTACTTTTATCATACTGCTCGCAATTGCCGGACTCTACATTCCTGGCGGATTTAGCCAGACGGAAACAAAGGATTTCGTGCGAACCGCAGCCATGGACTTACAGGATCCAGAAACACTCGCCATACCTAATTTGCCATTCTTTGCCGTCCAGCGTCTGAGCATGGATATATTCGGTGCTACGACGTTTGCTTTCAAACTACCAGCACTGATATGTGCGTTTGTCACTGGTATCGGAGCCGTCCTCTTATTACGTCGGTGGTTTCGTGCAAATATAGCCGTGCTCGCGACAGTTATTATGATCACTACCGGTCAATTCCTCTACATCGCGCAGTCCGGCACGGCAAGTATCACCTATGTCATGTGGTCGGTCTGGCTGCTGCTCATCGCAACCATGATTACATATTCCACTCGCTACAAGCGTCTCTGGCAGGTGCTGTTTTTTATCGCTATGCCGCTCAGTCTTTATACTCCGATGAGCATCTACCTGGTGCTTGCCATCGTCAGTGCCGGATTACTCCATCCGCATGTCCGCCACGTCATAAAGAAAATGTCGCGCATACAGCTCATAGCATTACCCCTTCTGAGCCTACTCATCGTCGCGCCGCTCGGCTGGCTCATCTCCCAGCATCCACGACTAGGACTTGACCTGCTTGGCGCACCGGCAGTATGGCCACCTGATCTGCTCGAAAACCTCAAGATCATCTTTCAGCAATATTTTAACTTCGTCCACCCGAGCAGCGGTAATTTGATGACACCCGTGCTCGACCTGGGCTCCATGTTACTCATAGCACTGGGATTGTGGCAACTATACACCATACGTTACACCGCTCGTAGCTACACATTGACAGCATGGATCATCATCCTCATACCCGTACTACTGATCAATCCTACATTTACCAGTGTCACGTTCGTACCGCTACTCCTGGTACTGGCAAGCGGATTAAGCTATTTGCTGCGCGCATGGTATCAGCTATTTCCTCTCAACCCATATGCGCGATTTGTCGGTATGGTTCCACTGACCATTCTCGTAGCCGGACTGGTCACATCGGGTCTATACCGCTACTTCGATGGCTATCGTCACGATCCTATTACCGCCACCAGCTTCAGTCACGACCTGTCGCTCTATAACCGTGAAGTACTCGGCAAAGACATCACCCGTATCGTCGTCTCACCAGACGAACGACCGTTTTATGATGCTGTCGCCCGCTATAATACAAGTGATGATATCGTCGTCCTGACGGAAGCTCCAGTCAACGATGGAGATTATGCCGCCACCAAAGCCGCGCACCAGCATATTGACGCAACACCAAGCCGTATCGTCACCACAGCAGTGAGTCAGGACAGCGACCGGTTCTATATCTACAAAAATTAGAGTTCATAAATAAGCAAATAATAGGTGGTGTGAGCCTATAAATTGGCACCGAAATGGTGTATCATTATACCAAAGTGGGTTTCTTGCTTGAGCCGACTATTAAACGGAGGAATTACTAAATGGCTTTTGACCAAATGAAGATGCTGAACGAGCTTCGTAAGGCGCAAAAAGAACTGAAAAAACAAAAGGTTGTCGTGGTCGCCGGTGGCGAAGAAGACGACCCAGCTGTCGAGATTACCATCAATGGCGAACTGAAGGTTGAAAAGGTAAACATCAACCCTGAATATGTGGATCTCGACGATATCGAAGATCTGGAAAACAACATCGAGATCGCTATCCGTGATGGCATGCAAAAGGCACAAGAAATCGCCGCTGCCAAGATGCAACCCCTGATGGGTGGTCTCGGCAATCTCGGTATGTAATCTGCAGTGTCACAGTTACTCCCAAAAGCACTGACCAGTCTCATCGACGAACTTGGCCGCCTGCCAGGCGTTGGTGCGCGTACGGCGGAACGCTACGCGTATTATTTACTACGCGCCAAACCAACCGTCACAGATAAGCTCGCTACCAGCCTGACCGGTCTCCATGAGGGCGTAAAATCATGCCCAGTCACGTTTGCTCTGATTGATTCGTCTCAAGATGTTTCGCCACTCTACAGTGACAGCTCTCGTGACAAAAAGACAATTGCCGTCGTCGAAGAACCGCTTGATATCGTCGCGCTCGAACGAACAGGGCAGTACCACGGCACCTACCATGTACTGGGCGGTGCTATCAGCCCGATCGACGGCGTCGGACCCGAGCAACTACATATACCCGAACTGATGGAGCGCATCAAAAAGGATGACGTACAGGAACTCATCATCGCGACCAACGCCAGTGTAGAAGGCGAATCAACAGCACTGTTTCTGCAACGCCACGTCAAAGACGCGGGTATTGACGTCAAAATGAGTCGCTTAGCTCGGGGTATCCCTGTCGGTGTCGACCTGGAATACGCCGACCAAATCACTCTGAGTCACGCGCTTGAAGGCCGTCGGATTTTCTAAAAGAATCGACCCTGCACATCACTGTGCAGGGTTCTATGTAAGCTTGATTCTGAATTTTGTCTAGCCCGCTACAAAAAAGCATATTGCAGCAAGGTGGCACATGCCGGCAGCGATGTAATAGCCTTTGGAGCCCCGTGTTTTCCCGAAAATAAGGTTCAGCGATCCAATAGACATGAACATCACTCCTGAAGCTGCGTTCACAAATCCTCCAGATGTGAGTGCTTACATACAAATCCACAAATTGATCGTGGCTGTATACATATTATAGCATAGATATGCATACTTTGTCAATCAGAAATATGTGTGTAGAATCTGGCTAGCCTCATGATGCTTTCATTTATTTAAAGATGCTACGGACAAATGAACAACCCCCACTGTGAAGCGGGGGTTGTAAGTTGACCTACGGAGGATCAATCGTAGTACGAGGGCCAGCGGCGCATGGCTCGATGCGACAGTTGCTGATTGGCTTTGATACCCCTGCGGACAGGGTCTCGCCACCATGCGCGCACCTTGCTGCTGAGTCTACCGACATGCCGTGGTAGGTCAACTACTATCGACACCACGGTCAGCAAACTAAATATCACCGCCAGTACCGTAAGTAGCAACAACCTGCCTACGCCGAACACGACCACCACGCACGACAGCCACACGACCGCCATCATGAAGATAACTACGCTGAGAACCCCGTTTCCAAGCGGCCAGAGTATCACGCCTGCGGTCACAAGGATGGCGATACCCACCAGCTGGTCTCGCACACCAACCACATCCGTGCTGACATCGAAATTGCGCAACACGTCACTTCCTTTCTCGATTGCACCCAGTGCGAGTCTGTGCTCGCATCTAACCCCTTGTCAAACTTACCAGTCGAACACGACCATGTGACCATTATACCGTCACTGTCAATATATCCCTCGTCTCTGATACAATGAGTACAATGTACGAAACAGCAAAAAAACTCATCGATGATGCTCAGAAGATTATTGTCATTCAAGCTGAAAACCCCGACGGCGATAGTGTGGGTAGTTCCGTTGCTTTAGAAGAGATCCTAGGAGACCTGGGCAAGGACGTCATCATGTACTGTCCAGTCGACATACCGAAGTACCTGCGCTACATACGTGGCTGGGATAGGGTAGTGTCAGAATTTGACACAAACGCAGACCTGGCGATCATCGTCGATACGGCAGCCGATGTGCTGCTATCAAAGGTGTTGGAAACACCTGGTGTACGACATTTTCTTGAATCGCACCCTGTATTGGTCATCGATCATCACACGACCGAATCAAACTTGTCGTTCGAACACACCACACTCACCGCTGACGTCGTGGCTACTGGAGAACTACTATATGATTTTGCAAACTCGAACGACTGGACTATCAGCGCGCAAGCAGCCGAAAGCATGCTTATCGCGATCATGAGCGACAGCCTCGGTCTCACGACACAAAATGTCACAGCGCACACATACGAAGTCTGTGCCAAGCTTGTCGCGCTTGGTGCGAAAAATTCCGATATCGAAGAGCGTCGTCGTGAATTCATGAAAAAAGCACCAGAAATCCTGGCGTACAAAGGTGAGTTGATCGGACGTATCGAATACTACCTCGATGGCAAGCTAGCCCTCGTGCATGTACCGTGGGATGATATCCAAAAATACAGCGATCAGTACAATCCAAGTATGTTGGTGCTCGACGAAATGCGTCTCGTTGAAGGTGTCGAGGTTGGCGTGGCTATCAAAACATATCCAGACGGCAAGTTGACCGGCAAGCTCCGCAGTAACCTGCCAGTTTCTGAAGTGATTGCTGGCTATTTCGGCGGTGGTGGCCACAAGTACGCTGCTGGATTCCGCGTATACGAAGATTACGACAAAATCATCCACGAGCTTCTGGACGCGACCGACAAGGCATTACGCCGATATGAAGAGGAAAGTCATGACGATCAAACTGCATAACACTCTCACCAAATCCGTCGATGAACTCCAGCCGACAAACCCCGAGATGGTAACGATTTACAGCTGTGGACCGACCGTCTACGATCATGTACATATAGGCAATCTGAGCGCGTTCATCGCTGCCGATATCTTGCGTCGTACGATCAGTGCCAACGGTCTTGCCGTAAAACACGTCATGAACTTCACCGACGTGGACGACAAGACGATTCGTCGCAGTCACGAAAAGTACCCCGATATGAACGCCATGGATGCCCTCCGTAAGCTCACAACCGAATATGGCGAGCTGTTTCTCCGCGACATGCGTCTTATCGGCAACGATATCGACGCGCTGACATTTATCAAAGCTACTGACGACGCCACGATTGAAGGCATGCGTTCATTGATCACAGATTTACATGAAAAGGGCTTCGCATATGTGGCTGAGGACGGCGTGTACTTCAGTATCGACGCTTACAAAAAGTCCGGTAAAACGTACGGTCAACTTGTCGAAATTACTGAATCCAGCACCAGCAACGCGCGCATCCAAAACGATGAGTACGACAAAGACTCCGCGCATGATTTCGCTCTATGGAAAACCCAAAAAGACGGCGAACCCGCCTGGGAATTCACCCTCGACGGCAATGATATCTCAGGTCGGCCTGGCTGGCATGTAGAATGCTCGGTGATGAGCCGCATGGAACTTAGTCAGCCGTTCGATATACACACCGGTGGTATTGACCTCGCGTTCCCACACCACGAAAACGAAATCGCACAAAGCACCGCCGGACACGACAATCCTACCTACGCACAGTTCTTCGTACACAACGAGCACGTGCTCGTGGACGGCAAAAAAATGGCCAAAAGTGCTGGTAATTTTTACACGCTACACGACCTGCAGGAAAAGGGTGTTGATCCACTGGCATTTCGTTTGCTTGTCTTGCAATCGCACTATCGCAAGCCGACAAACTTCAGTCTGGAAAACGCCGAGGCAGCCCACAATCGCTTGCGACATTGGCGCAATATCGCTGCACTCCGACATCAGACGCACACCACCCTGGACAAGGATGGTGAAAATCCGCCACTTGCTGTCATAGGTAAAATCCGCGAAACGCTCAGCAATGACCTGAATACGCCGCAAGCACTCATGCTGATTGACGAGGTGTTTTCTCAGCTCGAGTCACAGAGTCTGAACAAAGTCGACCATAGCGCGCTCGTGCAGCTCCTGGAAGCTATCGATAGCATGCTAGGGCTGCAATTGTGTGCTACCACGCCAGACATCACCGACGAGCAAAAACAGCTCATTATGGAGCGTCAACGTGCGAGAGAAGCCAAGGACTGGGCAACCTCCGACACGTTGCGTGAAACGTTTGCAAAGCAAGGACTCATCATACGCGACACTCCAGTAGGTCCCGTATGGGAATATGCTTGATAACGAATAATCCCGGTCCAGGACCGGGATTATTGCCTGCTAGGTGCTTTCTTGTATTTTCTTGACGAGTTTATGGAGCGGCTTTTCGTTTTTGACACGCTTCTTTTTGGCGCGATCAAAATAATCTTCAAGCAAAACTTTTATACAACCAGCTATCGGTATGGAGATGATACCACCAGCGATGCCAAACAGATACAAACCGATAGTTACTGATCCCAAGATAGCAAGGGCTGACAATTCGACAGTCTTGGACTGTATAGCAGGAGAAACGAAGTTGTTTTCGATCTGCTGATACACCACGAAGTAAATCGCGAACACGACTGCGGCCGACAAATCATTGAACGCAAGTAGCAGACATATCAACACGCCGCCGATGGTCGCACCAAACATAGGGATGAGCGACAACAGGAATGATATAGCCGCTGCTGGCAGAGCCAAGTTGGAAGGTATATCAAATATAAGACTGAGGATAAACACCGTCAGTCCGGCGAAGAATGCTCCAATACCCGACACAGCCAGCTGTCCAGTTACATAGCCTGTCACTACATTGTACATGCGCGTAGCCAGGCTTCGATGTGCCTTCATCTTTTCTTCGTCATCATAGACACTCCAGATATTCGCCAACCAACGCGGTGCTTCCACGAGCATCAAAAACGACAATACCAACACAAGCAGTAGACTCGTCATAAAGCTCAGTAGCGACCCGACACTGGAAAGCGCGTTGCTGCCCAGACTCGCTGCCCATGCGGTGGCGTTGTCCTTTACCGAGTCAAGTGCCTGGTGTAGCTGTGCTTCGAGCCCGTAGTGCTGCGCAAGCCTGTTCAAGCCGTCCCACTGTGTCTGGACCTGATCCACCACTGCAGGAAGTGATCCGACGACGCGTGCGGTCTGCTCGATGATAGGAGGTACCACGAACGATAGAAACATACCCAATAGACCAACCACCACGACATACGCGATGGCAGTACCGCCAATACGACTTTTGCCAGGCAATACACTAGCGAGCGCGCTCACCGGACGGTTCAATGCTAGTGCCAAAAAGAACGCGGCACCCAGTATAATGAGTGCCTGACGTGCGCCATATACGAGTGCCGCTATAGCCAAAAAGCCAGCGACGACCAGCCAGAAACGCACAAAGGTTTTCGTATCGATCTCGATGCGGACTTTCATTATGCTTCAGTATACCTGAATCATCACAGCTTGACTAGCTATGCGACTTGAGCAGGCGAGCCCTCGACTCAACACCCCAGCCAAAGCCAAACGCATAGACGGAAATGACAGCGGCAAGATAGCTAGTCAGGATGACACACTCGGTCAGTAGTGGATTGCTTACTAGCATGATGACACCGGTCATAAAGCCGGTACCTGCGGTGACAAAACCTATCGTCGCGATTTTCATAGAAGTACGGATACCACGAAGTGCGAGCAGGATAGCCGTTGGCACCAATACCATCGAAGCTACCATACAAAGAATGTGGGTGAGAATCAACGCCGTATACATACACCTATAGTACCATGCTTGTTATGCTTGCGATACCCACCCTTCGTTGCGATAATTACATGGATTGTCTGTCACGGATTGGAAGGAAAGACAATGTCCTTAAGATGGTGGAAGCGAACGAAGCGAAGTGCCGATACGGCCACTCCAGACGTAGTTGTCCGAGAAGATGGAGAACTAGCCGAAGACATCAGCGAAGTTTACCAGACTGATGATCGGAATGTCTTTACCGAAACGGACGACTCGTCCGCGATCGCGACGCAGATTCTCGAATGCGCGCAAAGAGTCGCAGCGACAAAGCAGCCCGGTGAAGTATTCTCAGTGTTCCTGGAGTCGCGTCATCCTAGTGTACACCACATGGAAATTACGTTCGGTGTCATGATGAACGCCGGTCGCTACGGATTGGAGTCGGGTACAGTATTCAACAATAAATACGAATTCACCAAACGCTAATCGATAACCACAGAGCCCGCTGGGCGCGTCGAGCATCACACTGAAGCTCCGCGTCTAGCGGGCTTCAGTCTTTTTTAGAATAATTATCCAAAAAACCTCTAAAAAGGTCTAACCTTTTCAAAAGGTTAGACCTTTTTAGAGTAGTAGACAGAGAGGAAGGATTTTTTGAAGTTGTAGAATGTGCCGTCAGCTATGGACGCGCGGATGTCATCTACCAGGCGGACGATGAACCGCTCGTTGTGGATCGTGGCGAGTGTCTTGGCCAGGATTTCGTCGGCTTTGAACAAATGATGCAAGTATGCTGAGGTGTAGTTCTGACATGAATAGCAGTCGCAGTCAGCGTCAAACGGCGTGAAGTCGCGAGCGTACTGCGCGCGGGTGATATTGACCCTGCCACGCTTCGTATACAACGCACCATTTCGCCCCACGCGGGCAGGGGAGACGCAGTCAAAGGTATCGGCACCGTTTTCGATACAAGCGAATATATCGTCGGGCTCGCTGATGCCGAGCATGTGTCGCGGCTTGTAGTCCGGCAGTTCTTCGCAGGTCCAGCGCACGATGTCGCCAATGAATTCTTTTCTCAGCGCGCCACCGATACCGTAGCCATCAAAGTCCATGTCGCCGAGGAATTTGGCAGACTTACGACGTAAATCTTCGTGATCGGCACCTTGCACCACGCCAAATAACGCCTGTGGCGGTCGGTGTGACCGTTCAGCGTTGAGCCGCTGATGCTCAACCAAACTGCGTACTGCCCACGGATGGGTTCGCCTGTCGAGTGATTCGACCTGATAATCGTAGTCATGGTGCAGCGTCGTCAGCTCGTCAAACGCAAACGTGATGTCGGCACCGATACCATGCTGTATCTGCATGGAGAGCTCGGGCGTAAACATGTGCATACTGCCGTCAAGATGAGATTTGAATCGCACCCCATCATCAGAAATAAATGCGAGTTTGTCCTTTTTGCGCGTCACGTTTTCGGCGCGGTCACCTGTCATGTCCACGACCTTTTTGAACCCGACGCCCAGGCTCATCACTTGAAACCCGCCACTGTCGCTGAATGTCGGCTTGTCCCAATTCATAAACTGGTTAACCCCGCCAGCTTCGTCTATCACATCGTGCCCAGGGCGTAAATACAGATGATACGCATTGACCAGCATCGCTTGCGCGCCAACACCCTTCAGCTGTTCGGGCGTCATCGCCTTCATCGCCGCCTGCGTGCCCACGGGTATAAACGCCGGCGTCTCTATGGTTCCATGCGGCGTCGTAATCGTACCCGTACGGGCTAACGCACCGTCCAGACGCTGATGGATCTTAAATTGAAGACTATCGCTCATCTGTAAAATCATATCACAGTATTGCATTTTATATAGAAAAATGATGTAATGTAACAACTATGACAATGGCTTAAAAAAACGACTCACAAAAAGCCCTGGCGTACTGCATGGAGCAAATCGAACAGTCCGGCCAACCGGGTAGAGAAGTCGTGCTTGGTGCGATGGCACTGTGGGTGGCTGCTCATGGCGATTTTGAACTACCCGCCCGCGAGTCGGCAGAACCTGAGCCAGCCGAAGCGGTCACCATTCCCAATACCGACGAGTCGCTTGTAGACGAGGAACTTTTGCCTGTCAGCACAAGCACGGAAATAGCCCGCGTCGCTTTTGACGATATAGCACGGCGGCAGGATGTATCTGTAGTACCGACGTCACCCGAAGGAATTGAAAACGTCGTCGCGCTCAAGCAAGCATTTACCGATTTGTTCGCACCCTACGTCGCCGGTGTGAATGCACATATCCAGCATGCCAAGAAACTTCCTAGGTGGAAATCGGAAGGTGTAGACACATGGCAGGCCGTCCAAACACTTAGGGGACTGCCTACGAACGTGTTTTTCTCTGCAAGGTATACGTCGCACGACAAATACAACGAAGCCCTTGGACTGGAAGTCGCATACAGCCGCCGCAGCAAGCCACACAAACGCGACCTCCATATTTCGCTTGATTTTAAAGATGGGGGCGTCGAAAAATTAACTATCAAAACTGCAAAAGATAGATCGACCGCTGCTGAGTTTATTGAGTGTGGATATAAGCCCCCGTATCTACTGCGTCGCCTCATCGAGTCTAGTCCTTCGGAAAAAAGCGTATTTCCACCGGAAAATAAATGCGAGTGGTACATGATTGGTCACATGATGGACTATGGACTCGGATGGACTCATATTTTTTATTTCCAAGAAGAGGTTCCGCATATTATATCAGGCACTGACTGGATAAAAATCAACCGACTTTTCAACGCGGAAGCCAATGCATTTCGTAGTGAGCTACAATGTAAAGACGAAGTGCTACCTACTGTATCAGAGTACACGATCAATCCTGAGCAGGTACTCAATTTTGTCGACGCCCTCATGGCTGCACTGCCTCGCGAAGACAGAACCGAAAATCCTATTGCATTGCAGTAACCGCGTGTATACAGACGGTCATATCGACCACCTGCTTGCGTGTGCGCATGATAAAATATAGATACAAGGTCACCATGGCAAAGCTATCACACGAGTCAATCGACCACGGCAATAATCCACCCGATTACACGCGGAAAATAACCGAATTCTTAGAGCAAACCCATCCAGCAATCACACTGCCCGAGCGCACGGTGAACCTGATGGTCGCTGCGTTTGAAAAAGCATACTACACGTACGGTCGAGGACAGACTGATGCAACCAGACGCGCGTACCACAATGACGAGCATGCGTTTGAAGTATTCCAACGTGCCGTTTCATGGCTTGAACGATTCGAAGAGCACTTCGACGTCAGTTTTGAGACCAAAGATTACGAAGTCGTCGGCATGGCGGCAGCATATCACGACATCATCATCGGTACCAACGACGAATCGATAAGCGATGAAGCACTCAGTGCACAAGCTGCTACAAAAGCTATGCGCTCCTCGCCTGTACAGTTCGGGGCCAAAATGCGTCGGAGGGTGGAGCGTGCTATCGAAGCGACGACAGTGGAATACCGCGACGGCGGAGTATTCCAAACACGTGTCGTCACCGGCGAGCCCGATTTCGCGGTCGTCGCGGTCGCACTCGCAGACTCAAGTGCCATACTGACGGAAAGCGAAGAAAAAATCATCGAAGACATCAGTAAGCTCGCTCTAGAGCGGCTACCGCACGGCTCAACCGACATCACCGCAACCACAGACGCAGTTATGAAAATTTTATCAAGCGAGGAAAGGTTTGTCATACAACGCTTGGACGACCTGCAGCGATACCTAGAGTTTCTCTCGAAGGATCCAGACAAGGCAAAGCGCGTGTTTGAACATTATTTTGCTGGACGACGTCAGCACCTACTGCGATTTGCTGCGCATATAGATAGCCGACTCAGCGAAGTCCAACAAACCGTTGGCGATGCGTTGGTGGATTCCATAGAGTCAACTGAACGCGTCACCGCTAAAATCCATCACGGCATCATGCGTGGTTTAGGATGGCTACCTCAGTCGAAGTAGTTGCCAAAAAATACTATGTAATGTATAGTAATGTCATGAAAACAGCTCGACAAACGATCGGATGTGTCGATAGTGCCACGGCTATACTCGGCAACAAATGGACTCCGCAGCTTTTGCGGTATTTTATCAATGAAGAATCAGTCCGTTTTTGCCAAATACAAGATTTGGTCGGCGGCATCAACCCCCGAACGCTCTGTGCGCGCTTGGAGCAGTTGGAAGCAGAGGGGATAATCGTCAAACACCCATCAGAAGAAAGCAGCCGCTCTGTCTACCAACTGACCGACAAGGGTCGTGATTTGATGCCAATTCTGCAAACCATGCAGACTTGGAGTACCAAGTACCCATCGCTGCAAACAAACTGAGATTAAGATTTCCATCAGGAAAAGGGAGTATAATAAGAGTATGAGGATACTTGTAGTCGAAGATGAGCACAAGATCGCACGAGCGGTCGCACGAGCACTTGAGCAGGAGAACTATGCCGTTGACGTCGCATACGATGGTGATGACGGCCACGCTATGGCAACAACAGAACCATACGATCTCACCATCATAGATCGTATGCTCCCAGGAGAATACGATGGTTTGGGCATCATAAAAGCCATGCGCGAGGCAAAAATTCATACGCCTGTCCTTCTGCTGACCGCACTGGGGACGACCGCTGACAAGACGAAAGGACTTGATAGTGGTGCCGATGACTATCTCGTAAAGCCATTCGCGCTCGCAGAGTTGCTGGCGCGCGTACGCGCCCTGCTTCGTCGTCCAGCCGAACAGAAGGGTGTCGTTCTGAAAGCCGACGACTTGGAGCTCGACACAGTGACGTTTCGCGTAACACGAGGCGGCAAAGAAATTCATCTGACCAGCAAAGAGTTTGCATTGCTTGAGTTCCTTTTGCGCAATCAAGGCCGACCCTCCAGCAAAGAAACTATCGTCGCCCATGTATGGGATTATGATGCAGACATTTTACTCAACACCGTGGAAGTTTACATCAAATACCTGCGCGCCAAGGTTGACGAGCCGTTCGATAAGCAACTCATCAAGACCGTTCGCGGCTTTGGCTACAAGATTGAAGCCTAATCTCAGCCTGCGGTCGTATAACTAGCATATGTTTCACTCAGCAGTCTTACGACTCACCGGATGGTATCTGCTCATTCTGATGAGCATCAGTATCTTGTTTAGTGTCACTATCTATCAGGTAGCAACGACAGAGATTAGCGATCGACTGACAGCATTCCAAAGTCAGTTCGAGCAACCGATTTTCAGCTTTTTCAGCAAGCCAGGGGATCAACAGTTCCTTGCATATCGCAACGACCAACGTGCAGTGAGCGACCGCAATATTATGATCACGCTCATATACGTGAATCTGCTCATTCTTTGTGGCGGTGGCGCGCTTAGTTATCTGCTTGCACGCCGAACATTACGTCAACTTGAGGAGTCGCATGAGTCTCAGGCACGGTTTACCAGCGATGCCAGCCATGAGCTGCGCACACCGCTTGCTGCCATGAAAAGCGAGTTGGAAGTGGCGATCAACGATCCGAAACTGTCCAAAGCCGATATGCGTGACTTGCTCAAAAGCAACCTGGAAGAAGTAGATAAGCTGACATCGCTATCGCAAACACTGCTCCAGCTATCAAAAATGGATTACACCAGTTTAGAGCTCGGACCGATAGATCTGAATACTGTCGTCGAGGAGGTCGTGCAGCGTTATGACAAGAACGCTAGCCGTATCGTACTCCATACGCCTATCGAACCTACAGTGGTAAAAGGCAATCAAACGAGCATCGAAGAGCTTGTCACCATTCTCGTGGATAACGCTCTCAAATATAGTGCAAAAAGCACCAAGATAACGGCGAGACTTTCAATACACGGGCGCAACGCAGCATTTGCTATCACCAACAAAGGGCAGGGGATTGCTGTCGAAGATTTGCCGCACGTCTTCGATCGCTTCTATCGCGTCAATGAAGCTCGCAATGATGGTGGCGCAGGGCTGGGTCTCGCGCTCGCAAAAGAAATTGTCGCACTACACAAAGGTGAGTTATCCGTCAGCAGTGCTCGGGGAAAGGACACTACATTCACCTTCATACTTCCTCTCGCTAAGAGGTAGGTTTGAAAAAATCTGCAAATGTGAGATATCTCACTGTTTTCTCAGGATAATCCGGCATACTGGAAAACGTAATTCATTCGCATAAAGGAGGGTGAAAACACATGAACACAACTATGACAACCGAAGCAATTTACTTAAGCAAGAAAGGCATGAAGGAGCTGAAGAAAGCTATTGAGCAGCTCGAGCGTGATCGCCACCAAGTCATTATGGACCTGCACGAACAAGACAAAATTGACAATCACGACGAACGTCTAGCGCGTATCGAAAAACTCGCCCAACTAGATGCCATCGATACCGAACTGAGTACCAAGCAAGACCTGCTCGCAAAAGCCCAACCATATCCGAAAACCAATTCCCGTTATGTAAACATCGGCTCGGTTGTCGAGATGATCACAGGCAACGGCCGTAAGGTCGTCTACACGATCGTCGACTCCATTGAGGCCGATCCCAGTGACGGACGCATCAGTGCGAAGAGTCCGCTCGGTCAGAGCTTGCTCGGCAAGACGATCTCTGACACCATCAACTGGAGTGCCGGTCGCATGAAGACTACATTCCATCTCACTCGTATATCCTAGCCGTAATTTTTTAAAAAACTCCACTCCCCCATAGACAACCCCGCCTCCCCGCGGGGTTGTTACATACTCAGACACTTTATACTTGCTTATGGTTGTCACAAAGACTATATTGATAAGCAAAGCCAGGGGGATGCATGCGTAATCACGACAAAGAGCCAGAGCAGTCGCCAGTTTATGAAGCAGTTCTGCCCGAATGGAGATTCAAGGAGCTTGCCAAGCAGGTTTTTATTCGCCACGCCAACGAAGTGACGCGTACCAAAAACACAGCGGAACTGACATGGACTGACCAAGCGCAATACTATAAGTTGCATTGCCGCAAAGATTCTAATCCATGGGTCGAGGGCTACCAGACAACTTACTCCCTGGACTATCACGAGAATAGCGATCCTGATAGTCAACCAAAACTGCGATGGCGTATTATCGAGTTTCCGTCAGGAAACCTTTCTCCATTCAAAGTTATTGATGAGCAAAACAGAGAAATGAAGCTCGACAAAGCAGCGAAACGATCAGAGGCTGCCAAAGCGTTGCAGATTCTGACAGCTGCCGCGCCCGATGAGGCAAGGCAACTACTCGAGCGCAGTATGGATCATAAGTATTCTCTCGTCATAGGCACATATGTACTTAGTCACTTAGCTCTTGAGGGTGCAGACCCTAGCTTAGATGTCGGTGCTGTATGGTATGCAGCGCAGGAGCACGAAGAGCGCGTAGCAATCATCGAACACGAGGAGCTCAAGCGTGCAAAGCGTCGTAGAGCCAAAAAATATCCGCAACCATACTACTACGAAGCGGTGCAAGAAGCAGTAGAGACACGTCCCGCATCCAGTGGTCCTGATCGATACGCCTCACTCGACGTACTCGGTGCGACAGACATTGTAGCCACACGCACAGGACGTATCTGGAAAAATATCATACACGCGGAAGAGTCCTGACTTTATCACTAAGGTTAATCATGGTATACTAACGAAGTATTTTGGGATGTCGCCAAGCGGTAAGGCACCAGGTTTTGGTCCTGGCATTCGGGGGTTCGAATCCCTCCATCCCAGCCAGGTAAAGAGCTCTAGACCCTAGGTCTGGAGCTTTTTACTTTGTCATGCTTGCGAGGGATTCGAATCCCCGAGTGGCATGAGGGGGTGAGGACTGCCAGTGGCAGTCCGCAAGAGAACTTTCCGATGCGAGCTATGCTCGCAATCGCGAAATTCTGGGGTCGCGGAACGTGACCGAATCCCTCCATCCCAGCCATGAGCAGCTCATTGAAACTCCATCCCAGCCAAGAAAATAGAGTCCAAATGGACTCTATTTTTGTATTCACCAAATTATGATTTGCCCAAAATCTCTGTGACTTGCTTATTGGCATCTGCTGCTTGATTGAGGTATTTACGCAGAACAGATTCTTCAGTAAGTTCTTTTTGTAGCTCTTTGGCCTTGGCATCTCCTTCATCGGACAATTTAGAGATTTGTACGGCCACCGAATTTACTTTTTCAGCATCATTTGCCTCAAGTGCCGCCACAAACCTCTCTACAAGTACTAAGCCCTTTTCGTTATAGTCAAGCATCTGATCATGATACTCCTTGAGTGGTGCAGGCGGAGTCAATTTCGCCAGATCGTCCAAACCTTCGCGCCCGGTCTTGAGAGCCTCTTCCATGGCGTCGACAATTTCTTCTATAGATGACATAGTCGCCATAGAGTTGAGTGTTTCGGAGCCAGCTTCGATTTTCGTATGTATATCCGCTGAGTCTTCAAAGTACTCGATGACTGCATCAAACTCTTTCACGGCCAGGTTTACTTTATCAACGTATATTTTCTCTGCGTTATAGAGATCAATGCCATCTTTGTAGGTAGGGTGCCAGCTCAGTAGCGGGTATTCGTGAAATGCAGTGAGCGAGTCAGACTCTGCAGCAAGTTTGTCTTTGACCGCACTAAGCACTTCTTTGGCATTCTTGACGTCCACTTGCACTTCAGCAGCCTTTTGATTGATCTCAGTAAACAGGTCCAGCTCAAACAGGTCTTTTAGCTTGTCTGCCTCGGTGCGCAAAGATGCGTGACTCGTTTTGGCAGCAGAGATGTAGTTATCTGCTTGAACCTGTGGCAACACGGCAAAGTAGCCTGCCGCCGCCAAGACCACGATGACAGACGTGATTATAATGATAATTCGTTTGGACATGTATGTTCCTTTCGGGGTTTATGTGTCGTCAATATAGCATAAGCATCTTATCATACTTATACACAGCGATGCTATAAATTCTTAAGGGCCGCTTGTGCCAAGCGTGTCTTTTCAAAATGCAACCCTAGATTGGTCCACATAAAATTAGCCACGCGCATGCCCCGGCCAGTGTTTGGCGAGTAATACTCCATAGTTCGAGTTTCACCAGCCAGTAGCTCGTGGGTCTTGTTCGCGATGAGCGCAGCTCTTCCCAGTAGGCGAGGAGCAAGCAAAGGGAACGTCTCGGCGCGCGACACAAGCCCTTCCTCGGCAATAATATGATTCACATCGGTCCAAACCGTACCGCTCCACTGTGGCGTGAACTTATTTTTAAATCCGGTCGAATCAGGATCATAAAAACCACTCCGCACCGCATGAGTCGGAATAGGGTAGCGTGTGTTAAACCACGTCTCGTCCTCTAGCTTATCCAACAGTGCAGCCGTTTGCTTCTCACTGATATTTTGCAAAAGCAGCGGAAACAGTCCCGACACCGACTCGACAGGAATCCTGCCTCCATTTTGATCCAGATTGTAGAAATAACCGTTGTCTTCATCCCACATGCGGCTCAAAATTTCAGTTTCGACAGCATCGGCAAGCCGACTATATTTGATACTGTCCACAGGTTTGGACAGCTTATCGGCGATATCAGCCAGATAACGCAGATTGTGCGCATGCATGGCGTTGAACATAACGTCATTGACCCAGTATTTATGACGGACTTGCTCAGGGATCCAATCAATTCGCTTGTTCGCAGAATCACGCCCCAGTCGACCCAAATCCCAGCCGAGTTTTTGCATTTGCAGCCATTCGAGCTTGGCATCGTATCCCTTCTTGTCAGAGTAAACAAGCCATGGTTTATTGGCCTCGTCGCTGTCGCGCCCCGTCTCATTGGGGTGGACAATACCAATCAGCGGATCGTTGTCTGCATTTTGCCGATGATTGAGGAAATAGGCATGACCCCCCTGTAGACCGGTGTAATTACCCTCGTCGGCAGTACCATAAATTGATGCTAGAAAAACCAAACCTTCCTGCTCACGACCACATCGCACGTAACTGTCGTATGTTTCCATAGCAGCCCATGGCTCCAGTGCTGGTTGTGAATAGCTGGTACCGATTTTGTTGTTATTGAAAAACCATGCTTCCGGATAGTCCCGCCACGTTTTGTGATCGGCAGTCGCAAAAATCTTGTTCGGCAAAAACCCTGTTTGTGGATCAACATATTTCAGCAGTGTGCGGAGTTCCAGTGCCGCTCTGTCGGGATCATTGCGACGAGCATTGATCACCACAGCCTTCGCCGAATCCCATTTCCACATATAGCGATAGTGTTCGCCCGCTGAAGGAACGGAATGGTCGCCCTTCCAGTTGCCGGATTCCATCATCCAGGTTTCCCGTGCGCGCATCTGCTCGTCTGTCAACGGCAGATCACTTGGGGTGAATTGTGGTTTCTCCACGGACATGCAATGTGTCTTATTCTATATCCGAACCATATATAAGTAAAGCCGACTACTGATTATGCGGCGTCACGTACTTCTGGTGCTCGAGAGTTATCAGACGGATTCGGTCCTAAGAGTGAAGCAATGTTTGCATCAAACCATTTGATCATACCGTTGTGCCCACCCCAAGGTTTACGGATGATTCGCACATCGTTTCCTGCTGCTCGCCAGTCAGCAATCTTGGGCAAGATCTTGCGCTCGCGCATAATCAGATCCAATCCACCAAGTGCGATAGTAAGCGGTGTTGTGGGCGGCGTCTGGATATCTCGCCAACGTTCCTGCAGGTCATCATGCGTGTAGCCGTGACGAGCAAATGCTCGACGTATATCTACTCGGTGCGCAGCGAGCACAATGGCACCAAACCAACGGTTTTTCATGATAATTTCTGCCGCATCGCCACCTGTTGCTGCATAGAATCCACGTTCAGGCGTGTCATATCGCTTCTGCATATTTGCAGCTATCGCACCTCCGAGACTCGCGCCGCCATAGCGTCGGTGCGGATAGCCTGCCGCCCGCTCCTCAAAATCTTCGCTCATTGCACTGATAAGCTCCGGAAGTAGTTCCGCGTCGCCCTCAAGCAGGACACCGGGATGATAAGTATAAACAACCGCGTCGCGGCCAGTAGCCACCAGGCTCCTGCCAGCCCGGTCGAACTCTCCTGGCTTGCTACCAAAACCAGTGACCAGTGCCACGATTTCGTCGCTATTGCCGTCTCCGTATTCGACAATTCCATAGGGAACTTCCACGCTCATATGCGGCCCTCCGTAGTTGTAATGGCAGTATATCATAAGCAACAACTTGTACGTACGCTCGACTTGCGCCTTAGGTTGTTATCTGTCATGATAGGTCAAAGACAGCTACGAGGAGGTACTCACGTGTCCGAACGACTCAATGACAAAAGTGAAACGACAAATGCACCAGAGGCGTGGAATGACTTTTTCCGCCACGTAAATCAAGAGTGGCTCGACACTACTCCGATTCCATCGACCGAAGCTCGCTGGGGATCGTTTGATATCGCTCGTCATCGCACCGCCGAGCGACTGCGTGACATCGCAGAAAACCTGCAGCATGAGCATGACTTGTCAAAGGGGAGTCCCGAGCAGCAAGTGCGCGACTTTTATGCGTCCGTCCTGGATATGGAGGCTCGCAATGCAGCTGGAGTATCGCCCCTCGACGAGCTACGTACAACGATCAACGAGACAACGAACGGTCATGACGCTGTGAAAGCCGTGGCAGAATTACGACTGAGCGGTGTGCGCGCGTTTTTTGGCCTATGGTTCGGTGAAGACGACAAAAAAGCAGGTAATAACGCTCTCTATGTCTCACAGGGCGGACTTGGCCTCCCAAATAGGGAATACTATCTGAACGACGATGCAAAATCCGAGGAAGTCCGAGAGAAATACAAACAATATATGACGAATGTATTTCAAAAACTCGGTCGCAGCGAGGATGAAGCAGTCGAAGCAGCCAGTGCGGTATACGCTATCGAACACGAAATCGCCGAGATACACCGACCCTCGGCTGAAGTACGCGATGTCGAAAAAAACTATCACAAATACACGCTTGACGAGGCGAAAGCCTCATTCCCAGAGATCGACTGGGAAGCGTATTTCACGACGCTCGGTAAGTCAGATATCAAGGATTTTGTCATCAAGCAGCCGGAGGTTATCAAAAGAGTAGGTGAGCTTTTGCAGACCAGCGATATTGCTGCCATCAAAGATTACATGGAATTCAGGCTACTGGATTCTTACGCCGGTACGCTGAGTGAAGAGTTCGAAGCAGAAAGTTTCAAATTCAACGGTCAGACGCTACAGGGCCTCAAAGAGCCGAAGCCTCGATGGAAGCAAGCAATCAGTATCATGGACACCAGTCTCCTCAACCATGCGATTGCTCCAATGTACTGCCGCGAGCACTTCAATGAGCAGGACAAACTGCAATCGATGGCGATGGTGGCGGACATTACCGAAGCCTTCCGCGAACGCGTGGAGAATCTCGACTGGATGACAGACCAAACGAAAGCTTTGACACTGAAAAAACTCGACAATATCGTCTTCAAGATGGGCTTTCCTGACAATTGGTTGGATATATCTGGTATCGACATCCGCCCCGATTCGTTTGCCACCAACAGGATGAATATTTCACGGTTCAATATCAAGCGCGAGCTCGCACGACTGGAGGAACCGTTTGATCACACAGAATGGCTCATGCCACCGACAGAAGTAAATGCCTGCTCAGACCTCAAGCGTGAAATGACATTTCCTGCAGCTATTTTGCAGCCGCCATTTTATGATCCAGAGCGTGATGATGCCTACAACTACGGTGCTATCGGCGGCGTGATCGGTCACGAATTGACACACTTTTTCGACGACAAGGGTTGTATGTTCGACCTAAACGGCAACGTCAATGATTGGTGGAGCGATGAAGATCGCGAAAAGTTCAAGGAAAAAACCGATGAATTTGTCAGGCACTTCGGCTCACTGACAGCCGACGGACTGCAGGTCAACGGCGAACTGACGCTTGGTGAAAACATCGCCGATGTCGGCGGTATCACCATAGCGTACTACGCTTTGCAGAAAAAACTGGAGCGCGAAGGCGGTCGCGAGATTGTCGACGACCTCACGCCCGAACAACGTTTGTTTACCGGTTGGGCAAAGGTGTGGGCCAAGAAGGTTACACCAGAACTCGCCAAACAGTACATATTGATTGATCCACATTCGCCAGCTGAGGTACGCGTCAATGGCGTATTATCCATCGTTCCTGAGTTTCACGACGCATTCAAGGTCACACCGGGTGATGGCATGCATGTCAATGCCGAAAACCTACCGACACTGTGGTAGCCGTTACTGCTGACCGTCGATGTTGTGACCACCGAACTTGTTGCGCATAGCTGCAAGCAGCTTCGTCGAGAAGTTGACATCGCCGTGCTGTGAAGCGATGCGGACATCGAATGACGCCTGAATAGCAGGCATAGGGATGCCGAGCTCTTTGGCGGTCTCAAGTGTCCAGCGAGTTTCGCCGCTTTCTGCCACAACGCCGCTGATGTTTTCCATGTCGGGATTTTCATGAAGTGCCTGACGAGTAAGGTCGTTCAACCAACTGGTTACGACACTGGACTGCTGCCACACGTCGCCAGCTGCAGCCAGGTCCAAGTCTGGGTAGGGACCTTCTTTCAGGATGCGATAACCTTCAGCCAAAGACTGCATCATGCCATATTCAATAGCATTGTGAACCATTTTGACAAAATGTCCGGTGCCATGCGTGCCAAAATACTGGTGGCCGCCACGTGGCTGGGCCAGCGTGTCGAGTACCGGAACGACCGTTTCATATGCATCGCGGTTGCCGCCCACCATCATGGAGAAGCCGTTTTCCAGACCCCACACGCCGCCACTCGTGCCGATATCGAGCATCATGCTGCCAGCTGCCGATACGCGTTCGGCACGCGCTTTGTCACCGCGATAATCGCTGTTGCCACCATCGATGATGATGCTGCCCTTGGGCAAAAGCGGCAGCCATTCATCCACCTTTGCATCAATAACGTCGGCGGGTAGCATAATCCACAACACGACCGGCTCGCCATCAAACGCATCCACGACCTCTTGGTCGGAGTAGGCGGGCGTGGCACCATATGCCTTGGCTTCGTCGACCTTCTCCGGACTGCGATTGTGCGCCACGACCTCATGACCGCTGTCATGTAATTTTTTGGCAATCTGTCCGCCCATGCGTCCAAGTCCTGAAATAGCTATCTTCATGTCACCTCCTATTCTTTATCCTTATCATCTTCGCCATCATTCAGCGAGATTGTTGGTATATGCCGCCTTCGGTATACGCCAAGTGTGCCGCCTCAAGTTCGCTCGCCATATATTCCTCTGTTCGTATATTTTTATAATAGCACGCTCAGTAACTGCCCATGGAGTTCTTGCTACTACTACGAAAGACGTACAACACCCTTCATCTGGTTAGCAAAACTCTAAGCGTATCGGTATGTTATCATAAGTGGGATGAAACCTGATGACGTGTCAGCCGTAGCTATACTCAAAAAACCCATGCTGTTTGCCACGATCGGCTTGTTTGGCTTGTCCGCACTCATGGGCATCCTCTTTATCATCACAGCTCCCCCGGGAGATGCATGGCAAATCCTCGCTACCACCACGCTGCTAGCGTTTTTTAGCTTATTCACGATGAACAACATCTTACGTCTTGATAGCAAAGGCATAATCAAAGTCCTTGCCAGTCTCGCCATGCTTTCGAACGTAGTATGGACTGTACTCTGGTTCATACTGATATGGAACATTGACGGTGGCGGTGCTTCAGTCATGTGGAAGATGATTTGGATATCCACAAGTTTGTCGATTTGTCTGACTCTGACTGGCAGCTTCATAGATATAAAGCAAGCCAGTGCCGCAATAAACACACTCCGGATTACTGCGATCGGATCAGCATGGTTTTTGTTTATATACATCACTCCAGCAATAATCGAAAGTGCGCTCTGGGAGTACATTTCAGACACATGGCAACTAATAGCCGTTGTCAGCATACTGTTTGCCTTCAGTACCATTACCACTGCAATCCTCAAGAAGTTGCAGACAAACAGGATTGATACGGAAGCCTCATTGCGTGAGCAAATCAAAAATGAACTACGCGCAGAAGTAGAAGCAGAATTTCGAGGCGACATAAACAAAACAAAGTGACGCGACTAGTCGAACAGTGCAAAAAACTCTGTTCGTTTTGCTGGAGGAGGTTCAGGAGAAATATTCAGATTATCGAATATGCTTGGTGCGGTTGTATTACCGGCATCAGCATATCCACCTACAGCGGTACTCACGTTACATCACTTAAAACATCGTAAAAAATTGACCTTCGTTAGACATAGGATGAAGTCCAATACCTACCGCATGACCAGATTCGGTGAGCTTGGGTACGCCCTTAGAGCCCCATTGCTTGTAGGACTGTACCCGTACTGATTGCGGCCAAAAAAGGAGAGATAACATTAATAACACTGGCATGCTCCGCACGCGTACCCCAGTCTCCTCCTCCGCCAGACGCCATTAATATCAGCCCCCTGTCGATAGACGGTATCTCTATAACCGCATTTTCGCTGAGAATAGGTTCAATGGCACTAACATTCGACAAAGTCATGGCATAGTAAACGCCAGATGTATGTCCACTAGTACTGCCTGTACCCCATACCTCGACAATTTGTTCACCAGGAGGTGGATTATGCAAAATAAACATGCCGAGCCCTGCGCCGCTTAATAATCCAGCCACCGCAGGTACGCTCCCCACCTTCGTCATCTCAACACCACCATATGTAGCACTATCAGCAGTTGCTGTTCCACCTAAAGCACCACTTCCAATAAGAGAAACGACCACAGCAAGTTGTCCAGGGTATATACCTTCAGGGTTATATGCCGTTCCTCCACTCCCGTATGCTGGAGCCTGGTGTACGATATCAACAATCTGGTTACTAGGACGAGCATGACTAACGGTAGACATATATATTATTGCTGTTCCGCCCTGAGATGACCCCGAAAGAGTACCGCTCAGCTGAATCGAGCCGGGTCCATCCATAGTGCTCAACGTAGCAGTATGTATGATATTGCGCACATCAAAGCCAGTGGCTGTTCCTCCGTCCGAACGTTTAGTCTGATTCGACAAGGTTATCGCACCGCCAGCAGTCAACGACCATGATGACATGGACACGTTATCATTGAGGGTAGTCACAGCAAGTACCAATGAGGTGTCGCCGGGATAGCGCGGAATATCGATACCTATTGCACTGGGAGTATAAGAAGTGTTGGTAGTGCCATCATGCGAACCGCCATAAAGTGGCCTCGGCATCACTTCACCCGGATCACAACGCACCGCTATCACAACCAGCGCATGTGATCGCTGGGGGCATGATAAGGTGCCTGGCCTCCGATGAATATTGTTGGAATGGTGTCGTTAGGGCGGGCGGGCCAGGAGCTGCCGTCCCAAAGTAGGACACGAGGTTTAGCCGCTAAGTCTGCTGTGAGGTTAGCGACGGTTGATTGCGGAATACTATCTGTCCACTATGGTGCGCTACTCGCTACGGTCAGAACCTCGTTGTTGTTGCCTATAGGCAGCCGCGAGAGACCACCGGTGTTATTGCGATAATACATATCACCAATAGCACCGGTCATATCGTACATGGCGACAGTCTTGCGTACGGAGCCGGTGGTGGTGAAATAAAGCTTGTCATCGTTAAACTCGATAGCACCGATGGCAGGAGTAGATGTGAGTGGGCCTATCGCAAGCGTAAGGGGTGCTTTGCTGGTAGTACCGGCGCGTATGGTAACGAACTGGTGGCCGCCGTTGGCAGGATCGTCCGTGTCACCGGCGGATTGGTAGTGTTCTTTCTCCAGGTACTGGCGCAGGATGTTGCCCCAGACGCCGTCGTCATCGCCGACGATAGGGAGACGCTGTGGATACGGAGGCATTAGGCAGTACCTCCAACGACAGCAAGACTCACTGGGGTGAGTCGAGACGTTTTAACAGGGATACGCAGCTGAACCACGTGGATGGTTATTGTTGAAAACAGTGGTATATACTGTTTCACTTACCCCCGCTATGCGTTATATAGCCCTCACTGAAAGAGCCTATGGTTAATATAGCTTGAAAAGAATGTTAACTCAATGAATAGAAGAGATTTGTAGCACGACTGCGGTACGCGTAGGTAAGTAGAGTTTGAGTTGTTTACTGTCGTTGGGGTAATCTAGGGTAGTATCTATGCGGTCAAACCCACCAAATTCCGCACTGTCGCTCGACAGAACAATCCTATACTTGCCCCGCGGTACGGAAATGCCATAATCAGTAAATGATTTGGTAGGATGAAAGTTGTATACAAACAGATAATCACCGCGCAAAAACGCCACGACATGATCGCCATCGTTGGCAGTCACCTGTACCGGTTCGGCATCGAGGCGACGTATGATATCCAACATAGCTTTGTCGAAATCTGCTAGATAGTGAAACTTCAGGTCAGGATTGTCAGCTAGACTCCATTGCCGACGCGCGTATTTGTACGACCAGTTGTTTTCCGGTCGAGGAAAGTCTATCCATTCGGGATGACCGAACTCATTACCCATGAAGTTCAGATAACCTCCGTGGTGCAGACTGGCGGTAAGCAAGCGAATCATTTTGTGAAGTGCAAGGGCCCTGTCGATCGCCAGGCTTGGATCTGACTTTTGCATACGATCGTACATCTCTTTGTCGGTCAGGCGAAACATCAGCGTTTTGTCGCCAACGAGGGCTTGATCATGGCTTTCGGCATAGCTAATAGTACGCTCTTCGGGTCGGTGCTGACTCAGTTCATGGTACAAATGCGATACGTGCCACTGCTCGTCCTTGAGATCCTTGACATATTTGATCCACAGATCGGGAGTACCCATACTAAGCCGATAATCAAAGCCAACGCCGCCGTGTGCCAGTGGTGCCGCCAACCCTGGCATGCCGCTCATATCTTCCGCAATCGTGACCGCTTGTGGTTTGACGCTATGTATCAGCTTGTTCGCAATAGCCAGATAGGCGAGTGCGTCGTGGTCGACATGTTCGAAATATTTATCGTAGTGATCAAATGCCAGGCCCATGCCATGGTGTGTATAAAGCATACTGGTGACGCCGTCGAACCGAAAACCATCCACATGAAACTCTTCAAGCCAATACCGGCAATTACTGAGTAGAAAATGCGCCACTCCCGGCTTGCCGTAGTCAAACACGCGACTATCCCACTGATCGTGGTTACCGCGGTCGCCATCGTGAAAAAACTGTGTAAGCGTACCGTCATAGCGACTGATGCCTTCTGCTTCATTTTTGACGGCGTGCGAATGCACGATATCCACGATAACGCGCAGCCCCGCTCGGTGCGCCGCATCGACAAGTGCCCGTAAATCATCCGGCGTACCAAAGCGGGAACTTGGAGCAAAAAAACTCGATACGTGGTAGCCGAAGCTACCGTAATAGGGGTGTTCGGCTATTGCCATAAGTTGGATCGCATTGTATCCGGCCGCTTTGATACGCGGGATGATCTCCCTTGTAAATGATTTGTAAGTACTGATATTCTCGTGTTCGCCGCTCATGCCGACATGAGCTTCATATATAAGTAGCGGCTCGTCGCTTGGACGAAAGTCGGTATCTTGCCATTCATATGGACGCTGAGGATCCCACACGACTGCATCAAACAGCGTCGTTTCCGGATCTTGCACGACATAGGTCGCCCAGGCTGGCACGCGATAACCATCGTCATCATCCCAATAGACATGTAGTTTGTAATGATCAAGATGCTTCAGGGTACCACGCGGCAAATGAATTTCCCATTCACCGTTTTCGCGCGGCTGGAGGGCGAACTTTTCGTCGTCCGCCCATTTCGAAAACTCACCGTGCAGATAAATTTTCGCCGCCGCGGGTGCCCAATCACGAAACACCCAGCCATTGTCTGTTTTATGCAAGCCGAAATGAAGATGTCCGAGAGCGAAATCTTCTACCGGTTTCCCCTCCAGAATCCGGTCGGCATATACCCCCATATATGCTAGACGCTGCTGCAACTGTTTGCGGTACGGGACTAGCCACGGATCCGCGTCCGACAGCTTCTCATCAGATGGTATATCTGCTTGTGCCATTAGCACTATGATAGCATGCGGAGCGGATTCGTGACGCTAGAGACGCATCCCCATATACGTCCACAGGTACCGTTATTTGATACCGCCGACAGACGCCCTCAGCTGGTCGGCAAATGCCAACTGCTCAGGACTCATAGGCTGGCCCGGTACTGGTGGTGGCGGCACCACGATAGCTTGTGGCGTTGGTAGCGCAACCGGTGCTGGTGGTGCTACTCGGCTCTGCGCTACATACTGCTCAGGCGTCACCTGCGGTACGTTGCGTACCGGATTGAACTTCGCCGGGTTAAGGTTTGGATCGTTGATCGGATTTTGCGGACCAGCAATGACGTTGAAGAATGCTTCACCGATAGGCGGCACGACATAACCAGCGGCTTCGATAGCCTTAGTAATTGCATCGCGATCACCACCGTAAATCTCGTTGATTACGCCGAACTTATCGATGAATGTCACGTGTGGTTCACGTGGATCTGGAATGCGGTGATTCTGAGGAATCGTAGATACCATTGCAATCAACGCACCAATATCCATACCTTGCGCTCCACCGTTAGCCCAGATGTCATTGATATCAAACCGGTTAATAGTGCCCGGAACCTGAGGCAGGCTCATAGGAATACCGATCATGTCTTCCATGATTGGCTTTGCGATAGGAGCAAACGTCCTCGCGAGCGGGTGATTCACGATACCCGTGGCACCGTAGCCGTCACCATTGCGGACAACTTCTACGTTACCCGGCAGCGCACCACCGCTCTCTGCAGCGATTTGAGCCGCTGCGACGTTACAAACTGCAGCACCGAGAGAGAAGCACTCTATACGAACCTTCTCATCATTTCGGTTCGCACGCCATGCGTCGACGACCTTGGGAGCACCGTCCGCGATAGACGCATCCATGCGCACAGGACCAAGAGGCCCGATGGACGCTGGATAATGAATCTGGATGTTGTTATCGTTCGGATCGAAACGGCCTTGCTGAATAGCCGCATCAACCGGCAGTTGGCTGACTGGGTCAGCGTTGCCGCCGACATATATATTAGTTTCGTCTGCATGCGCAGCCCCTATACCAAAAACTGCCGCAGTGCTCACACCTACGACAGCTATGGCTTTCGTACCGAAACGTTTTAGTTTGCTAGATCGATTGTCATTCTCTTCATGAGAAATCAAACCACCCTCAAAGGCCGTCTTTAACCTGGCCATATGTAACCCCTATTCTGCCCACCACGTACTAATTGTGTGGCGAGAGTATCGTACTTTGTGATTTATGTCAATGTTAAAAATCTTACAATTTCTTCCAGAGGTACTCCACCTTGGTGATTCAGATATAAACATACTTGACAGACTATATGACAACAGAGGTAGCAGAGAATAATGTATTATTGACAACAAAACGTAGATATTGTGTTGTTATATTGGTAACGCTTTATAAAACGAAAACCGCTCACATACGTAATGCATGCGAGCAGTTTTCGCGTACAAGTACTATGACCAGCTGCCTGCTATGAAGCTGGGGCGGGCAGGAAGCCACCAACAAAGTCGTTGACCTGATCGACAACCTGCTGCACCGGTGGCGGAGGTGGTGGAAGCTCGAACACAGGTGCTGGTGGTGGCGGAGGTGGTGGCAACGGTGCTGGTGCCGGAGGAAGCTCAACCACGGGAGCAGGCGGTGGAGGTGGAGGCGGAGCGGGAGCTGCAACAGGTGCTGGTGGGGAGACTGGAGCAGGAGCTTCAAAGACGGGTGCGGGAACCGGAACAGGCACAACGGCTTGAACCTGCTCTACAGCATCATTGATAGCATCGGTTATCGGCTCTACAAAATCGTTCACCATTTCCTGGACAGAGCTGACTGGATTCTCAACTGATGGCACGTCGGCAGGGGCAGGAGTGGATGCTGCCGCAGGGACAGACAAATCAGGTGCCTCCGGCAACGTAAATTCAGGAACTTGAGCACCAGGAATAACCTGACCGACGTATGTCTCTACAGTATCGTGTATGTTATTGACTATCTGCTGTGCGCCGCTTGGCTGCTCAGCACCCATCGGTACCGGCTCGTTGTACACTGCGCTTGCCGCTTCGGGTCCCTGTGTGACGCCCTGAACACCGGCAGCCACACCCTTGACGACAGCATCAGGCCCCTTGATACCTATATCCAGACCAACCTGAATGATAGGGTGCGGCATAAATGTAAATAGCGTCTCAAACACCGGTACGCTTGATCCCATCTGTTGATCAATACCGCGACCAAGACCACGAAACGCCTGCATAGAGTTCGGGTTTGGTGCCGGGTCACGACCATTGCTGACAGGAACGATGTTGTTGAAAAACGCGTTGAAGCCTTCATTGACATGCACACCTTGTGCACTGATAAGCATAGTCCACGGGTGCACACCTACATCGACGCGCTCATAATGAACTCCGTCGCTGCCTGTCCATGACAAACGAGGTTCGTGTGGTGCCGGAATCCTGTGAGCTTGACCGATAGCCGTCAACTTGGCGAGTTGACCAGCCCACGTATCCTGACCGGTGCTTGCCCAGAAATCATTGGCAGACGCGACATCGTATGACCCGGCAGGTAACCGGTCGTGCGTTGGCACAGCAAAATTGATGAATGGTTCTGCCACTTGACCAAAGCTACTTTCCCAGAAGCCGTTTTCACCAGCTGGACCACCGTAGGCAACAATAGTCAAATCATCGGGCAGCACGCCGCCATTCGCTTGAGCAATTTCGGTAGCCGCTCGCGCCAGCGGAATAGTACCCTGAGAGAAACCGACCATGATCGTATGATCGCCGCGACTGTGTGCATTGTAGTAAATACCCTTTGCCGCCTGGCTTCCGATTTCTGTGGAGTGTTCTCCCTGTGCGAGATCGGCCGGGTAGCGTACAAGTACGTTGTTCTCGGCGTGGTTGATCATCCCTTGGCTATTCAGATAGTCCAAGATTCCTCGACCTTCCGGGTCACCAAAACCACCAAGAAGTGCTTTTTGAATGGCCGCCAAGTCATATGATTCTTGACTTGTCGCCACCTGATGCGTTGCCGGTGCTTCATGCTTTGATTCTATGCCAGCTGCCCCAGTCAGTGCTGCGGCCGTTACGGCGATCGTGCCGATTGCGGTTGCCGCTCTAAGTTTATCGACATCCAGCCGCTCTTTGAGCCTTTTGCCAATGCCAATTTTCTCAGTGGTATTTTTTCTCATACCCACCATTCCCCCTGTATTTAGCCCATCGAATAGACGGTTATGCTTGGCATCGTAGTCCTTTTATCAACGCTTGTCAAGTAGTGGTTTTTGCAACAATTACAGAGGTAATTATCTGTAAAAAACAAATACCCGCACTATCTGGTGCGGGTATTTGTTTGATTTGGTCGCAAATACGTTATGCAGCAGGACGGAAGAGGCCGCCGAGGAAATCATTGGCTACTTGTGCGAACTGATCAACTTGTGGAGGCAGAGCAGCTGGTACAGGAGGGAGCGGTGCTGGAGCTGGAGCAGGAGCAGGAGCCGGTGCTGGTGTAGGCGCAGGAGCAGCGGGTGCTTCATAGACCGGAGCTGGAGCAGGGGCCTCATATACAGGAGCAGGGGCTGCAGGAGCGGGAGCAGGTGCTGGTATCTGGATAGAATCCATGAAGTTATTTACAGGTCCGCTTGCTTGCGGTGCGACATTATGCACCACACCGCCGACGAAGTCTTTTATGATATCGGTACCGTTGCCATTGCTACTGCTTGGCAAGATATTTTGTACGTTATCTATCATCTTATTGACATCGTTCATGACCTCACCAATATTGGCTGGGTTTTCGAGCAGCTTATCTGGAGCAGTGTTGGCGATATCCAAACCATTCTGCATGATCTCGGTAATCGGCTGCGGAATAGCTGCAGCGATTTGTTGCGGGATGCCAGTATTGCCGGTTTGCTCATCAATACCGCGTGCCAAATTCATCTGCGCATTGTACGCATTTGGTGCTGGCGGGTTCGGGTTGTTGTGGATACCATCGTTGATAGGGACAATATCTTGGAAGAAAGAGTTATAACCGTCATTGATGTAGCCGCCGTTTGCCTGAATCATCTGGGAGAACGGATGTACACCCACGTCGTATTCTTCATGAATCACACCAGCCGAATCAACCCATACGATGTGCGGATTGTTCGGATTGGTCGGCGCGTGACCATACTGGAAGTCCAGAGCCATAACACCCATACCAAGCAGTGACTGGTTGGCACCGTTAGCGATGACATCGTTTTGTGAATAACGCGCGACTGTACCTGGGGGCACCGGACCGGTATCGGGGTTGATACCCAGACCCTGCAGCATCGGCTTCAGGAGAGGGGATTGAGCGAGGTCGCTCTGATAAAAACCAGTGCTAGTGACGGGAGAACCTTCGAGAATCAGGTGGAAATTCGAGGGTAACGTGCCGCCGTTATCGGCTTGAACTCGCTGAGCAAACTTCAATGCAGCAATCGAACCCTGTGAATATCCTTCGGCATAAAATTCCTGACCGGAGTTCTTTTTCTGTAGATAGTCACGATATGCCGCATCGGCACCTATATCAGTCGCGTGATCCAACGATGGACCGTTGTCTGCGGGAGCTATAGTGGCAGGGTAGTGTACGCCAACATAGTTAATATTCGGATTCAATGTGCCAGCGGCAGCCTTGCCATTGAGTACTCCCTGCGCATACGGGTCGCCCCGTCCGCCAAATTCATATGCTGTCGCGTACGCAGTAGGGTTGACATCGTAGTGACGAAGCGGATTGTGTATCTCGATACCTTTGGCATGGAGATAGAGAAGACCGAGCTCTGCAGTAAGAGCGGCCGCTACTGCGGTACCACCAAGAACTTTTGCCTGATTGCGACGAATTTTTTTGTAGATACGCTCCGCAAAACCATCATTTTCGTCAGCCGCGTATTTTTCTTCGCGGGCTTTTTGACGCATTCTGCTGCGCTCATTCATATTCGCCAGTTTGAGGTGCGGCATCCAAAATGCCATAGTAGCAGCGCGACCGAGTTTGGCGCGCAGCCGTCCCAAGCGCGTGCGTGGACGTTCAACTTCTTCGTCTAGAGGCTCTTCTTCTACGAATTGCGGTGCCCCAGGGGCAACTTCTCTTCGCTTGATAGCTTCTTGCTTGCTTGCGAGCTCCATAAAGATATCGTCTTCATCGCTCCACGATGCTAGTTCTTGCCACTGGGCTTCCAGAGCAGTATCTGATGAGATATCAGATATAGTACGTTCCGACTCCATAGAGGTAGTGGACACATTTGTCATAATATTGTTAATGTTATCATAGTTTTTCATTTATGTCAACAATATTATATCAAAACTCAGAGGCGTGCGCTATAATAACAGATATGGCAAAAAAACCTCTTCCAGTAGTGACACTCACGCTTGACCGCATGATCGGCGGCGGACAGTGTATTGGCACGCTGACAGATGGCAAGAAGTGCCTCGTCTGGGGTGGGCTGCCCAATGAGCAGGTAGCTGTGCAGCTGACCAGGAAAAAATCATCGTACGTCGAAGGTTACGTGACAGAGGTCATCAAAGCTTCTCCCGAGCGTATCGAACCGCGTGATCCAGACAGCTATTTGAGTACTAGTCCATGGCAAATCATAGACTTCACTGCTGAAAACCACTATAAATCCGCACTCATAGAAGAAGCATTCGAGCTACATGACATCGTACTGCCGCACCCCATAGAAGTCTGGAGCGACGGGGTGGAGTATGGCTACCGCAACAAAGTTGAGTATAGCTTTTGGTATGATACCGAGCGCGAAACGCTTGATCTGGCGTTTTTTCGGCGGGGCACTCGCGGCAAAATAACCGTCGCAGACACCAGTCTGGCCAGTCCAGCCATCAATACAGCCGCCAAAGAAGTATTGGATGTGCTGCGCGAGTTTCATATCGACGGGCGCACGCTCAAAACGCTGCTCATCCGCAGCAACAGAGCAGGGCAGGTCGCATGGCAGCTCTACGTCAAAAACGAAGATTTCGATGCGGCCGCCGTGCTTGCTAAAATAACCTCGCCAGAGGTTATCTGCGCAGAAGTTATCTATTCCAACCCGCAGTCGCCCGCCAGCGTGATCACCAAACGCCTTGCGGCCACAAGCGACCGGATATTGACCGATACCATCCTGGCTATACCGTTCCGTTACGCTACGGAAGGGTTTTTCCAGATCAATTTACCCGTGTATGAACAAACGCTTCGCGATATGCAGACCTGGCTCGGCGCAAGCGTGGGTGGCGGCGCGCGGGGCAGCACCCAAAATTCTTCGCATAGGGCGAAAATTTTAGGGGCGGACGCGCCGACAGGACCCGCGTCCAGCGACCTACGTAGCGAAGCGTACGACGGGAGCGGTCATGTCGTGGATCTCTATAGCGGTGTGGGCACTATCGGCCTCACTATCGGCGGTGACAACGTAACGCTCGTAGAAATAAACGAACACGCCGTGCGCGAAATGCGGCAAAACATCGCTGAGCTCGGCAAAACAGGGGCAAAAGCCGTGCTGGCGGCCAGCGAAAACGCGCTTGATCACATCACGAGCGACGCGACTATCATCGTCGACCCGCCGCGTGCGGGTCTGCACGAAAGGGTGGTGGAGAAGCTACTTGAATCTGCACCGCAGCGCATCATTTATCTCAGCTGCAATCCTGTCACGCAAGCCCGCGACGTCGCCATGCTAGCCGAGAAGTACGGTATCCGTCATCACATGGGCTACAATTTCTTCCCGCGCACACCCCATATCGAACACCTTGTAGTACTCGATAGAAAGTGAACTATTATCCGCAGGCTCGAGGATGAGTCGGCGGGTATTTGCTTTTTGTTTGAAAAATAAGATGATATATTCAGTCACGTTCTCAATAGAGAGGAACCTTGATGAGTGGCAGTACTTTCCTGATTTGGCTATTCCTGGCCGTCGTCATGGCGACAATCATTTGTCCTATCGCGGCGGGTCTTCGCGCCGAAAAACTCCGCAGCCATTACAATCAGCTCTGGTACATTCCTATCTGGGCCGTGCTGGCGGCTACCTGGATCGTGCTGACGATGCAAATCAAGACCGATCCGTCGCTAGGGTGGTTCAAGGGCGGAGAGCTGGATGCGAACGGCTTCTCTGGACCACAGTGGTTCGCAGTTGCAAACACCCTAGGAGTATATCTGGCGGTCGTAGCCCTCATCGGCTTCGTTATACCGCTCGGGAAATACTCGACAGAGAAATAGCCGTTTGATAACCCGTCGACTCAGAGATGAGCGACGGGTTTTTATTTATGAGGTCTTTATGCGTCTATACGCAAACCGAGCGGACACACGCCAGTTGCCGTGAGCATCAGTATCGAACTGACGAATTTCACCACTTGGAATCTCATTGATCTGTATAAGTGCCGGATTGTACGGTGCTAGCGTGCGGTAATACGTCAGGTCATCCGACGTGATGTGCTGCCGACCAGGAAATACGGTACGAAAATGCTCACGACCGATATCATCGAAATAGTGTGGCTGACCCTTGGGTGGCACGAACAGTTCCGGCTTGAGACCCATACGCGCAAGTATTTTTTTGACATCGCCAAGCGTGAGATTTGACTGCGCCGTAATATAGGCATAGAGCTGCTTCTTCTTCGTGAGATACACCGTCGCCATAGCGGTGCGACTTACCGGCACCTGGCGTACGATAACCGAATCAACATCCACAGCAAGACCGAACTGCTTTTTCGCAGCTTCTTCAAGTGCCAAGTCATCATAGATATCAGGATTCATGGATAATGTTAGTATAACAACGTATCACCATCAAAAGCAATAGACATTTGTAAATAATTATGCTATAATATTAGCATCTGAACCTCGCCGTTTACAACGACAGGCGTCAGGACTATACTGTAACCACTACGAATCAGGAGGTGGGGTGGTACGCGTACAAGAGTTCAATCACACAAAACAGGATCAATATATCAGAGCCGTGGAGCGCAACAGCGTTGAACGCAATCCTGTAGTGACGCCCTATAGAAGCAAAGACACAAAAGTCTTCTACGACAAGAGGGGGGTCGTCATCGAGAAACGCCCTGTCCAACTTGCCGACGGTATGCAGTATCATGTCTTGTCTTCGCGCATCGAAAAACCTGTCCCGGATAGCTTGGACGGCCTCGCATATCAGGAATCGGTAGCATTCTGCACACGACCAGAGGGACTGTACGTCAAGCGTCTTATCAAGCTTGGTGAACTGGGTATTGCCGGTACTGTCATCAGCGCGCCACAAAATTTCATGAAGTACTTCACTTTCGACGAAAACGCGCACAACCACTTGTCTATCATGCACAGCGAGGCGATGGAGTTCGATCGTGATCCTGACTTTTTGATTCTCGGCGGCATCTCCCAGGGTGCAATGTATGGCAATGGCGTACTCAATCTAGCAGAAAAACATGACACGACTGCTCTGGCAGCGCATCTAAGCGTGCCCTGCCTACCAAACGGACTGCATCCAGGCGACATAGAAGAAACACTCAAAAAAGCACCTAACGAGCTAAGGGCGTTTGGTACGTTCACGAAAATGGGTCTACTGGCACTTATGCGTATGGCCCCCACTGCAGACCTCAGACCCGAAGCACTCTATGTCCAAACGCAGTGTATTCCTGCACTCCTAAGTGGTAAAACCGGTGAGCACGCCCGTAATATCGGCCCGGACCCGCTTGTCGTCGCCGAAGTTTTCCTAGGTGATTTTCTGAGTCGTGGCCGCACCTGGAGAGACGAAGTATATGCAGGTAAAGACAACGTCAAGGTATTCGCACAAGAAGGCGGATCACACTTGCACTGCGTCAACGACGAAAGTCAGTCATCGTGGCTCGCTTTCCAAACAGCCGTTATAACAACCTTGCGCGAAAACTCACACATTCGCTCAGACAAGACAACCGCAGCAAAGTCGCTACGTGAACGACTCACTGAGCAGTTCCCAATGTACGGCACGAATGCTGCGTAGTTGACCGCCATACGCGCTGATATGCGGTATACTAGACCTCAATGGATTTTGAGGCGCGTTACGATAAGCTAAACGATGACCAGCGTCGAGCCGTCGAGACAATTGACGGACCAGTGATGGTTATCGCAGGTCCCGGCACGGGCAAGACTGAGCTGCTCGGCATGCGTGCCGCCAACATACTCAAAAAAACCGACACATTGCCCGAAAACATCCTCTGTCTGACGTTTACTGAGGCTGGATCGATCGCCATGCAGAAGCGTCTGCGCGAAATCATTGGACGCGATGCAGCTAAGGTGTCTATTTTTACGTTCCACGCATTTGGCACGGAAATCATGAACAAGTACCGCGAATACTTCTATAGTGGTGCCAGCTTCCGTCCGGCCGACGATCTGGAGCGACATCGAATTGTCACCGAAATCCTCGACTCGCTTGACTATAACGACCCATTACGCAGTCGCATGAATGGTAAATACACCGCTATCAGCGATATTATTGCTGCCATTTCCGACCTCAAACGAGCTGGTCTCACTGATGTCGAATTCAAGCTATTGCTCGACGCCGCCGGAGCCACTATCGATACTGCAGGTAAACAACTCAGTGACGTATTTGCTACAAGGGTAGGTAAGAGCACGCGCGATGCGTTGGCGGCCGCACTGGAACGCATCGAAACCATCCAGGAGGAGACACCACTTCCCGGCATACTCAGTCTCCGAGACGTCCTTGCTACAAGCATCAGACACGCGATTGACGCTGCAGACGCGCACGAAAAAGTCACGCCGCCGCTCACCGCATGGAAAAAGGAATGGATGACAAACGACGTCGACAAGACGCAAATACTCAAAGCACAAAAGGCATTGCCGAAGCTACAGCGGCTATGCTACGTCTATGGACGCTATCTTCAAGCTATGCAAAAAGACGAGCTGATCGACTTTGACGATATGATCATGCAGGTCGTTCACGCCATCGAAATCAACGATGACTTGCGCTATGACTTACAGGAAAAGTTCCAGTACATCATGGTCGATGAGTTCCAGGACACTAACCTCGCGCAGATGCGTATCCTGCAAAATCTTACGAACAATCCGGTTGTCGAAGATAAGCCCAACATCCTGGTGGTCGGTGACGACGATCAGGCAATTTACGGGTTCCAAGGGGCCGACGTAGGCAACATCCTGTACTTTCAGCAGGCATACCCGAAAACAGAGTTTATTACGCTGACCAGAAATTACCGCTCGGTCCAGCCAGTTCTCGATGGTGCACGTGAGGTCATCATACAGGGCGACGAGCGGCTGGAAAACCACCTGCCTGCACTGACCAAAACGCTCACATCACATTCTGAACTGACACCCGACACGTTGGAAATCGTCGAACACGCCACCACGCACCACGAACGCAAATGGATTGCTCAATCAGTGCGCAAGCTGCTCGACCGCGACGTGCCCGCCAAAGAAATTGCTATCATTGGTCGCAAGCACAACGACCTCGTATCACTGCTCAGCTATCTAGGCGAGCAGCAAATCCCTATCAGTTACGATCGCCGCGACGACGTGCTCGACGACGAAGCTGTCATGCAGTTGGAACTCGTCAGTCGGACAGTGAGAGCACTCAGTTTGGCCGACCACGACGAAGCAAATGCGCTGCTGCCCGAGCTGTTGGCACATCCAGCGTGGGGTATCGACCCAACAGTTGTCTGGGAAATAAGCCTGCATGCTTACAAAAACCGGCAGCACTGGCTGGAAACTATGCGTGCTCGCGAAGATACCGCCGCTCTGTTTGGCTGGCTCGTTGCCGCTGCAACTCAAGTACCACATCTGCCATGTGAACGCATGATCGATATACTGATCGGCAACACGACACTTAACGGCTCAACGTATGTTTCACCGTTCAAGGTCCATTTCTTCTCTGCGGACAGTCAACAGGCTGACCTGTCAGCATACACGGCACATCTGGAAAACCTATCGACTATCAGACTTCGTCTTCGCGAGCATACGGCTGGTCTTTTGACTCCGCGTCTCGGTGATTTCCTGGATTTCATCGACGAATGCCGCGACACCGACACACGCATCACCAGTTATCGCCACATCGGTTCTGACGACACATCAGTGCAGCTACTCAGTGCTCACGGCTCGAAAGGTCTGGAGTTTGATCATGTATTTATCGTCAACGCGACCGATGCCATGTGGGGCGAGAAAGCCAGTGGTCGTACACCATCAATTGCATTTCCGCCACACCTGCGCCTGCGTCAAAATGGCGACAATTATGATGAGCGGCTGCGCCTATTCTATGTAGCCATGACCCGCGCGCGCCAAGGACTGCATATCTCATATGCCACCGAGAATGACTCGGCCAAAGAGGTGCTCATGGCACCATTCCTGCTCGGTAATCCTATAAAACACCATCAAGAAAACGCAGATGCCACCGTAGCAGCTCGACAAGAAGCTGCCGAGCATCTGTGGTACGCCCCAATCATTAACATCCCGACTGTCACCATGCAGGAATATTTGGCTCCAGACCTCAAGACATACAAAATCAGCGCGTCGCACATCAATCGCTTCATTGACATCACCAATGGCGGACCGCAGAATTTCCTGCTCAGTACGCTGCTTCGTTTTCCCAGCGCATCAAGTGTCGCACTAAGCTACGGCAACGCAATCCACGCCACGCTACAACGCGCACATAACCACGTGCGCGCTACCGGATCGCTGCAACCAGAAGAAGACATCTTGCATGAATTCGAAAAACAGATGGATATTCGCAATTTTACGGACGACGAGCGACGCGATTACCTGCAGCGCGGCTCCGACGCACTGCGGACATTCCTAAGGAGTCACCATGATAACTTTACGCCACAGCAATACGCCGAGCTCGACTTTAGCCGCCAGGGAGTACGCATCGACGATATCGTCCTGACCGGTAAACTCGACGTGGTAGAGTTTGACAAAGACAACAAGACAGCCATCGTGACGGATTACAAGACCGGAGGTGTACTCACATCATGGGACAAGGGTCCGGATTATCAGAAAATCAAAGCGCACAAATACCGCCAACAGCTGTTGTTCTATAAGCTCCTTGTCGAAAATTCACGTGACTGGAGCGATTATGTCATGCAACGCGGCGTACTCCAATTTGTCGAGCCCGATCCAGCTGGACAAATCATCGATTTAAGTCTGGAGGATATTACACCCGAAGAGCTAGAGCGTTTTACAGCACTTGTGCGTGCCGTGTGGCAGCATATCATGGCACTCAACTTTCCAGATACCAGTCATTATGAGCAAAACTACAAAGGTCTGCTGGCATTTGAGCACGATCTCTTGACGAAAAGTAAATAAAAAAGTACAATATAGCGTGAAATAAGGTTGGAGCTATTGGTCGCTGCATAGCGGGTGATCGATGGCTACCGGCCTTCGTTCGTTACAAACAGTAGTTTTGACCCTTCTCATGGGGCGTAGCTTAGCTGGTCAGAGCACTCACCAGGGGTGAGAGACACGGGTTCGATCCCTGTCGCCCCGCCAGGCCACACAAATGCCCCTGCGAGTCTCGCATCGGGCAACCGACGAGACCCTAAGGGGGTGAGATGGCAACTAAAGCAGAGTATCTGGCAGCCGCCAAGATACCACCGTCCAAGCGAACAGCTGCAGAGGCGGCTCTTGTCGCAAAGGGCAGAGAAAACATGCAAGAAGTTCGCAACGCCGACTTCGAGGCACGACGCCGAGACGGTTAATCAAAAGCTTGCGGCGCATACGACAATGCCGCAAGGGGGTGTGGACACACGGAAACCATTGGAATACCCTTAGGGTTACTCCTGCGAAGGAAGTTAGACCTGCCCCGGTGGTCATTCGTGCTCCTCGCTATAGCACCGGCGCAACGTCCGCACGGCGGGAGAGTATGCAACAGCACACTCTCCCGCCACCCCTATAAACTACTGTTCTGCCTGCTCCACCGGAGCAGGCGATTTTTTTAGCTATATAATGGATATACATATGACATCATTTTGGGATGAACTACCACGACCGTTTTTTGTGCTTGCCCCTATGGAGGCAGTGACCGATGTTGTCTTTCGCCATGTCGTGGCAGCTGCCGCTCCGCCGGATGTATGGTTCACCGAGTTTACCAACGCCACGGGCTGGGCGCACGCTGGCGACAAAGCTATCGGCGGACGCTTGGTCAAAACAGACGATGAAAACCCCATCGTGGCACAACTGTGGGGCAGCGACCCCGAGTCTATGGCCAAGCTTGCCAAGCACTGCGTCACGCTAGGCTACCATGGCATCGACATCAATATGGGCTGCCCGGACCAAAGTGCTGTCAAAAGCTGCGGCGGAGCAGGCATGATACGCAACCCGGAAAACGCCGCGGCCATCATCGCAGCGGCAAAAGAGAGCGGTCTGCCAGTCAGCGTCAAAACCCGCCTGGGCTACAGTAGGGTAGATGAGTGGCGCGACTGGCTCGCACATCTCCTTCGACAAGATATCGTGAACCTGACCATCCACTTGCGAACCAAAAAGGAAATGAGCAAAGTTGCCGCGCATTTCGAACTGATTCCGGAAATCAAGAAGCTTCGAGACGAAATAGCACCGCAGACTCTTCTGACGATCAATGGTGATATCCGCGACCGCCAGCACGGCTTGGAGCTGGTCGACAAATACGGCGTCGATGGGGTAATGATAGGTCGCGGTATCTTTCACAATCCGTTCGCTTTTGAGAAAGTGCAGCACGAACCGTCCCGTGAAGAATTGCTTGGTCTACTAAGACTTCATCTGGATTTGCACGACCATCATGACAGTGTATCCCGCATTTCACACATGGATGAAGTGCAAGGTGCCATTGAAGCACGGAACGAACCGTACAAAAGGTACGGTGAAGTGAGTACTAGAGATGACAACGCAGCGATTCGCCAGGAGCCACCAGCGCAGGTAGCTGATGCTGCCTGGCAGGGTGGCGGTGTGAAAGGCGGGCGAAAGTTTGATCCTCTCAAGCGTTTCTTCAAGGTGTACATGCATAGCTTTCCAAATGCAGCAGAACTGCGCGACCGGCTGATGCATTGTCATGACACCAGCGAAGTGCGCGCAGTCCTGAGTGAATTTGCTACAGATTGATGAGACCGGCCAGGCTGGTCAGGCTGTTCAGGGCATTACCCGACATGCCGTTTGCCAGATCAAGCTGTGACGTGATAGCCGAGAATGAACCCATCATGCCAGTGATACTACCAAGGCTTCCGGTCAAGCTACTCAAGTCACTGCTACCAAGCATATTGCTCAAGTTACCCAAGTTGCCCAAGCTACCGAGACTTCCCAATCCGCCAGCCATGCCGCTGAAGCTCGATATCAAGGTCGTTAGCAAGCCCACCGAAGAGGCAATAATGGAACTGATGGTCATCGTGACAGATGACAGGCTGTCCAGTTGCGATTGTGCTTGCTTGGCAACATCTTCGCTATTGAGATTGAAATCGCCACAACTGATTTCAGCTCCTGAGCTTGATGCATTGGCATCAACCTTTGTTTCGCCGCTCTTTACCGCCTTGGCGCAGTCTTTCAGTGCAGAAACTTGCCCCTGCAAGTTGTTAAACGTCGTCTTGAGGTTTTCCAGTACCCCCGTGATGCTGCTGACAGCTTGCGTCACTGCCGATGCGACCTGCGTCAGTTGATTCAGTTCAAACTGCGTGTCGATGTTTTCTGCCAATTTTTGCATATCTTCCAGTGATGCCGCTTCCTTGACCTTATCGACCATGCCAGTCAGTCCCTCGATGATCTTCTCCATGAACTGCTTGACTTTGTCTTTCAAGTCAGCGGGGAGTTTGATGTCGCCCTCCAAACCATTTTTGCCCATACGAAACGATGAGCTGCTACCATTGGATCTCTCACTAGAACTACTCACTCCGTCTTTGTTTGCCGTCGTGGAAGTGGTCCCCCTGTCACTCGACACGGTTGTCGACGTGCCATCCTTGCTGATTTGGACGTTTACATCCATGCTTTTTAGTGTCTTGGTGTAGCTATCGATACGACGTTGCAACTCCTCGAGTGCCTTGTCTTTCATGCTAGATAACGCGTTGTCATTGACTGCTTGAGCGGTCGATACCGATGCCATCGGCGCGTACGCGACCATTATCGCGCTGATGATCATAATCACTGCGCTTGTAATAAGTTGTTTTGACGGTCTGAAAATTGAGGAAAATGTCATGTTAGCTTCCTACCTTTATTTGGTTTTTATCGTCATCAAGCGCAGCCTTGGCTGCAGTCTGATCGGCAACAGATTGTTTGATACTACCGCTCAGCGTGCTGATGTTGCTGGTAATTTCTTCTTTGCTTGCAATTTGCGAGCCAGACACATTTTCACTCGTCGCTGTATTTTGATTTGTATCCGACTGCGTCACGAGTAGCAGCGCGATGCCTAGCACGACGAAAAACACGACGAGCGACGCGGCAGCTATCCAGACAAAGCGAAATGATTTTTGTTCAGATTCTTGGTTCATCCTTTTCCTTTCATCGGGCGAAATCAATCACCGAGTTTTATCCGTTTCTTATCATCAGCATAAGCAGCTTTGGCGGCTGCCTGATCAGTTTCAGTCTGTTTCAGAGAAGCACTCAGTAGAGCCAGGTTTTGCTTCACCTCATCTTTGGTGGCAACACGAGGTGCCTGGCTTGGCAATGGCTCCACAGCAGCCTCTTGCTTCACATTCGTAAGGGTCAATACGGCGATTATACTGACAACCAAAACAGCCACGGCAAAACCGACGATTACCCACAATAGGCGACGAGATGAATACTGTGACTGATTCATATTTCTTCCAGTTTGTGTATTTTACGATCAGTTATACGGCGATATTACCACAAGCATGATGGATTGACAACAGCAGTATGAGTAAAAACAATACGCTCAATACACCCATACCCATGGATATGAGCGACAAGATGACACCTAGCGACGATGTCGACGGCGCAGATCAGCGACCTTGAGTCGAACCGCGTGGCGATCCACCAACTGAGATGCCTTTTCGAGCTCTACCTGATCCTTGGCACCTTCGCGCATCTTGAGTGCGCGCTCCAGGGCTGCTTTTGACTCCGCCTCCACGATATCCTCACCACTATCAGCTTCGTCTACAAGCACCTTCAGGCCCTGCGGGTCGATCTCTATCACGCCACCGCTCACAGCAAAGTAATCAAGCTTGCTGTCCGGATCGCCCTTCTGATGACGGACGGCGATAGCACCGGGCACAGCAACACCTACAACCGGTTCATGACCAGGGAAGACAGCAATTTCGCCATCAGCAGTCGGCAGCACGACTTCATATACGTCTTCATCGACTTTCGTGCCAGTTAGAGTTACGAGTTGAAACTTCATTGCTACGAAACCCTATTTCTTCTTGTTTTCTTTAGCTTCTTTGGCTTCCTTCTTCGGAGAATCTTTTTCGCTCAATGGACCGGGTGCCATATAGAACCAGCTCTCTGGCTTGTCATCGTACTTACCAGCCAGGATGTCGCTCGCGTCTTTGATGGTGTCTTCGAGCTTGGCATAGACGCCCTTGTTGCCGGTAAACTGCTCGGCGACGTGGAATGGCTGCGCGAAGAATCGCTGCAGACGGCGAGCGCGGTTGACGGTGCGCTTCTGCTCATCAGACAGCTCTTCCATACCGAGAATGGCGATGATGTCCTGCAGGTCTTTGTACTCCTGTAGCGTACGCTGGACTTCACGGGCGACACGGTAGTGCTCTTCACCGACGATTTCGGGATCAAGCGACGTAGAGGTGCTGTCGAGCACGTCAACGGCAGGGTAAATACCGATTTCGGTCAGCGCGCGGTTCATCACGATGGTCGCGTCGAGGTGGGCAAACGTCGTCGCCGGAGCAGGGTCGGTCAAGTCGTCGGCGGGCACGTAGACAGCCTGCACAGAGGTAATGGAGCCCTTCTTGGTAGAAGTAATACGCTCTTGGAGCAGACCCATTTCCTGCTGCAGGTTCGGCTGATAACCCACGGCACTCGGCAGACGACCGAGTAGGGCAGATACCTCGGCACCTGCTTGGGTGTAGCGAAAGATATTGTCGACGAACAGTAGCACGTCCTGGCCTTCGTCACGGAATGCCTCTGCCATAGCCAGACCGCTCAGGGCAACGCGCAAGCGGGCTCCAGGCGGCTCGTTCATCTGACCGAAGACCAGAGAAGTACGCGGCAACACGCCTGCGTCTTCCATCTCGTAGTACAGATCGTTACCTTCACGAGTACGCTCACCGACACCGGCGAACACGGAGTTACCGGCATGGAATTTCGCGATGTTGAAGATGAGCTCCTGGATGAGGACGGTTTTGCCCACACCAGCACCGGCGAAAAGACCGGCTTTACCGCCCTTGGTTAGGGGAGCGATGAGATCGAGGACCTTGATACCTGTTTCCAGGATTTCAGCCTTGTTTGACTGCTCAGTCAAAGCTGGCGGAGCTTTGTGGATAGGAGCTGTCTTGCCTTTTGGTGCCGCTTGGCCGTCGATCGGCTCACCGACGACATTGAACATGCGTCCAAGCGTACCGTCACCTACGGGCACACTGATTGGCGCGCCAGTGTTGACCACAGTCTGACCGCGCGTCAGCCCGTCGGTGCTCGAGAGAGCAATCGTACGGACCGTGTGCTCGTCGAGGTGCTGAGCAACCTCGAGCGTGATTGTGCGACCATCATGCTCGACATGCAGCGCGTCATAGATAGCCGGGAGCTTGGCACCATCGCCAAATTCGACGTCCACGACCACGCCGACGACGGCGATAATCTTGCCGTCCTTCAGTTTCGTTTGTTCTGCTGTCTTAACCATCTCGTTCTCCTTTGTTCTCGTCTTGGGTGATATCAGTCTTTCGTGTAATTATCCGTCTCGTCACTTCATCGCCTCCACTCCGCCGCTGATTTCGGCCAGCTCTTGCGTAATCGCGCCTTGTCGCGCTTTGTTCATCTCGAGCGTCAGGTCATCGATCAGGTCGTTGGCGTTGTCGGTCGCGTTTTTCATGGCGAGCATACGCATGATGTATTCGCTCGCGCGCGCGGTCAGTAGCGCGTGGTAAATCTGCGCCTCGATCAGACGATAGGTGACAGCTTCAAGTACCTCCTCGGCACTCGGCTCAAACTCTGCAGTACGAACGGTCTGGCTGACTTCGCCTGTCTTTTCGAACCCGGCGGGCAAGATGCGTTGGATTGTTGCCTCCTGACGGACACTGCTGATGAACTCGGTGTATACGATATCAACGGCATCCACGTCGCCAGCTTTGAACTGTTCCATGGCTGTATCGACGATTGATCGTAACTGCGCCCCCGTAGGATCATCTGGCAGGTCCTGGAATGCTGCAGCAACCTTGAGATCACGCACGCGTGACGCGAAACGATTCGCGCGACGACCAACCGTGATCGTTTCGTTACGAACACCGTTTTGCTGGTCTTCCAGCAGGTTCTTTGAGTATAGTTTCAGGACATTGGCATCATACGCACCTGCGAGACCCTTGTCGGTCGCGACAACGATGAGCATGCGTGCCTTGACCTTGTCGCGTTTCTGGAATAAAGGATGACGATCAGTCTCACCCTGTGAGGCCAAGTGAGTCAGAATCTCACGAGCGGCAGTCGTGTACGGACCAGATGCTTTTTCGGCCTCCTGAGCCTTACGCATCTTACTGGCAGCAACCAGTTGCATGGCTTTAGTAATCTGCTTGGTGCTCTTCACCGAGCGGATGCGGGTTTTAAGCGCGCGAGTCGAACTCATTATGCAGCCTCCTTCGTTACGTCACCGCCAAGCATACGCCGACCCTCAGTATTTAGTACGGCAGTCACAACCGGTACATAGCGATAGCGTCTGCTCATATATAGACTCACCGTAGCGTCATCACTCCGTGATCGTACCTCTAGAGAACCCTCCGTCCGGCGGCGGATGCGTCGCAGTGACGCCATGGCATCACGAGCATTGTCACGCATGACCGTAAACCAATCATCGGAGTCAGACGTCTCCCGAAAACCGGAGTACACTTCTGGCATTCTTACTCCTCGAATCCTTTCGCCACAGCTTTGGCAACCTTATCAAGGATCTTCGTGACAGGTGCGTCATCGGTGATTTTTTCATCACCCTTGTTGAGCTCTTGCATGTCCTTTTTGTGGTCGGTCCATAGACGTGTCAGGTATGCGGTTTTGGCTTCTTGGATCTTAGAGACAGAAACCTTGTCAAATGCACCGCTGTTGACAGCATAGATGCTTGCGACTTGCTCCCAGACACCCATCGGGGTGTACTGTGGCTGCTTGAGCAGCTCTGTCAGGCGTTGACCACGCTCGATCTGACTCTTGGTCGCTTCGTCCAAGTCGCTACCGAACTGCGCGAACGATGCGAGCTCGCGGAACTGCGATAGGCCGAGCTTCAAGTGAGAGCCGACGGATTTGACTGCCTTTGTCTGTGCGTCACCACCGACACGGCTCACAGAAAGACCTGCGCTGATAGCTGGGCGGATACCTTGGTTAAACAGGTCTGTCTCCATGAAGATCTGACCGTCGGTAATAGAGATAACGTTGGTCGGAATGTATGCAGAGATATCACCAGCCTGCGTCTCGATGATAGGCAGGGCAGTAAGCGAGCCTGCGCCTAGGTCGTCAGACAATTTTGCCGAACGCTCGAGGAGGCGAGAGTGCAGATAGAACACGTCGCCAGGGAAAGCTTCGCGTCCCGGTGGGCGACGGAGCAAGAGTGACATCTGGCGATACGCAACGGCATGCTTTGTCAGGTCATCGTAGATAATGAGCGCGTGCTTTTTGTTGTCGCGGAAGTATTCGCCCATGGCAGTACCGGCATACGGAGCCAGGTAGAGCAGGGAAGCGGGATCAGACGGACCGGTCGCAACGATGATGGTGTTATCCATCACGCCTTCTTCCTTGAGTCGCTCGACGAGGCGCGCGATCTTCGAAAGTTTCTGACCGACAGCGACGTAGATATTCACCACGCCAGTCTTCTGACGACCTTGATTGATCATGGTGTCAATCGCGATAGCTGTTTTACCAGTCTGGCGGTCACCGATGATAAGTTCGCGCTGACCTCGACCAATCGGGAACATGGCGTCAATAGCCATAACACCGGTCATCATAGGTTCGTGGACATGCTTACGGCCGAGAACGCCGATCGCTTCGCGCTCAACCAAACCGCGATGCTTCGCTTTGATTTCCGGACCACCGTCAAGCGGACGACCAAGCGGGTCAACCACACGACCAAGCAACTCTTCACCGACAGGAACGTCAAGCACGGTACCCTTCAGAGTCACCTTGGCACCAGCAGATACAGACTCGTCGCTACCTAACAGCACGGCACCGATTTCGTCTTCGTTCAGGTTCAACGCGAAGGCTTCGACGATACCTTCTGGCGTTTCGATTTGCAGTACCTCGCTATAGCCCGCGCTGCGTAGGCCATACACCCACGCCACGCCGTCACCCACACGGGTAACGATACCGACGCTTTCCAAATCACCCGAAACTTCGAGCTGGTTTATCGCGTCGCGGAGTTCTTTACTGAGGTCAGTGACTGATAATTCTGGCATATGTACTTCCTTATATCTTGCTTGCTGTTAATTGGTTGAGTCGGTGACGAATCGTATCGTCCAGTCGTTTGTCCGGTGTCTCGATCCTGACTCCGCCGAGGAGGCTAGGATCAACCTCGAGCCGCAGACGTACGTCTTTGGCTCCGGTCGTATTTTTCAAATATTCAGTGATGGTATGTTTGGTATCTGCCGCCAGTTCGAAACTGCTTGCCACGTCGGCGAGGAGAACACCGCGATCAGCCATAGCTGCTTCGATATCGCGAACATACAGTGACAATTCGCGTGTTTTTTTGGTTTCTATCAGATAGGCGGCGAGTTTCTGCGTAACGTCTTGGCCCGCGAGCAGCTCGTCAGCCAGCAAAGCTGCGACCTTCCGCCTGGACAAGCGAGCCTGTGCCATTACGCCTGCTCCTTGACTGCATTCGCGATAATCTTCTTGTCCACAGACTCAGAAACAGTCTTGCCGACAACCTTTTCGGTCGCGAGTGCTACCAGCTCAATCGTGTCGTTATGAAGTGCCTTGCGGGCAGCGATGACGTCCTTTTCCAACTGATCATGGGCATCGCGTACGATTTTTTCGGCGCGTGACTTGGCTTTTTCTTCACTGGTCGCGATCATCGCGTTGGCTTCATCCTTGGCTGTCGCAACGATGTCTTTCGCTTCGGCGCGTGCCTCTTTGAGTAGCTTTTGCAGCTGCTCTTCGGCTTCTGCCGCCTTCTTTTCGGCTTCTTCGGCCGCTTTTTGACCCGCTTCGATAGCCTCTTGACGATCGTCAACGGCTTTCATGAGTATCGGAAAGACCCATTTGCCAAGTACGAACACCAGGATCAGGAAGGCAACCGCCTGAAACAGCAGCATTTGGCCGTCAATGCCAAGCGAGGTGAATATATCACCCGAGTCGCCGTGTTCCGTAGCTGCAAAATTATATAGTGTGTTCGTCATGAAAATCCTCTAACTTATTAGCCGGCTACCGCGCGTGCGATAAAGGCTACAACGATACCGATGATGGCCAATGAGTCGGCAAAGACGATCGCGGTGATCATCAGGGTTCGAATCTGACCAAGCTGCTCAGGATTGCGACCGAACGCGTTAAGCGCGCCGCCACCGATGACACCGATACCGACTGCCGCGCCAAGTGCAGGCAGGGCGTAGGCCAACACGAATGCTAGTTGTTCCATATTTTCTTTCTCCTTTTTAGATCGTTCTTTATCCTCGGGGCATTGCTGCGTTGTCAGCTCCGCTGCTCATCGCCATACATGTGTACGGCTACTTGCACTGCATCCGAGCATAAAAAACTCTACTTCATTATGTTGTTAACGTTATTATACCATCATTCCGCAGCTTTTACGGCCGTGTGTTTACCAGTATCAGCAGGGAAATGATCAGATGTAGTCAGGTCGTCGTGAGAGCCATGGCTTTCGACGGCGAGGGATGTGAAGATAACAGTCAGGATAAAGAACACGTACGCCTGGACGAAACCGATAAACAGCTCGAACGCCATGAATGGAGGCAGTGCGATGACCGATAGGTAACCCGTCAAAACAGCCAGAATAACAAGCAGAATTTCACCTGCGAACGCATTGCCGAACATTCGGACGCTGAGTGCGGCATAACGTGAAAACTCACCGATGAATTCCAAAAAACCCTCAAACGATCCTATGGGATCTTTCAGCGGGTTACGGAAGTAACGCTTCAAACTGCCGATAGGACCATGCGCCCTGAGTGCGAGGTACTGAACCATGATGAGCACAATAATCGCTACCGCAAACGTAAAGTTCAGATCAGCGGTAATCGCGCGTAGTACCGGTACATCGTTATAGAAGACCGAATCCAGCCCCGGTAGCACGCTCATCCAGTAGCCAAACAGCATGACAAAGAAGATACTGAGCGCGACAGGCGCAACCTTACGTGCAACCTCTTTGTCTGGAATCACGTCATATACCTGACCAAGCATGCCCTCAAACGCCCATTGCACAAGACCGACGAAGCGGTTGTACTTGCCACGTTTGAGCATATAAATGACGTAGCCAAACACCGCAAACATGACGAGTACGCTCAAAAAACCGGTCAATAGAGAATTGGTGATCGGGAAGCCGCCGATGGTAAACAGCGTACCTGCGCCGACATGAATTTCGATTTCAGTTGCTGCAAATTGATTAAACATCTTCGTTCGCTTTCTTGTATTGTTGCCGTACGAGGAACGTGGTGATAACGATACCGATCGCTAGACCCCCGACGCCGTACCATGGTTCCGTATTATTCATATCGTCGATCCATAGTCCGAGCAATGTTCCGCCCAGTGTAGGCACAAACATCCGCCATGTGGTGTCAGCAGCGATCGAAAACAAAATTAAAGCCGTCGATTTTTGACTCTTCTCCGACGGTTTGGGCTCTTTGTCGCTGTTTTTCACCGCGGCAGCGCTCATTACGATATATATCGTAACAGATAAATGTCTGCACCTCAAGAAGAGTTTGTTGTTGTTTTTAAAGGAATGTTTGGCGATCCACTAGCAACACGCATACAATAGGTGCACCATGCCACGCCGTCACACACCTCCCAAACATACACCGTTTCGCTTCATCGACAGCGAGGCAAGCAAGAAACGCTACCCGACTAAGCATGCCGCCGAAAAAGCGGCCGAGCTCAGCATGCTGCAAAAACCAGGCCTCGAACTGTCCGTGTACCAGGGGACAGACGGCGGTTGGTATCTAACCCGTCGGCAAAAAGTTGATGCATAAAAGATGCATAAAGCGATTGACATAAGCAGCGCGCAGGACTATACAAAGTACTACGATGGGGAGAAAAACGGGTGACTATCTGACGCCCTCTAGCGACATAGGGGAGTATTCTATCGGTGCCGATCTGGTTCTGAGAAATCTTGACCCTGAATATGTGGCTAACGGCATCACAGCACTTCGTGGCAATACCAAAACACTCCTTGAATCGACCGAGCACGATGATCTGGCCGCAATTGGTCGAATCAATGAGTATTTCGCTCGTAATGATTATCGCCTCGCATCGTATGAGCTTGGCCTCAGCCTGGACAGACCATTTTCGCGCCAGCACATCGTAGAATGGCTTGCCACCGCTACCGATGAGGATGTCAAGCTGTTTTGTCGGTGGAGTCTGGAACGGACCCTCGACCTCACCAAGGCCTTGCGTCGCGATCGACAGCAGCTGGATATGCATACGCTCGAAAAAACCGAGAAGCTGGCGAATATCGGACTTTTTCCACGATTCGCCGTAGCAGTCACCGACCGGGCGATGCGCTCATATGTACTACAGGGCATGGATGCCTTTCATAGCGGCGGCATTCCGTGTGTAGGCTTTTGTACCGACCATATCATCGGACTGGCAAACCTCTACGTCAACCGCAAGGAATTACTCACACCTTCGCGCGAAATGAAACAAGTCGCATTTCATGAAAACATGCATGCCGCTGGTCGAGACCGAGGCTTCTTCTGGGGTATCAGTACGCCGCTACCGATGCTACGTGTCGTCGAGGAAGCATTCGTAGAGCACGCTACCGACGTCGCTCACTCACGCGTTTTCAAGCAGCCGCACATCATCGATCCAAAGCAACGTCAGCACATATTCAAAGCATATCAGGGACCATACCTGCCGGAGCGCACGTTTTTGGCCACCGTCTGCGATCAGACGCGCATATCCGCCGAACAGCTTGGAGAGGCGTACTTCAGACCGCGTGGCGATGAACGTGGCGAGTGGCTACGCGAAGGAATAGAGCGCAAAATCGGTCAATGTTTTGGTGGCAAAGAGCACTTTTTTGCATTTGTCAGAGACTACGAAGAAGCCGATAACACAACTCGCAAAAGACTCATACACGACACTACCAATCAGCTCAAACAGCACGCCTAGGCTGGGGTGGTTTGGTATAATAATGTCATCGACGCCTTGCATGCACCTAACAATTTGATATACTAAGTATAGTAAACAAGGGGATATTTACCATGAGCGATACCGCTGCACCACAAATCACGATCTATAGCACCAGCTGGTGCGCGTTTTGCCACACCGAAGCACAGTGGCTCGACCACTTGGGCATTCCCTATGTCAAAAAAGACATCGAGGAGGACAAGTCAGCATACGAAGAGTTGATGAGCAAAACTGGCGGCGACTACTCGGGCGTACCCGTCACCGATGTCGCCGGTACTATGATTCTTGGTTTTGACCGTCCCAAACTGCTCGAAGCAATAAAGGCAAACAACCTCGAGCCAGCTCAGGCATAAACCGTTACGCATGAAAAAGGCCGAGATGTGACTCTCGGCCTTTTTGACGCGACCTCATCGAGGAAAGAAAGGTACATTCATCATTTTCGTCACCAGCTCAGATGACGGAAAGAAGTATTCGCCGCTTTGCGTCTCAACGATAAGCGTGATCGATACGCGTAGGAGGTATGTTTCATTTTAGCCAGAAAAATTATATAATCACCATCAATGCACAATTCGGAGAAGCTCAATTATTCCCGCAATGATTACAGGCACGGCATGCCTCCGCGTGCGTTTGGCAGCGAAACAGAGTACACGCATGATAAAGAGCTTTTATCGGTCATCCACAAAAGCCAAGCCTCGCACGGCAAGAACAAGTTGTCGCTTTTTGATTTCGTCGATCCCGATATCGCGCTATCGCGCGGCCGCACAGAAGGTACGAGTGTCGTCATTACAACCGGTGCCGAACTGTACATAGACCTTGGCATGCTGGAATACGCCACGCCAGAGTGTCGAACTCCACATGAGCTTCTCCTCCACGAACGCGCTGGCGAACAAATCGTGACCGACACCTATCAGCGTCTTGCTGACCATACCGAAAATAGCGAAGTTTCCGTGTATAAACGTAGCGGCTACGCAAATGTTGTCCATGATGGCATGACACTTATCAGAGAGGACAGCGTTGGTAATCACGAAAACTACACAAGCTTAAACCCCTTCGGTGTAGGCGAGTATAATGATCGAGCAACGATGCTAAACCAGTCCGTCGCCGCGCACTGTTTCGCGGATTTCCTGGCACTACGTAAGCTGATCGACGGTATCGGCATGGTCAATAGCGAAAACTACTCCATCACACAAAAACCAGCTGCTATCGATTTTCGTAATTTCGACCATATGACTGGTCATGGTATCAAGCGACCGTTTTTTCAGAATGCCAGCCGTCTCGAAGTACGATCTGGTGAAGGCAATAAATCCGACTGGGCAAAAGAGTTTATTATCGGTCTTACGTCACTCGTCATCCGTCTGATCGAGCACGAGAAGTACCCTAAGGAAATGCTTCTTGCTAACCCCAACCAAGCATTGTACGCGATTTCTCGAAATCCGCTGGCAAATGTATGGCTGGAGTCGGGTGACAAAATGAAGGGAATCGACGTGTTGAAAAACATCGTGAATGCGGCCGTAGAAATAGGCATAGCTTCACCCGATTTTCCCGCGTACGAGCAAAAAGCCGCCAACGACTTTTATACATTTTATGACGACCTGCACAAAATCGACCTGAAAAAAGGCGACGTCAAGGCACTGTCGGATCGCATCGACTGGGCAGCTCGCTATGAATATATGATCGAGAAAGGTGCGACGTACGATACGTTTACATCTTGGGATCTCGATCAAGTTCGTCATGACCTCAAATGGGACAAACTCGGCAACAAAGACATTGCCAGGCGACGATTCCGTCGGTTTGGACATACCGCGCTTCAAGTGCCGATTCCAGAACCACCACGTACTCGCGCCCTAGCTCGCGTCAACATCATCAAAGAGCTGCGAGAAGCTGGTAGCCTGCGAAGCGTCACCTGGCACGAAGTAGGTTCCGCCGAGGGTACGTATCGATTACAAGGCTCTCTCGACCATCAGACGACTACCTTTACACCAAAGAGGCGAACTATCACGGGGAAATCTTAGGTAACGGCAAATCAACGGCTCTCCCCGCCGTCGGGTACCTGCCTGTGACACACGCCATGCAGACACTACTGAGCCGTGCACTCACGCTGGCACGCCACGGTGGTGTATCTTCTATAGCTTGGCGCAGCTCATCCTCCGAGATAAACCTGAGTGTTTCAACACCAAAGTATTTGCGCATTTCTTCCATACTCTTGCGTCGTGCCAGCAGTTCAGACGGATTGCCGGTATCGATACCATAGATACACGGATCCACATGCGGCGGAAAACCGATGCGCAGGTGAATGCTCCTGGCCCCGGCATCGCGCAGTTTTTTCACATAGACGCGTCCGGTCGTGCCACGCACCACCGAATCATCCACCACCACGATATCCTTGCCACTTACCATTGCTGGGGTTACGTGTAGCTTCAGGTCTGCGGTCGCTGTCCGCAGCTCCTGGTTTTCGAGTATGAACGTTCGTCCGACATACGGATTTTTAGTGATTGCTCTCATGTAGGGGACGCCTGCTTGCTGTGAGTACCCAATAGCTGTGTCACTGCCTGAGTCCGGGATGCCAATCACAGCGTCAGCCGTAAAGTCAGGCTCTTCGGCGCGAGCAAGTGTCCTGCCGATATTCATGCGAACTGCCTGTACACTTCGTCCGTGTAGCGTCGTATCTGGACGAGCAAAATAAGCAAACTCCATGGCGCATGTCGTCGGCTCATCCACTTCATAAATTTTTTCGATTTTCGCTTCGCCACCGTCGAGCGGCACAGTAATAAACGTCCCCGGTTCTACTTCTTCGGCTTGCCACGGATCCACACCCTTGAGCGGCCCCAGGGCACTGTCTTCGGATACGAAGTAATGATACTTGTCGGTTCGTAGCTGAAACAGCGGTCGAAAACCCCATGGATCGCGCGCTGCATAGAGAGCTTTGCCATCGCTTGCTACGATACTATACCCTCCGTTCAGACTGCGCAGTACCGTCAGTAGGCTGGTGTGAAAATCCTCGCCAAGCTCGACCATCCGACGGTCAATAATTTCCACCATGTATTCGGTATCTGTCAGACCGCGACGATTTTCGAGCTCCTTGACATGACCATTCATCGCCACCATAAACAATGAGTTCTTGCCGCCGAGCGGATGGGCTTTTTCGGCTGCATCGCCGCTCTTTTTGCCCGTGCCGTAACGTGTGTGCGACAGTGCGATCTGTCCTCGCGGAAAGCCGCTCAAGTGCCGCCCGCCCGCAAACACGTCAGTGATAAGACCTTTGTTTTTACTCGTAACGAACGTTCCTTCCGCAGTGTCATACACAGATATGCCAGCCCCATCTTCACCACGGTGCTGCAAACCCAAGATGCCTTGGTACGCCTGAGTGCCGAGCGGTGTGTCGCGGTCAGAGTCAAGCTGACCATCTATACGTATGGCAGCAAACACGCCGCACTCTTCACGCGGTTGATCGTCCCGTTCGTAGCTCGGTCCGTACTCACCAGCCATTTGTTTTTATCTTATCATGGAGCATAAATATGGACAAAATCATAAAACTATGCTATAATATTATAGAGTTTTCATCCACTACCTGCCAGGGGAGCAGAAATGCCAGGAGAAACCGTTCTTTTCACGCTACACACAGAGGTGACACCTTCAAGTCTGATCCTTGGACTCATCGTCGCCGGCTTCCTCGTCTTTTGCGCGCATATGCTGATCAAGCGTGTCGTCCGAGATGCCGAGGACCGAGGCTACGAACAGGGATTCGACGCCTACATGGGCTTCGCTACCGACGACCTGGTCGATGAGATCTACGAAGATCTAGACGACATGCTCAACCCACCCTTCGGGACTTACCCCGAAGACTGTTGATGGCCGCCACCACCTCCCGCAGCTCACCCCCGCTTTACCCACCAGAGTAGAGCGGGGGTGTTTACATATGGTTTATAATAGTATGCAATGATCAATCATTTGATGGAATTGCCGTCGGGCAACGAGATCGCGTATTGGACGCATCACGACCGCAAAAAGCCCACGGTCGTCCTGGTGCACGGTTTCACCGGCTCGCATGACGGCTTTCAATATCTCGTGCCTTTGCTCAAGGATTTTCGCTTGATCATCCCCGACCTGCCAGGATTCGGCGTCAGTCCATTACCACACCAGAAACTCACACTACCTGAGCTCGGCAAGCTTCTCACAGAATTTATCGAGGCACTTGATCTGCCCGAAAAACCGCACTTGCTTGGTCACTCTATGGGATCGCTCGTCGTCGCCGAGGCAGCCTGTCAACGACCTCAGGACTTCGCGAAAAAGTTAGTCCTCATTAGCCCCGTACCGTCACCCGTCCGTATGGTCGAAAAACGCCGTGCTGGCGTGCTTGCCAGTCGGCTATACTACGGTGCCTGCCATCGTCTACCGTCAAAGGTTGGTAAACGCTTAACGACCAGCCGCAAGCTGACCAAGCTTAGCACGCGCGTTATCATGACAACCAAGGACGAAAAACTGCGTAAATCCATTTATAACCACCATTACGACAACCTGAACTACATTAGTAACATCGGTTGGTACAGTCGTCTCTACGCTGCCATCAACCGCACTGGCATCAACCGCTACCGTTCCACGCTGCAGAAGTTCGATGTGCTCATCATCAACGGCGACAATGATTCCGTCACACCTCTCAAGCATCAACGCAAGGCGGCCAAAGCCATTGGAGCTAGATTAAAAATTGTACCAGAAGTCGGACATCTGGCTCACTACGAAAAACCCACCGAACTGGCTGATGCCGTGCGACATTTTCTGCACGCAGGATAGGCTCTATTTCGCCCAACTCTCCTCAAGCCTCCCATACAAGCGACCGCAACCCTTGAAATTACATCGCTAAAACGTGAATTTCAAGGCGTGAAGGGTAGGAAGGCGGAGGAGAGTTGGTGATATAGAGCCGATAAGCTACCAGTTAATCGTTCTCGGCGATCACTTCTTCGTATAATTTCACGAATTGAGGCATGACAACCTTCACATCGTGCGTCTTGGCGAGCCTAGCACTGTTTTTGCCAAACTTCTGACGCAACCTCGGATGATCGAGCATTTTAGCGAGTGCTTTTTCCATGGCTGGCACGTTATCGGCAGGTAGCAGATAGCCGGTTTGATCGGTGATACAAAGCTCTCTCAAGGCACCGGCATCCACCGCAACCACCGGCTTGCCGCACGCCATTGCTTCGAGCATGGCCAAACACTGCAGCTCGGTAGGCGAGGGGACAGCGAAAACATCACCAACATGATGAAGTCGCACCAGGTCTTCGTCTGACACTAGCCCCGTAAACGTCACCTTGTCTTGAAGACCAAGCTCCTGAACCATCTCGTCCAGCCGTTCTCTGGCATTGCCGCCACCTACAAACAACGCGTGAAAATCATAATCCAGCGCGTGCAGCTGCCCGAGGGCCTCCATGAGGATATGCAGATGCTTCTCCTCGTCAATACGCCCAATCCAACTGATAATCGTCTTGTCGCGGGGAAGACCGAACTTTTCGTACACCTCATCTTCGGGTGCCTGCGGGAAAAACCGTGTCAAATCGATACCGTTACTGATAGCCACGGCTGGTGCTTCTATGCGTGACAGGTTGAACAGTCCAAGTGCCGACTCCGTAGGCATGACAATGCGTTTGGCACCACGATAAAGCAGCGTCCCGTATTCGCTCAAGAAGTAGCTTACCGGACGTGATATAGGCGACAAAATCTTGATGTTCTTGATCATGTTGTCCGGCATGACGTGATTGGTAGCGACCACAGGAATCTTGCGGTTCACGGCGGCACGGAGCATACCTAGACCGACCGTCAACTGCGTCTGCACATGCACGATATCGGGCTCATACTCATCGAGGATGCGGCGCATTTCACGGTCATAGGTCACCGACACGCGTAGATTCTTGCGAAAAGGCAGACCAAACGACCTGATGCGCCGGATCTCATAATTGCCATCAACCTCCTTATAGCCGCGACCCGTCTGCGAGGGTGCGACCACGACGACCGTATGGCCTTCATTCGCCAGCCCCTGGGCTAGTGTGCGAGCCGCCGTGGCGACACCGCTCCTCATCGGCCAGTGCTGGTCGTTTGCGATCAATATACGCATAACAATTAGTGCCGATTATACCACGCGCGAGTCTGGTATACTAATTGGTAATGCCGACAATCAAGCAACTGCTACGAGCTCTCAAGTTCACGGTGCTAACCTTTGCCACGACGCACCTCATCGTGTCGTATGTCCTCATGTTCACTCGCGACTACAACGAGGGCAACCTGTTTCGTATTCTCAATTATCAAAAGATCATACCGGGTATCGATAGCGGCCTGACGAACTTTATCATCTCGAACGTCATCGCGATCAGCGTCTTTTTCGCGTTTCTCGGATTCATCCTGTATCGCTCACGCCAAAAATCCGCCACGGAAGAGTAGGTTATGCGCATATTTTTTGATGCTCGCTACATCCGTACCGACTTTCACGACGGCATCAGCCGCTACACTACCGAGTTGGGCAACGCGCTCGCTCGTCATACGCCGGTCACATTTATCATCTCCGACCGAGCTCAATTGAAGTTTCTGCCCGAAAACGCCCAATACGTGCTCTTGCACCGCGTCACCTCCTGGCGAGAACCCCTTTCGGCACTCTGGCTCAATAAGTTCCACCCCGACGTCGTCATCTCACCGCTGCAAACTATCGGCTCTGTCGGGCGGCGATTCAAAATGGTGCTCAACCAGCAGGATATGACATACTACCGGCACTCCAGTCCGCCGCCACAGTTTGGCCGTGCTGTCCGTCTGGCCTGGCGACTCTACCATGCCAGTTACGTACCGGGGCGTATCACGCTGCGCGGTGCTGATCTTGTGGCTACTGTCAGTGAAACCAGCAAGCGAGAGATCCTGGCTGCGCGCCTCACGAAACGACCTATCGTGGTAGTGCCAAACGCCGCTCGTGACCTCTCAGAACTCCTCACATCTCCGCCGCGAGTAGAGGGTACACCGAAAAACCTCGTCTACATGGGCGCGTTCATCCCGTACAAAAACGTCGAATGCCTCATCCGTGCAATGGAGTTCCTGCCAGGTCGCACGCTTCATCTACTGAGCCGCATCAAACCCGAGCGCAAAGCTCAGCTGCGCAAGCTGATTCCCGAGGGTGCAAACGTTGTCTTTCATGGCGGCGTGAGCGATGAGGAGTATGCCGAGCTACTGGCTGACAACGCCATCATGGTCAGTGCCAGCAAGTCCGAAGGCTTCGGATTGCCTCTCATCGAAGCGCAAAAACTAGGTGCTGCGTGCGTTGTGAGTGATATCGAGGTGTTTCACGAAGTCGGTGGTGACGGCGCGCTTTATGCCGACCCTGACAGTCCACGAGACTTCGCAGCCAAAATCATGCAACTCGATGATGAAACCCTACGCAACGAACTGATCGAGAAGGGCAGAGCGCAAGCCGCCCGCTATAGCTGGGACAACTCCGCCAAGGCACTGCTTGACGCCATAAACAAGCTATAAAAATGAAAAGGGTGTCCGGAGTGCGCCGCAAAGCGCAACTTCGAACACCCTGATAGGAGTGTCTTGTCAGGCAGTCACTTCTGGTCGAGCATTCCAACGCTCATGCGACATCAGAATTGCTACCATCATCAGCACAAGAGGCACAAACCAACTAATCAAGCTTCCAGAGAAGTTCGACAGGTAAAATGCCTGCGCGCCACAGCACACCCAGATAAATCCAGTGAACCAACCCTGGTATATCTCGTTGCGCTCTCGACGCACGACGTTCGGTTCATACTCGGGGTTTCTGCTTCTGATAAAACTGAGTGTCATCAGACCGAAGAAGACACACAGCACCACCCACAATCCGAACGACTGAGGTTGTTGAGCGTCCCATAGGGGGAATACCATCAACGCAACTGGCGGCAAGACTGCAAGTGCGCCGGACGCGACCTCGTTGAAGGTCTTGCCGGTCATGCCGTACCACCGTTTTTGCGGCAATCCAACTGCTCGAGCAATCTTACCATCAAGCGGGTCGGTGTACGCACCCACCACCATGATCCAGAATGCCGCATCCCAGTCACGCACATGAACCGCCCACACAAAACCAAACGCACAAACAAGACGTGTAAGTGTAAGTACGTCGGGCAGTGATTTCAGTAGGAGTCGCATCGCGACTACCTCCCTTCAGGTTGTAACTGTACCGATACTGATACTATATCACGAAACTGCATTTTTGCAATGTCCTCATACAGCCCATGGGATTTCGCAACCAAAATCATGCAGCTCGATGATGAAACCCTACGCAACGAACTGATAGGAAAGGGCAGGGTGTAAGCCGCTCACTACAGCTGGGACAACTCCGCCAAGGCATTGCTTGACGCTATCCATAAACTCTAAAATGCGAAACCCCCGGTCTTGAAACCGGGGGCCGCACCTTGTTGTCGCTACTGCATTCGCTCCAGAGTCGCCTCCAGTGTCAGTCTGTTGTGGTCGTAGTTCTCGGTAAACCCGCAGTGGGTACCGTCAATCATCCACAGACGCATATGCGAAACAGCTTCCTTGACCCGATAGACCGTCTCCGGTTGCACCACGGTACCATTGCGGTAGACGTAGAAGATATAGTGAACATTATCCACGCGTTTCAGTGCCTGATACGGCAACCCTTCAGAGCCTGCGCGTACGATGTCGCCAAACTCGGTATACCACATCGAAAACAGATGCCCTGAAAGGTTCTGTTCGGCGCACGTCTGAACCCAAGTGTAGTATTGCTTGGAGTTCATAAGTGAGCCGACGAGCTCCATCTGGTAACCGGGTAGGGGCAGTTGCACGTTTTCGCGCTTGGGCAACTGAAGCATCAGTTTTAACACCCAACCGAGCACGCGATTAACCGCGCCTCCGGGTCGACGCAGTAGAAACAGCCGACCTACGAAACCAGGAAGCGCGTTGAACGGAATGGTTGCCTTATGCCCGTCGGGCATGTCGTGCAGAATCACTCCCTTCACGTCGCTCGCTCGCTCACCCAGAGCCTGCAATACGTACAGGACTAGCAGACCGCCGTGGCTGATGCCATCGAGCACCACTTCTTCGTACGTGTCGAGAAGTTCCCTGATGATATAGGTCGCCTCCCTGACGAACTGTCGACGATCGTATCGCAGACCGCCGTATTTGAACGCGTAGACGTCGTACTCTTGCAGCGCAGGCATCAAAGGCTCGATCTGGTTTCGCTTGGCCAGAATACCAGGAAACACCACGAATGCTTTCTTGGAGTTTGCAAGCGGCTTTCGGTACGGTGCATAGTCATACACCGTAACATTGCTGCCACCTCGCGAAATGTGCCAGCACTCCAGACGAGACGCATCAGTAACATACCGGAAAGTTCGGCTTCGCGCAACGAGCGCGTCGACCAGAAAAGCTCCGACTATCACCGCAAGACACAGCACAATCAGCCCCACGACGAGACCGAGCAGCCAAAACACCCATAACACGAGCATCACCCCTTCGGGTAGTAGGAATTACGTAAAGGTACAGCTTTAAGCGCGCGGTGCGCTTATGAATATAATATAACCATAAAAATCAATAAAATGCAACTGCTGTCTCTGTTACGCGCTGATCGTCGTGCCGACAGGCTCGCCCGCAATCGCTCGGGCTATGTTGCCTTCTTGAAGCAATTCAAACACCACGATGGATTGCCCATGATCCTCTGCTAACGCGATGGCCGCTTGGTCCATCACCTTGATATCTGGTTGTTCTACGGCTTCACGAAGCGTAAGTGTTCCGTACTTTTGAGCTTCAGGGTTCTCGTGTGGATCACTGTCGTAAACACCATCTACCTTTGTCGCTTTCAGTATGGCGTCGCAGTCAAGCTCAAGTGCTAGGCTGACCGCTGCCGTGTCGGTTGTCAAATAGGGACGACCTATACCGCCAGCCACGACAACCACGCGACCTTTTCCTAGGTGACTCAGCACCCGGCGGTGAGTAAACTGGTCCGCCACCTGATCAGCCTTGATATTGGTCACGGCACGAGCAGCTAGACCGTTTGCATTAAACACATCCACGAGTGCCAGAGCGTTCATGAGCGTACCAAGCATACCTATATTGTCAGCTGTGACACGCTGCACACCGCCACCAGTCAGTTGAGCACCGCGAGCGTAGTTGCCGCCACCTATCATTAGGACGATTTGCGCGCCCTGGACTTGTTTGATTTCATTTGCGACCCATGCCGCACGCTCAGCATCAAACCCGCCGTCATACTGACCTTGCAGCTGTTCGCCGGATAATTTCAAGAGAACTCGTTTATACATCCTTACCAGTATATAATAAAGTCATATGTCCGCCAAAAAGCCAGCAAAGAAGCCGTCAGCTATCACCAACCGCCGCGCGCGGTTTGACTACGAATTGGGCGACGAGCTAACCGTCGGACTGAGCTTGACCGGTCCGGAAGTCCGCGCCGCGCGTGACGGACACGTACAGCTCAAGGGGTCGTACGTGCAAATACTCAAGGATGAACTCTATCTCCAAGGCGCGAGCTTCAGCTTGAAACTCAACGAGCGTGGCAAGCCCGGCACGCGTAGCGTCGACACCAGTCCACGCAAGTTGCTCGCGCACCGCAAGCAAATCGACACGCTTATCGCTGCCAAAGCTCAAGGACTGACTATCGTACCCACTAAACTTCTCACGACAGGACGCTTCGTCAAGCTCGTCATTGCTACCGGTAAGGGCAAGAAACACTATGACAAACGGCAGGTTTTGAAAAAACGTGCCGAAGAGCGAGATATCAATCGGGCCCTGAAGTCTCACAGGGATATGACATAAGGAGAAGACCCGGTCTTGCGACCGGGTCCGTTCTCACGCCTCTACTCAGAGTGGAGCGCGTCAGAGTGGAAACTTCGTCTCTTTATATATCCCAGAGTTGACCCCAGTCTGAGGTCCTGAGTCTTGCACCTCCCCCCGGTGTAAACCACGGTTTGCAGCTTGGCGCCGGGGTAGTGTATACAAGCGATTCTTATCTTTTTCTCCCAAGTATCGAGGGGGTGACGATAAATGACTACGGTACTGCCTGCCGGAATGTGGATACGACTTCCGTTTCTACACTCGATGAGCGTTTCCCTTTCTATCTCGCGTATACAGTTGGAATGATTCATCTCTTTCTTGCTTTTTGTCATGTCCCTAAACGGGTGAGCTCCGGCAAGATCGGTCAGCAATTCCAACACAGGTACTGCTTTTGACACAGGTACTTCCTCTCTGGTAGGGTGGAGAACTGTTACAGTATATGCTTATTCTTGTCAAAAAGATGTAAGAAACTTCACATCGCGCGTATTTGATACACTAGATACATGAAAATCTACTCTTGGAATGTCAACGGCATCCGTGCCGTCGTAAAAAAGGGCGAGTTTACTAAGTTTATCGAGGCGCACCAGCCTGATATCCTGTGTCTTCAGGAGACAAAAGCCCACCAGGAGCAGGTAGAGATTGACCTGCCGGACTACTACGAATACTGGAACAGTGCCACCAAGGGCGGCTATAGCGGCACGGCGATTTTCAGCCGCGCTCCAGCACTCAAGACCGTGCCGAATATCCCGGCGCACATCGCCGAGAAGTACAAGCTAGAGGATACCTACGGCGACACCAACGCCGAAGGCAGGGTACTTGCTGCCGAATACAAAGACTTCTGGGTAGTCAGCGTCTATACGCCAAACAGCAAGGGAAAGCTGGAGCGGCTAGGACTGCGCACGGAGCAGTGGGACAAAGCATTCCTGGAATACATGAAAGAGCTCGAGAAGCAAAAACCCGTGATTTTCTGCGGCGATCTGAACGTCGCGCACAAGGAAATCGATCTGGCGAGACCCGAAGCCAATCGCTTCTCGCATGGCTTCACTGACGAGGAGCGCGCCGGGTTCGATGCCATCGTCGACGCCGGATTTATCGATACGTTCCGCCTATTCAACACCGAGGGTGAAAACTACACCTGGTGGACCGCCTGGGCCAATGCTCGCGAACGCAATGTCGGCTGGCGTATCGACTATGTCGTGACATCTTCGTCGCTCGCAGACCGTATTGTCTCCGCCGAAATCCACGCCGACCAAATGGGCTCCGACCATTGCCCGGTCAGCATTGAGATTGACTAAATAGACATAATATTATATTTTATCAATAAGATCCTTGCGGTCTTTGCAAGTTCACATCGACGAGAGGAAGGTTCGATGTTCGTCTGTTTCCAAAATTGGCGCGGCCCGGAAATCTACTCGCTACGAGAGCTCACGCCCACACAGGTGCGGAAGCTCACCCGGGGTTCACGGAAATCCCAAGCACGTATACGCGACCGGACGATGTTCGTCCAAACGATTCGATACACGCCGTGGACCGAAAGCCACATGGACTTGAGCGCGGAGGTATTGCAAAATCGGCGCAGCGAAGTCCTGCCGGGCATGCCGTCCATCGCATTCTATTCAATCAAGGCCTGTATCGAAATCGAGTACAGTGAGGATGCCATATTCGGAAGCGACCCCAGACGCGCCTGCTACAAGACGCTGCTCAACGCGTACTTCAAGGCGACGCACGACCTGGACATGACAGCTCGCAGCGAGCCGAACTGCTCAGACGAAGCGAGACGGCTAATTATCGAGCGGATAGCGGAGTACGCCAATCCGGCACGGGAGCTGCTACTCCGTATGATGGATTCTCAAATGCGCGGTCTTTTCTCATCGGAATATGGAACGTTCAAAGACAAAATTAATAAACTCGTCTTGAGATGGGACTCCTCACAGGCAGCCCTGGAAGCTAGCAAAGAGTTTACCGTCCGCCAGGCAGACAACCGCGTTATGGTGCTCCTAACTCATCGCAGTTCCATATGAACACATCGCCACCCATAACTGAACAGAGCGAAAACGCCATTCAGCCAGGGTGGCGTTTTCATTTTCTGCTATACTGGCCATACCAAACAAGGAGGGATATGGAGTTACAGCAACGACTGAATAGGCTGGTGGACGAACGAGATACATACGAATGCATGGACAAAGAAAGCAATCGCGGCAAACGCGTCATCGCGATGCTCGGACCGTCCGCCGTGGGCAAATCAACACTTATCAACGCCTGTATAGAAAGGGCACCGCTCTCTGGCATTGACTCGATTGCCGAAGCTGGCACCACCGGTACGCGCGCGCCCCGCGAGGGTGATCCGGCAGGCTATCGCATGGGTGTACCACGAGAGGAAGCAGTCGAACTGATCGAGCAGGGTGCTCCAACCAACTGGTCACTCAGCCCCACTGGCGAAATTTACATGACGCTACCGCAGGATTTCCCGGCCGAGTACAACTTCATGGCATGCTTGCCCGATAGTTTGCCTATGCTCCGACGCGCCGGATTCGCTGTCGTACACGCCGTGTACTTGGTCACGGAAGTCGAGGCATGGGAACGACAGCTCGCAAGTCGCCTCTATACTGCCGATACCGTGAATCTACCCAGCGACCAGCGACACTACCACCCAGAAGCTCGCGGTCGAGTCGAGGAAGCCCTGGACTCGCTGGAATACGTACAGCGAGAGACCAATCTGCTCAAGGTCTCGAACACGCCAGGTGAGGAGCATTTGGCGACGACTGCCGACATCATACTCCAAATCAGCAAGGGTCAATCAACGTTCAGCTGCGGCGAGCAGATGCACCGAGAGTTTTTGGTGAACATGCGTGCCATGTACAGCCGCGCCCTCGATCTCACCTGGGAGATCGAACAAGCGTCGGCCGCCTGATACACTAGAGATATGCAACAATTTCCATACTGGCAACAGCAAACACCCGACAAGGCACTGTTTCCGAATGTTGCATGGAACAAACCCGAACAGCGTGCGCATGCGGGCAAGCTCGGCATCGTCGGCGGCAACAAGCTCGGTTTTGTAGCCGTCGGCGACGCGTATCAGGTGGCGACCGACGCCGGAGTAGGGCAGGTGCGCGTGCTGCTACCCGACGCACTCAAAAAGACTGTACCCCCCATTCTCACCGACGTCGTCTATGGTGCCAGCAATCCGTCCGGCGGGCTCAGCCGCGAGGCTGCAGCCGACATGCAGGTCCTCGGCTCGTGGGCGGATACCGTGCTGCTCATCGGCGACGCTGGTCGCAACTCCGAGACGGCCATCCTGTATGAAGATTTTGTGCGACACTACACAGGTCAGCTCACTATTACGCGCGATGCCATCGACTTGCTCCTCAATGCACCCGAAGCTATGGTAGAGCGTGACAATACGCTGCTCGTGGTGTCATTTGCACAGCTGCAAAAAATCTTCACGAAAGTCTACTATCCCAAAATCCTGACATTTAGCATGCAGCTGCAGCAGCTCGTGGAGACGCTCCATAAATTCACTATCACATACCCTGTAACCGTTATGACATTCCACCAGAACCACATCGTCATCGCCAGCGGAGGGCAGGTCACGACCACGCCATGGCAAAACCCCATGGCCATATGGAAAGGCGTGGTCGCTACGCATGCAGCTGCCTACTGGCTCTGGAATCCCAAAAAACCACTAGAGGCAGCCACGACAAGTCTGGTGTCATAAAAGCGAAAAGCCTGAAACCCATAGGACTCCAGGCTATCGCACCGCTTGATATTATGCCGGAATCGGCGACTTCGCGAGCTCCGCCTCAAGCAAGTCAGAGAATGAACAGGTGAAGCTGATCGTCTCGTTATGCTCGCTGTGCTCGCATAGCCTGCGGTCAGAAGTCCGGTCGACACTCTGCACGGTAATCTGTGCGTAGGATTTGGTCGGACGGATCCACTCTAACCCGTCTGCAAGTACCACGATATTCACACGTCCGTTGTTGCTGCGACGACCAATTCGATAGTAGTCGCCGTTGTCGTATCGACGACTCTGGTAGTAGTGCAGGGCGTCCTCGTCACCGCAGTCTCGCATCACCTGTTGAACTGCCTCCATGATCCGTGCACCCGAGATGGGTGATTCGTGATTCACATAGAAGGACTTCGATGCAACAGGAAAACTATTTTCACCGTCCATTTTACCATCCCTTACTTGTCATGCGGTGCGCCAACAGAGGCACGCCGCGCCTCATTGGTAGATATACTCTACCATAAATAGACATAAAATCCATAAAATTGTCTGTTTGGTACCGCGAGCCGGACTTGAACCGGCACGAGCGTAATGCTCATCAGATTTTGAGTCTAACGTGTCTACCAATTCCACCATCGCGGCACAAAACAGAAAATTTTAAACTTGCTCAGCGGAGGCCACTGCAATATATGATACTAATCAATCGCTCTATATTGTATACTATTATCTGTAAGGATACCAGTTTTATGGACCCTCGAAACGATCGGGCATCATCGACTAATGACAGAGACGCGCAACGCGACGCCGCTACCAAGCTGGTCCGCGATCAGTTAAATGCACTCTACGACCGCCAGCCTCGTATCGTCACGCCGACCCGCCAGGAGCTGGGACGGCACCATACGCAACCGCAAAAGCAACCGCACACGCAACAAACACACCAGCAGAATGGTCACTGGCAGCAATACCACTCTCAATGGCAGGATTACTACCGGCAATACTATGAACGCTACTACGTAGGCAAGTTGCATCAGGCCATCAACGAGCAGCCGCAGTCACATACACCCAAGCCGTCCGCAGACGAAGACAAAAACCCCACCGATGAGGTCAAGGAGCTGCGAGCCAAAATCGTCCAAAACGCCAAGCAGTCTGCCAAAAAAGCACGCAAAAGCCGCCATTTCGTACCCGTCGTCAGTGCGATAGTTGTCATGCTGGTGGTTGGATTCCTGCAGTACAACCAAGTTATTATCGGGACCGTACAAGCATATGTCAGCCCTGGTGCTATCGATCCGCAAAACATCATTGTCGACCCTATATCTGGCACTCGAGTATCGGCCGAGCCACGGCTTATCATCCCCAAAATCAACGTCGATGTGCCGGTCATCTACGGTGTCGGTAGCGACCACAAATCACAGATGGATGCCATGTTCAAAGGCGTGGCACATTTCGCCATCCCGGGAGCCAACAGTGTGCCAGGACAAAAGGGCAACACTGTCATAGCCGGTCACTCCAGCAATGACCTGTTTGATCCTGGTGACTACAAGTGGATATTCGTCCAGCTAGACAAACTCAAAACCGGTGACACGATCTACATGCATTACGAATCGACACGCTACACCTATACTGTCACCAAGAAAAAGGTCGTCAAGCCAACCGATGTACAGGCACTGCTGGGACACGACGACAAACCATACCTGACGCTCATTACCTGTACGCCCATCGGTACGGCACTCAACCGCTTGCTTGTCTATGCCGAGCAGATATCGCCAGATCCTGCCAAGGCCAAACCTGCTAGCGATGCTACCAATACAGGCGGCAGCACAGATATGCCGGGCAATGGTCCGTCCGCGCTGCAGCGTCTGTTTGGCGCGCGTTAGCGTTACTGCAGGATCATGAGTGCTCGACGCAACTCATAGCCATCGTCTGTCTTGGCAATAGCATATAGATACTTGTCATTCGGGCTCAGGCTCGCAGCGAAACCTTCGGCAACCGGCATAATATTCTGGCGGTTAGCTCCATCAAATTCATAAAACCACAGTTCGCCGCCATAGTCAGACCACAGCATATAATCATCGAGCCAGTGTAGCGGCTGCAACTTCTCAGGTTCGCTCGACCATGTCGTCTTGTCAAACTTACGCAGCTCCAGATCATACGTTGCAAAACCGTCGGGTAGCGTCACCACCGCAAACCGGTTTTTCGTACTAATTGTCAGTTCCGTGGCACCAGCTGGCACCTCATGGGTCGCCAGTGTCTTCATCGAACCTTCACTGTCACGAGTTGGCAAATCACCCGTAAGCACCGTCAGGGTCGTACCGTGGACAACTGCAACGTATCGCTGGCTAAAATAATGTGCCATGCCAGCAAGCAGCGGCTTGTCACTGGCAGGGTAGGTGGCGATAGTGACAGGCTGAGCGTTATCCACCGATGCGTATCCTACCGCGCGCTTCTCAGCACCATTTATCGTTGCAGCGTAGACAATTGTCTTGTCATCATAGCCAGTAAAGTTGTGGACACCGGTAGCAAGCGGTCGCGACAGCGTCTGATCGCTCAAATTGATGCGGCGCACCATGTCGTCTGTCTGGACAAACAGCAATCTGTTGCCCTTGCCAGCAAACTCCACACGCGACGGGGTTATACCATACGCCGTGTTTATATTGACCGATTTTTCCGGCTCATCACGGTCAAGCAGAACCCACTCTGTTTTCTTGTCATAGGTATGACGTATCAGTACCGCCTGATCATCCAGGCTCCAACTATCCAATATAAATGAATGCTGTGAATTGACAGTTGGCTTAGTATAACTGTCGGCGGGCAATGTTAATTGATCGTAACGGAGCGTATCACTCTGTATGTTTACCAGCGTAAACGTCGGCTGATTCGCGACTTCATGCAGTAGCATATAATTACGACTCGGAGATGCCAATGCCCCCGACAGGGTGGTATATGCATGGAGCGTCTGCGGCGTGATTGTTTGTGGAATCAAACGAGCGTAGTTCAACCAGCCCACCTGACCAGGCGTCACGTTGATTGTTTTTTGCCAGCGTCGATAACCGTCCCGGTCGAACGTCACAAAGTGACTGCCTGAGGTCACGGTGGTTTTCGTCGTCGTCAGAGAGCCGAGTCGCATTTGATCCAGAGTGACCGTCGCGCCACTCGGTATGCTTTTGAACTGCAACAAACCGCCTTGCTCCAGGCGGCCGTCCTTTTGATTGAAGTTATACCCCAACACGACAAGCATCAGCATAGACACGATGACCGTAACCGTGAGTGTCATAAAGCTATAAATCGCCGTTCGCAGCCAAGGCTGCCGCTCAGTGGATAATTGGCGTTTCATATGCACATAGTATAGCAAATAGCTTTAGTTTTACGGAACCGTCCCGCTTTTGCTATTGCAAAAATTGTCGCATATGCATAAGATAATAATTACAAAGTAGGCATAAGGGGATAGGATGAGGAAAACCGCCACAATCAGCATCAATGGTCAGGATTACGATGCTGTGACCGGCTTGCCCGTGAAACGCTCCGGCAAGAAACTGGCACCGGCAACCAAGCTGCATAGTACTCCGCAGCGTTCGCAAACACTTCGTCGCAGAGCACTCCAGAAGCCTCAGCCGCAGCACGCTATCATTGGCCACAAGTCTCCAGCCAGACACATGGATATCGCTCGTCCTCACAAAAACGCCAATATCCATAAGTTTGCACCGCACCCGGTCGGTGCGCTAAGCCCAAAGACCGTAGAGGTCGCGCCAGCACCGCCACCTGCACCGCACCCGCATGTCGTCAAGGCACACACGCTCTCGGAAATCAAATCTCAGCCGCTCACAAACACCATCACCGCCAAAGACATCAAGGAAGACGCTATCAAGACGGCAGTAGGAAAGACTCGTAAGCGTCGTCCGCTCAAATCTCGAATCCGCCCGCGCCAGCGACTGGTCGCCGTACTATCCGCTTCGCTGGCTGTTGTCATGCTGGGAGGATACTTCACATATCTCAACATGCCATCGCTCTCTGTCCGCGTGGCAGCCGCACAGGCAGGCATCGAGGCTTCCTATCCTGATTATCGTCCTGATGGCTACGCGCTGAACGGTCCGGTCAAGTACAGTGACGGCCGAGTCAGCATGAACTTCAAAGCAAATGCCGGTCTACAAAACTTTACCATCAGCCAAAGCAAAAGCAGCTGGGACAGCACCGCACTCCTCGACAATTACGTGTCACCTAAGGCCGGATTCGACTATATACCATACACCGAGCGAGGCCTGACTATCTATACCTACGACAACAACGCCGCCTGGGTCAACGGCGGCATCCTCTATACCATCGAGGGCGACGCGCCACTCAGCAGCGATCAGATACGGCGCATCGCGACAAGCCTCTTGTAAATGCTCCTGGTCCTTGACCACACAAGAACTGCAATCTGATATACTGACAATAATGACCAACGAATATCCGCGTGAGCCTTCCGAAGACGCCGCCGACGCAGTCAACCTTGTATACGACATTCAGCGTGAAGTACTACTAGAAATCGCACGAGAAATTGATGAGCGACTCTATGATGAGTGCATCAAAATGATCGACCAGGACGGCTGGAGTTTAGAAGAGTTAACGGCTATTCTCGAAAAGGCAAAACCCGGAAGTACTGAAACTATGCGCGAACAGGTGAGTCAGCACCTGGATGCATACTGGAAATCACCAGAGCAAAAAAAGGCTCGCCGCCGCGAAAACTGGCGTGCATTCGTGCGCGGCCTTGGCAGCATAGGGGCGGGTATGGCCGCCATCGGTGAAGGTATGTCCAATATCACCATCGCGCCTCGACCGAAAAAGTAATCTTTAAATAACATCCCTTAGGATGAACCTTATATCTCAGACTTCTATGAAGCTAGTTCAATGCTCGTACCATCAGCCAGCTGGTGAATCCAACCCTCATGACGATCGACTTGTGACTCTAGGGCTGCACGTTCCGTATCGTCATCATCCAGTCAAGAGGCGATTTGATCAAATCCTGTTTGCATCTCATCACGAAGTTCAGCGATATCGTCCCTTGTTGCCATATTTTCCATACGGGCATCAAGTTTTTTGATTTCTTTAAACAGTATCGTAAATTGATCGTCGCTCATATATGCTTATTGTATCACGACACAAACGGACCGTGGCATCTGTTATAATTATCGTTAATGACAAACCACACTTTGCACTCGGATGCACCACAAGGCGACAGTGAAGCACGGAACGAGCCGTACAAAGGGTACGGTGAAGTGAGTACTGGAGCTGACAACACAGTGGGGCGTCGAGAGACGCCAGCGCATCCGACTGCGTCGGATGGCAGGGCGTCGGTGCATAGTGTGGTCCGTACTCGCTTTGCCCCAAGTCCAACCGGCTATTTGCACGTCGGCGGTATTCGCACGGCACTTTTCGCATGGCTGGTGGCGCGGCGAGCTAGCGGACAGTTCGTGCTTAGACTCGAAGACACCGACAAAAACAGAGAAGTCGAGGGTTCCGCCGAGCACTTGATCCAAAGCTTGAAGGCACTTGGCCTGCAATATGACGAAGGGCCGGATATCGGCGGCGACCACGGACCGTACCGCCAGAGCGACCGGCTAGACATCTACAAAGAATGGGCGCAGAAACTCATCGACGCAGGCAGGGCATACGCCGACCCGTACACGGCGGAAGAAGTGCAGCAATTCCGCGAGCAGGCCCAGGCAGAGAAGCGACCGTTTCTGTACCGCAATCACCGACCAGAAAACCCACCCGCATGGGACGGCACCATGCCGCTACGGTTCAAATCCGACCCCAAGCCCTACGAATGGCACGATGAAGTCATGGGCGACTTACATAGTGGTCCTGAAGTCATCGACGATTTCATCCTCATCAAATCCGACGGCTACCCGACGTATAACTTCGCGCATATCATCGACGACTATCTGATGAAAATCACGCACGTCATCCGCGGTCAGGAATTTCTGAGCAGCATGCCGAACTACCTGAATCTCTACGAAGCACTCGAAATCACACATCCAGTCCTCGCCACCATGCCCCACATCATGAACGAGCAGGGCAACAAGAAACTGAGCAAGCGCGACGGCGCAAAAGACGTACTGGATTACATCCGAGACGGCTACTTACCGGAGACATTACTAAGTTTCATCGCCACGCTCGGGTGGAATGATGGCACAGAGCAGGAAGTCTTTACCCGCGAAGAGCTGATAGAAAAATTCAGCCTGGACCGCGTGCAAAAGAGCGGCGCGCGCTTTGACGAAAAACGCCTACTGTGGATGAACGGACAGTTTATCCGCGACCTCTCGCTCGATGATCTATGGAATCGAGTAGCCGACTTTTGGCCAGCCGAAGCAGACAGGGCAGAGGAGTCCTATAAACGCCGAGTCCTTGCACTCGCGCAGGACCGACTTAAGACCCTCACCGATCTGCCGCTGCTCACGGAGTATTTCTTCACCGAGCTGACACCCGACTGGTCGATGATCGACGACAATAAGCAGCTCAAAAAACTCGACCGCGCACGTCACGTAGATCTGCTCACAGCCGCCAAAACCGCACTGGAATCAACCGAATTCAATGCCGAAGCACTGCAGGAAACGCTAAACAGACTACTTGAACAAACCGGCGAAAAACCCGGCACGCTCTTTAGCCTCGTCCGATTCGCGCTCACCTGGGCACCATTCAGCCCTGGCTTACCCGAAACCATGGAAATCCTCGGTCGTGACCGCGTACTCGACCGATTGCAAAAGGCCATCGACAGCACAGAATAATTATCTGGACAGAATACACAGAAAACTCGTGCACCATCTGTTACAATGGTGCTAAAGCTTATGTTGGGCATCCATAAAAACCCCATTGCGCGTATCCAATCATGGATTCGTAGCCACCGCATCGCGGCGGTCGTTATCGCGACCGCCGGTCTACTTCTTGTCGCAGCGGTCATCGTATGGGCGGTGGTGTATCGTTCGCCACAGCCAGCACCAGTGGCAAAATCCACACCGGTACCGTCCGTGCCGCCAAAGCCCAAATATTACTCACCCCTGACCGGCAAGGAGGTGCCCGATGAAGCCACTACCAAGCGAGCCGTCACTGCCATCATGATCGAAAACAGCCCCGCCGCCAGACCGCAGTCGGGGCTCAAAGACGCCGGGGTAGTCTACGAAGCAATCGCCGAAGGCGGCATCACACGCTTTCTGGCACTCTACCAGGAGGATAAGCCAAAGCTTATCGGACCCGTCCGCAGCGTGCGCCTCTATTTCGTCGATTGGGTCGCACCGTTTCAGGCATCGGTTGCACACGTCGGCGGCAGCCTGTTCGCACTGCGCGAACTTCGTAACGGCACATACCACGACATCGACGAGTTTTTCAACGGCGCGTCCTACTGGCGCGCAACTGATCGCTACGCGCCACACAACGTCTACACCAACTTTAAGCGTCTGGACGCGCTCAACAAGCGCAAGGGATACACGACATCGAAATTCACATCCTGGCCGCGCCAAGAGGGTAAAGCCGCCGCCGAGCCCAATGCTACCAAAATCAATGTCACTATCAGTAGTCCAGTGTATAATAACCATTACCGGTATGATGCGACGACCAATACATACACTCGTTATGTGGGCGGCGCAAAACACCTGGACCGCGAAGCTGGTGTTATCAAACCAAGCGTCGTTATCGTAATGGATACACAAATGAGCCTTGTTTTCGAAGACGGATACCGTGAACACATCAAGACGACCGGCAGCGGTCGTGTTCGCGTATTCCAAAATGGCACCGTGATATCGGGTAAGTGGAAAAAGGCCAATCGCAGCAGCCAGATCAGTTTTGTCGACAAAAACGGCGACCCGATCGTCCTCAATCGAGGTCAGACATGGATCACAGCCGTACCGGCCAACCAGAGTGGAAAGGTAACATGGAAGTAAAGTCCAGCACGACCAAACGACCTGGCGAGCAGCCACTCATGCGCGATTACTGGCGTAAGTTCCGTGGTCGTACCTATATCACCATCACCGCCGCGCAGTGCAGCGTGATGCTCATCATCATGACGACACTTCAGCTTACTGGCATCATCCAACTCAGCGTGCCATGGTTCTTCCTGATTGCACTGTTTGCATCCATACTACACAATGCCGTGACTATCTGGCTCATCCATATGATTGGGCGTCCGTTCCGGGATCTCGTGCAAGCTATCGTGCTGGTGTCTGGAGAACCGTCTGCAGCCAAACCGCCCAACCCCAATGCATATGAGTATGACAACGATGGCTTCAAAGAAGTCCTGCAAACAGTGTACGAACTAGCAGCTAAAAACAACACGCCTGCAGCACCAGCTGCCACTATCGACAGCTCCATCATGGATGGTCTCGACAACATGTCACCGGGGCTCGTCATCATGGACAAGGACCACAAAGTCATCTACGCCAACCGCCACGCGCCCATCCGCAAAGACACCGAAGACAACGATGTGCTTGATCTACTGTTTCCTGAGCATGACTCGCTGACCAACTGGCTGGAAAAAAGCGTCAGAAACAAACTGTCGGCCGAGCGTACCTGGTCTCGCGTCGCCAACAAGCTGCCCGGCGAAAAGGACCGCCGTATCTTTGACGTCGTTGTCAGTTACCGCAAAAACAGCACCGCCGAAACCGTCATCACTATGCTGGACAGGACCGGTGTCTATATGCCCGAAGAGGATGAACTGGACTTTATCTCGTTTGCCGCACATGAACTGCGCGGACCTATCACTGTCATACGCGGCTACCTGGACGTACTCCAAGAGGAGCTAGGGCCCGTGCTCGAGGACGACCAGGCTGAGCTCATGCAGCGTCTCACCGTCACTGCGAACCGCCTAACCAGCTACGTCAACAACATCCTCAACGCGTCGCGCTATGATCGTCGTCACCTCAAGCTACACCTCACCGAAGAAAGCGTCCGGCACGTATACGACTTGATTTCCGATGACATGCAGCTACGCGCACAGGCACAGAACCGTCTGCTAGTGGTCGACATTCCCGAAAGTCTGCCCACTGTTGCAGCCGATGCCAATGCCGTCGGCGAAGTCCTTGGTAATCTCATCGACAACGCCATCAAATACAGCAATGAGGGCGGGTTGGTCCACGTCATGGCGCGTCCGGTTCCTGGATTTGTCGAGATTTCTGTCATCGATCGCGGTATCGGCATGCCGACAAGTGTCTTGCCGAACCTGTTCCACAAATTTTATCGCTCACACCGCAGCCGTGAAACGGTCGCCGGAACCGGCATAGGCCTCTACATCTGCAAGGCCATTGTCTCCTCCCACGGCGGCACTATCACGGCTCGCAGTGTTGAGAATGAAGGCTCGACCTTCAGTTTCACGCTGCCGATATATGACACCGTCGCCACCAAACTCAAGGCTAGCAACAGCTCCAACGCCTCGCTCATAGAGCATGGCGGCGGGTGGATTCGTAACCACTCGATGTATCGCGGATAAGTCTTTTTACCGACCTCTCTCAGCTAATATTTTTATCTGGTCAAACCGCTTATTTTGTATTATCATAGACGCAATGCCAATCAAATCAATACTCGTTATCGAAGACGACCGCTTTATCGGTGAAATGTACGTCCGCAGCCTCAAAAAGGCCGGCTACGAAGTTGACTGGATGGTCGGCGGCAACGACGGCCTGATCGCAGCTCGCAACAAGCCGTATGACCTCATATTGCTCGATGTTATGCTGCCCGAGCGACGCGGCAATGAGATCATGGAAGCTCTCCGGGGCAAAGAAGATTTGATACCCGATACCAAAATCATCATCCTGACCAACTTCGAGCAGGACGAGGAATCGCGTATGGCCATGGAGCACCACGCCGACGCATACCTCATCAAAGCAGAAATCACCCCCAAAAAACTCCTCGACGTCATCGCAAAACTCAGATAGTCTTCATGAAATAAATATCCTCGCATAGAGGATATTGTGCGTGCAGAATTTTTTGATAATCAATAATTTATGGAGTACCCTCTGCTTTCACGAAGAAAGCAGAGGGTCGCTCCTAGTAGCCTTGGCACTTCCAAGAATAAGGATCAGACGGATTGGTTGTCATTGCCCACACACCCCAGTGGTTCATACAGTACGAGTTAATACTGATATCTCGCTGGTCACCGAAGTCGGTGAGATAGACACACTTCCAGCCATAGGCCGTGCTGCCGGTAAGCTGTGCTGCCCAACCGTAAGCCCCGTACTGAGCCTTACACTGAATCGTAAAGTCACCACGATCAAGCGCACTCGGATTTCCTGTGGCTTGTGCGACAGGTGCCGCAAGTAAGCCACCTAATGCGATTGCCCCAGCAGCAAAAAGAGGCGTTAATCTTTTCCTGAGACCCACGATGAGTCCTTTCTACTAAAAGCGTCGGAGAATTTCTCCGAACAATTTAAAATTATAATATAAATATAAGTTTATTACAATATATAGT